>NZ_JBEXPY010000007.1:0-216824 GCF_040612315.1 Streptomyces sp. NPDC006435
CTCGCCACCGACGACGCCATGAACCCCTACATCGAACACCGCGCATCCGCCATCGCCCACGTACTCCCCCCACCACCCCCCGGCCAGCCCCTCGGAAACCAACTCCACTGACCCACCACAGAGTTCACCCCCACCGACCACGAAACCACCCACGACAGACACCGAGGGCCGCGGGATCGGGGGCGTCAACCGGTGCCCCACGGCGTCGCGGGGAGCTTCGCGCCGCTGTCGCGCCCGGAGAAATCCACGGTGGTCGGGGTTCCCAGGCCCGGCATCCGCATCGTCACCCGCCGCAGGTCGCCGTCGCCGTCGACCCAGTACGTCAGCGGCGACCGTCCGTCCTCGGGCCCCGCACCGGGCGTGGTGCCCCGGGCGCGCGGCCCGGCGAACCGGTCGTAGTCGCGGCCGTCGATGCGATCGCGCTCCAGCCGGCGGGCCCCGGACTGTGCGAGCAGCAGCGGGTTGTCGGGGCGGTCCGCGCCGAGCCCGATCAGCAGCCGGAGCCCGGCGTCCAGGGGGTCGGCCGTGTAGGAGCGCGCGGACCAGCCCGAGCGCGGGATGCGCTCCGCCTGCCGCCAGGGCGGACCGCTGCCGCCCTTCGGCGCGGGGGCCAGGCCGAGGCCGCCGGTGTCCCAGACGATCAGGCCGTGGTCGAGCCGCCCGGCGGCGGGCCCGGAGGATCCGGGGGTCCCGGTGGGTCCGGTGACCCGGTACGTTCCCACGGCCCGGTGGGTCCGGTAGTCCACGACCCCCTCGACCCGCACCACCGTTCCGCCGCCCTCGGTGGCGGTGAGGGTCACCGCCACGGGACTGGCCTGGTAGAGATTGAACCGTGACAGCCCCAGCCTGGACGCCTCGTCCATCGTGACCGGCCGCTCGGCGGGACGGTCGTCGGAGAGTGTCCGGTAGGCGGCCGTGCCGCCCGCCGCGATGCCGCACACCGCGATCGCGATCAGGGTTCCGAGCCAGAGGGTCCGGTGCGGCGTACGGCCGCCGGTCCTCCTCTTCCGAGCCATGCAGTCGCCTTCTCTCATCGGTCGGTCACACGGGAGGGCGGGTTCGCGAACCGCTGGTCCGCGAACCCGCCCGATCCGGCCCGGAGGGTCCACCGGTACCGGCTTCCCCGCCCGGAGCCTGCCGGGCGGGGCGGCCGGTCGTGCGGCAGGCCCTCGGAGGGGTTATGGGTGCCGCACCCTTCGTCTGCGCATCAGCACGACCAGTGCCGCACCGAGAGCGGTGAGCACCGCGCAACCGGCCAGGGCCGCCAGGACCGCCTGGCCCGTGCCGGTGGACGCCAGGCCCGAGTCGGGCACGTGGCCCGGGCCGTTCGGCCCGCCCGGTGTGTCCGGCACGTTCGGTGCGTCCGGCCCGTCGGGCTCACCCGGTTTCGGTGTCGGTGCGGTGTCGGGCAGTCGCCGGTTGACCGCTGTCACCGAGACCCCGTCGTCGAGGTTCTCGGCGGTCAGCTCCAGCGGCCCGAACACCGCCATGTCCGGCGCGGCGTACCCTGCCGGCGGGCCGGTCTCCTGCCAGTAGTACGTGCCCGGTGTGCCGGTGCCCCGGCAGATGCCGTCGGTCTCGGTCTCACAGGGCCTGCCGACCCGTGTGTCCGGCTTCTCTCCGGTGGTCTGCAGGTCGTCGGAGCCGTTCGTCTCCTTCCACAGCTGGAACTTCGCGCGGGCCAGCGGTCTGCCGTCCTGGTCGTGTTTGACCAGGCGCAGTTCGCCCTCCTGCTGCCGGAAGCCGAAGTCGTAGGTGTGGTCGTTCTCCCCCGGCCCGCCGGTGGTGAGTTCCCGTTGCGGGAACTTCGCGTCGCGCGGGACGACGCCCTTGGAGTCGACGAAGTGGTTGTCGCCGACGTCCGCTTCCGTGGGCACCCACTGGTGGAGCGGCCCGCCCTCGGCGTAGTCGGCCGGTTCGTCGAGGCGGACGGTGTACTCGGTCCTCGGCAGGAGGCCGCCTGCGACGTTGGAGTCGTCGAAGTAGTACTCACCGCGCGCCGTCGTCCTGGTCGTTCCCACGATCTTGCCCGACCGGTCGTACAGGTGGACGGTCGCGCCCTCGACCGGTTTCTGGCCGGGGTTCTGGATGCCCTTGCGCTCGGGGTCGTACCAGACCCGGTTGCCGATCTGGAGGGGCGCCTGGTCGCAGAGCACCTCCAGGTCTCCCATCGAGGCGCCCTTGCCGAACGGGGCGATGGTTCCCGGCGGGTTGAGGCGCAGGCCGAACTTCGGGTCCCGCTCGCCGTTGCGCCGGACGAAGGAGGTGCCGTACCCGAAGGCGGTGTCGTTGGGGTCGAAACCGGAGGTCGCGATGGTGTCCTCGACCGCGGAGCGCGCCATGCCCGCGAAGGCCCCGTTGGGGTGGATGGCGCCCATCCGGCTGTTGTCGAAGAAGCGGGTGCCCCTGGGCGAGAGCCCGCAGCCGTTGTTGGTGTCCATCACGTATGTCCCGCCCGCCAGGCATGCCTTGTTCAGGTCGCCGCCGGCCAGGACGTTGGCGA
Organism: Streptomyces sp. NPDC006435; assembly: GCF_040612315.1. Lineage (NCBI taxonomy): Bacteria > Bacillati > Actinomycetota > Actinomycetes > Kitasatosporales > Streptomycetaceae > Streptomyces > Streptomyces sp. NPDC006435. Next base: position 2,504 of record NZ_JBEXPY010000007.1, read on the forward strand.
TCGAACCCGGTGTGGGGGCGGCGGCCGAGGCCCGGTCGGCGAGGCGGTCGCGGAAGGCCAGCAGCATGGAGCCGTCGGTCTCGAAGGCGATCTCGCCCAACTCCGGTTCGGGACGGGCCAGATAGGTCTGGCACGCCTGGCCGTTCTGGGAGGTCGGGAAGGTGTCGGTCCAGGGGAACCAGCCCGCGCCCTCGCACGGGGGCGAACCGCCCGTGGGCTTGCGCGGGTAGTCGAGCGGCTGGTCGAGGACCGGCTTCCGGAACGCCCCGGTGGCAAGGTCGAAGGGGAGGACCACCGCGCGCAGGTCCGCGGCCTTTCCGGTGGACTCGCCGGAGCACACTCCGCCGACGTAGCCGACGCCGTCGCGCAGACCGAGGCCGAACGGCCGCCAGTCCACCGGCGCCGGACAGCCCGGGTCCGGGATCGCCGTGACGGCCTTCGGCTTCGCCGCGGTCGCGGCCGTGGCGTCGTAGCGGTAGAGCTTGCGGTTGTTGAGGTTGACGACGAACAGGTCCCTGCCGTCATCGGTGATCTTGATGCCGCCCAGGCTCTCCTTTCCCGGCACGGCGACGAAGGCGTCGTCGGTTCCCGGGCCGTGTGCCGTCGCCCCCGCGTCCGGGACGACGGTGAACAGGGTGGTCTTCTTCTGCGCGCGGTCGGTCACGTAGATCCCGCCGGCGCCGCCCGGGCCGTAGGCCGTGGTGCGCTTGGCCGTCGCGGCGGAGAACACCCGCTTGTCGGCCTTGTTCCAGGCGATGCCGAACAGCGTGCCGGTCTCGGCGCCGGTGGCGATGTCCGTGACGTCGACGTCGACGCCGTCCTGGCCGCGTGCGTCGTACGGGAAGGAGACCAGTGTGCGCCCGGATCCGCCCTCGCTCGTGGCGGACTGACAGGTCGTCACCAGCGGGGCGTTCTTCTGGCAGTAGTCGCCCGGGCTCCACAGCCCGGTGGTGTACGTCACGTTCTTCCCGTCGGAGAGGTCGACGAACTCCTCGTTGCTGCTCATCCGGTCGGGCGCGCCGTCCAGCCCCTGGCGCGAGGCGAAGGCCGGGAACAGCACGTCCGGCTTCGGATTCACCACCTGTACCCGGTACTTGCCGCTGGTGACCCCGCCCTCCGGCGGAGTCAGTGTCACGGTGCCGTCGGCCGCCGTGACCCCTTCGATGCCCGTCCCCGCGTCGTCGGTGAGGGTCACCTCGACGCCTGCCATGCCGGGTTCCAGCGCGGGTGTCCACACTCCGTCGGTGTCCACGGCCCGGACCACCCGGACCGTCACCGATCCGTCCTTCTCCTGCGAGTGCGCCGAGGGCGCCCCGGCCAACGAACCACTGCCGATTCCCGAAGCGAGCGCGACCAGACAGCCGACGGTGCGGCGGCCGAGTAACCCCGGTCGTCGCCGACGCGGTCGGGGCGCGGCTCCCTTCACTTGTTCACTTGTTGATGTCATCCCCTGCTCTCAGCGTTCGGAAGGGCCTGCGGCCCTGCTCGTGAGGGAGTACATGGAGATACGGAGAACCGCATTTTCGGCGATCCTAAAGGGAAGCCGATCAAGATCGTGATCGAATGGCGAATTCACTCCCGGGCGGCATCCTTTTCAGGAGAATTCCATGCCGCCCCGTCGACGACCGTGCGGCGCACACGCTGCACGAACTGCCCGGCGAGACAATTGAATAGGGACATTTGTTCGGTGACGGGAAATCGACTTCCGCGCCCACTGCGGATTCGCCTCCGTCGGCTCCCGGGCAACCGCCCCGGGAGCCGGATCACCGGCACGCACCCCGCGCGGCGCCCCGTCGTCGGGTGGGGAAAACCCCCGGCGGAACAGGTGGTGTTCCCCAGGGACCGGGCGGGCGGGATGAGGCAGGGTTGTCGACCCGGCCACTGCAACGTTCTCCAGGGGGAGTCTCCATCATGTCCAGTCCCGCGGCCCCTGTGCGGTCCGGGTGGTTCGCAGGCGTCCCGGGCCGTGTGCCCGCCCTGCTCGCCGCCCTCGCCGCAGTCCTCGTCCCCGCCGTCCTCGTGGTGCCGCACATGCTGGCGGCGGACGGATCGCAGGACGGCTTCGCGGACCAGCGCAATCTCATCGACACCGTCGGCGAGGAATTCGTCCGGTACTGGAACTCCGATGACCGAATGTTTTCCCCGGGCATGGAGAGGGTCGTCGATTACTGGTTCCGTTTCCACGTGGCCAAGGCGGCGATCGCCGCGGCCCTGTCGATCGTGCTCGTGATGCTCGGCGTCCTTCTCCGGAAGTCCTTCCTGCGGGGCAGTGGTGCCGGGCCGGCGAGGAGGGCCGCCGTCGCGGCGGGCGGCGTCGTCGTCACGGTGCTCGCCCTGCTCTCGTCGGTGGTCGTGGTGGCCAACATCCAGGGCGCGGTGGCGCCGTTCACCTCGCTGATGTCGATGCTGCCCGTGGGAACCCATCACGGAAGACTCGCCGGCACGCTCGATCAGGTCCGACAGCGACTGGCCGACTCCTCGGACTCGGGGGCCTCTCCCCCGCCCGTTCTCGACATGATGATCGGCGACAACTCCCGGTACCACGTGGCGTTGGCGGTGATGGCCGCGATCGTGGCGGTCGCCCTCGTCGCCCTGAGCTCGGTGTTGTGGAGGCGGTTCCTGCGAACGGGGCCGGCCGACAGGCGCACCCGGCTCGCACTGGGGGCATCCGGTGTGCTGACGGCGTCGTTGTCGCTGGTCGTGGCCGTTGTCGCGGTGGCCAACCTGTCCACCGCGTCCGATTCGGCACGAGGGCTGTCGGTCTTCTTCAACGGTGGATGAGGACGCCGGTCCCCGTGTGCACGGGGCCGGTCCCGTACGGCTGCGTCCCGGTGAGCGGGCCCCGGACCCGCCCGGGAGCCCGCCCCGCCGGATTCACCGGATGGCGTACCCGTCCCACAGGGGGCCGCCGCACCGGTCCAGCACTTCTGCCACGACCGCGGCGAAGGGTTCCACGTCCCCGGACATCGCCTTCGCGGCGGTTTCGGACAACGCGCGGTGTGTTTCGGGGTCGGCCCCGGACAGCCGCCGCGACAGCCACTTGCCTCCGCCGAGCCAGTGCCCGCCGGCCGACAGGACCAGTTCCGAGGCCTGTTGCAGCATGTGCGCGACCAGGTACGCCCGTTCCGCGGGGTCCGCACAGCCGCGCAGGTCGTCGAGCAGGTCGGTCAGGGTGTAGCGCCGGTGGTCGCGCTCGGCGTCCGGGAGCGGCGGCGGGCCCGCGGCCCAACGCCTCCGCGCCTCGTCCTGGAGCGAGGCGCCCAGCCCGTCCGTGTCCACCAGGAGCATGCCGTCGGCGCACATGGCGAGCAGCGGCGAATTCCGTTGCTCGGTCTCCTGGTCGGCGAAGCCGTGCCAGGCGGCCTCCGTCTGCACGAACAGCTCCACCGGCCAGCCCCGGTGCACCAGGTTCTCCCGGTTGGGGGCGGGCGGTCCGTCCAGGAGGACCACGATGTCCAGGTCGGAGGTGGGCGTCCGGCGATCGGTCAGCACACTGCCGGCGAGGAAGGCCGCCCGGGCGGCGGGAAACCGGTCCCGCACCAGTTCCCGGGCGGTGAGCACAGGGTCGTCCATGGCCGCAGCGTACGTGCCGGCGTCGGCCCCGCAGGAGGGCGGGGTCGCCGCGTCACGGACGGCGGGCGGCCCCGCTCCGCTTCAGCGGCCCGTCCCGTCCGGTGTGCCGGCAGGGGCGGGGACGTCGGCGGGTGACGGGCGGTAGCCGGTTTCCTCGTGTATCCGCAGGGACCGTGCGGTGTGTTCGGCCTCCGCCCGGGTGGCACCGGTGGTGCGGGCGACGGCGGCGAGGGCCGTCAGCGCGCGGTGTTCCGCGGGACGCAGCTCCAGGGCACGGGCGATGGCCGGCGCCCGGTCGCCGTGGTGCGACGCGAGGTCCGTGTCACCGGCCGCGAGTTGGGTGTGGGCGTCGGCCTCCTGGTGGCGGAAGTCGCAGCGGTGGGTGATCCGCAGAGCCTCTTCCAGGCACTCGACGGCCCGGTCCGAACGGCCGTGCAGCCGGTGCAGGCCGGCGAGGGTGATCAGGCAGTCCGTCTCGTTGGCCGGGTCGCCCGTCTCCCGGGCTCTTCGCAGTGCCTGCCCGGCGTGCGTGCCGGCGAGGTCGAGGCGTCCGGTGTCGCGGTGGACCCGGACGAGGATCTCGTGGGCACCGGCCTCACTGTGCTGTTGCCGATGGCTGTGGCACAGGCGCAGCTCCTCGGTGCCGTCGGCCAGTGCTTCCTCGTACCTTCCCAGTGCGTGATGGGCGATGACCCGGTTGATCCGGGGACTGATCACGAAGGAATGGTGTCCGGCCCGCACATAGGTTTCGATCGCCTCGGTCGTGCATGCGAGGGCCTGGTCCAGCTCTCCGAGGTACGAGTGGATCAGGCCCGCCATGTTGAGCCCCCGGCCCAGCGAAATGGGCTGCCCGAGGGAGCGGGCGTTGGCGATGCCCTCCTGTTGCCAGCCGAGCGCGTGGCGCATCCGGCCGCGCTGCCCGTGGTGGAGTGCCAGGTTGGTCAGGATGGCGCCCTCGCCGGGTGCGAATCCCGCACGGCGGTATCCCTCCAGGGCCAGGTGCACGGCTTCGAGGGCGGCCGGCATGTCCCCGGCAGCAGTCGGCGCAGCCGGGACACGTAGCTAGCTGTACAGGGTCTGCGTGGCGCGTTGCGGCGGCCCGCCCCCCACACCCGGTCCGCCAGCCGGTCGACCGTCACCGGCCGGTTGGCGGTCATGAGCAGTGCGTCCAGCACCGTCTGCTGCCGGGCCGGCCCGAGCTCGACGGGGCCGGTGTCCGTGCGTGCCCCAATCCCACCCAGCAGCCGAAACTCCACACCCGCCCCCGTCCGTGCCTGGCCGCAGACGCGGTCCCGCCGGGGAATTCCAGGCTTCCCGCGGGGGTGCCGCACCACGGATCGCCCCGGGAGTGCGTGGAGCGGCGTTGTGCAGACGCCCAGGAATCCGGTGCGACGGCTGGGCACCTGCGGACAGACAGGAGCGAAACAAAATCCCATCATGGCTCTGGTCACGCTGCGAGGACGCGCAACGTGCCGTATCCGTGGAGGAGTTGCCATGTCGGGCAGGAGAAGGTGGCGTACGGTCGGCGGGCTTCTGGCTGCCGCCGTGTTGACGGTGGGGGCGGCGCCCGGGGTTTCCGCAGGTGCCGTCGGGGCGGGTGGCCCGACCGGGGCGTCGTCGATGGTGTCGGCGGACTCGGGAGGCGTCCCGTCCGCCGGTGCCGACTGGGGTGCGCCGGGGCCGTACGCCGTGAGCGTGGAGGTCGGGGTCGTGCACACCTTCTACCGGCCGCAGGACCTGGGGCAGTCGGGCAGACCCCACCCGGTGATCATCTGGGGCAATGGCACAGGGGCGGTGCCCGCGGTGTACGGCTCGTTGCTGCGGCACTGGGCGAGTCACGGTTTCATCGTGGCCGCCGCCAACACGCCGACCTCCAACTACGCGATCAGCATGCGTCTGGGGATCGACGTGCTGGAGCAGCGGAACGCGGACAGCTCAAGTCCCTACTACCGCAAGGTGGATCTGGCGCACATCGGATCGGCCGGTCACTCGCAGGGCGGCGCGGCCGCCGTCAACGCGGCGATCGATCCACGGGTGATCACCGCCGTGCCCATCCAGCCGGGTCCCCTGACCGATCCGGATCTGATGGACGAGCCCGTCCTCTATCTGGCCGGCCAGCAGGACAGGATCGTGTGGCCGGTGCTGGTGAAGTCGATGTACCAGGACTCCGATCACGTCCCCGCCGTCTACGGCGAGGTCCGGGGCGCCGGTCACCTCGACTCGATCGGCGACGGCGGGGACTTCCGCGCCCCGGCCACCGCCTGGTTCCGCTACTGGCTGATGGGCGACGGGGCGGCCGGCCGGATGTTCTTCGGCCCGGACTGCGGCTACTGCACGGATGCCGCCCTGTGGTCCGGCTGGGAGCGGAACGCCGCCGCGCTGCGGCTTTCCGCTCCGACGGCCCGAGAGGCGGGCCCGAATCGGTCGGCCCGGCCGGCCGGCCGGTGATTCCGGTATCCGCTCCGGGGGCGGCCGGCGCCGCTCTGTCCCCGGAGCGGATACGGCGCTCAGCCCGCGGAGCGCTCCGTGAGGGGGCGTCGCCTGCGTGCCGGGTCGGTCAGGGACTGCGGGGCCCAGACGGCGTCCGCGCGGTAGACGTCCGTGCCCGGCGGGACGATCTCGTCGATGCGGTCCAGGGTCGCGTCGTCGAGGGTGAGTTGTGCGCCCTTCAGCAGGCCCGCGAGCTGGTCCTGTGTGCGCGGGCCGATGATGACCGAAGTGACGGCGGGGTGCGTGGCGGCGAAGGCGACGGCCAGTTCGGGCAGTGAGCAGCCGAGGTCGGCCGCGAGCTCGGCCAGTTGCTCCACGGCCTCGTACTTGGCGGCGTTCTCCGGGAGTTCGGGGTCGAAGCGGAACGGTTGCAGGGCGGCGCGGCCGGTGTTCATGTCGACCGTCCGTGTCCTGCGGTACTTGCCCGAGAGGAAGCCTGCGGCGAGCGGGCTCCAGGTCAGCACGCCCATGCCGTGGCGCTCGCAGACCGGCAGCAGCGACCGTTCGATGCCGCGGGCCAGGATCGAGTACGGCGGCTGCTCGGTGCGCATGCGCAGCAGGCCGCGCTTCTCGGCGACGTGGTGGGCCTCGACCAGGTCCTCGGCGGGGAAGGCCGAGCAGCCGAAGGCGCGGATCTTGCCCTGGTGGACCAGGTCGCTCAGGGCCGACAGCGTCTCCTCGATGTCGGTGTTCTCGTCGGGGCGGTGGATCTGGTAGAGGTCGATCCAGTCGGTCCGCAGCCGTCGCAGGCTGTCCTCCACCGCCCGGACGATCCAGCGCCGGGAGTTGCCGCTGCGGTTGCGGCCCTCTCCCATCCGGAAGTGCACCTTGGTGGCGAGCACGACGTCGTCGCGGCGGCCCTCGAGCGCCTTGCCGACGATCTCCTCGCTCTCGCCCGCGGAGTACATGTCCGCGGTGTCGACGAAGTTGATGCCGGCGTCGAGGGCGGCGTGGATCACCCGGGCGCTGTCGTCGTGGTCGGGGTTGCCGATCGCGCCGAACATCATCGTGCCGAGACAGTGGACGCTGACCTCGATGCCGGTTCTGCCGAGCGTGCGGTATCGCATGAGGACTCCTGGGCCGGTGGTACGGGCTGCGGTGTGCCCGGCGGAGCCTACGAGTTGGAGCGGGCTCGAAGTCAAGCACCGGATCCGGCGCCCAGGGGCACGTCGTGGCCGGTGGCGGGAGCGACGCGCGTCCGGCCTCCGTTCAGCGGCCCCGCCGCCCGCTCCGGCCGTCGGCGCGACGGCGCAGCCATGCCGCCTCCGCGGCCGTCAGGTTCGGGTCCGCCAGTCTGGCCTCGATCGCTTCCCCGATGCGCCCCTCGGGGTCGGTGCGGCAGCCCTTGCGCACTCCGCGCACGAACAGGCCCCGTCCCAGGCGGGCGGCCGGTCCGGAGACCTCGGCGCCGCCGACCGTCACGATGGTCATCGCCACGTCCGCGGCGGGATCGCCGGCGCCCGCGTTGCGCCAGTCGATCACCACGGGACCGCTCCGGGTGAGAAGCACGTTGCCCGGGTGCAGGTCCAGGTGCAGCACCCGGTCGTCGTCCGCCGTCGCGAACCGCCGGGGCAGCCACTGCGGCGCCGACAACGCGTGCAGCCGGTCGTGGAGGCGGCCCAGCGTCCGGCCGAGGGAGCGGACCCGCCACGGGCGCCGGGCCAGCTCGTCCAGCATCGTCGGCCCGGTCAGCCGCTCCAGGACCATGTCGGTACCGGTGAACCCGTACACCTTCGGCACCGGGTACCCGCGGGCCGCCAGGTGCTCCATCAGCCGCGCTTCCAGCTCCGTCGGTCCCCCGTGCCGGTAGCGCCGCAGCACCCTGGCCCCGTCCAGCGCGTACACGTCGGCGTCCCGCCCCCGCGCGATCAGCTCCATGCGGGGAGTCTGTCCCGTCGGCGCGCCGGCTGCCCGCTCAGAGCCCCGGGACGTCGTCGACGGGGGGCCGGGGGCGGGGGATGGGTATCTCGCGCCGCATGTTCGTGCCGTCCGCGTCCACGCTCACGAAGACCGTGCCCAGGTTGGTGGACTGCTGGAGGGTGAGGCCGTACTGGCGGACGTCCGCGGCCCGGCAGAGCGGATCGAGAAGGCCTGCGACGACCCGCTGGGCATCGGCTATCTGCTCGGGCGGGCAGTGGCGCAGCCGAAGCTCGGCTGCGACGACGCGCTGGGTGTGGCGGATCGAGCCGAGGCCTGCCGGCATACAGACGTACATGAGTACCTCCACTCCTCGGGGGGACGACCGGGAGAAGAATTTTCGGCCAAGTGGCCTAAACCACTATCCAGGGTCACCCCACACTCTGCAACCCTGCAGAGTGCGGGGCGGCGGTCACTGTTGGATCGTGGAACGTGGACCCACCGACGAGAAAGGGCTCTGTCTGTGTCACGGCCCCGCTCCGGCCCCACCGTGGCCCTGCGCCTGTTCGCCTCCGAGCTGCGCGCCCGGCGCGAGGCCGCGGGCTTCACCCTGGAGGCCGCCGCCGCGGCGCTCGGCGTGCACGAGATGACGCTCAGCCGTCTGGAGCTCGCCAGGACCGCCCCGCGCCGTGCGACGGTGAGCCATCTGCTGCGTCTGTACGGGACCCCGGAGGCCGAGGCGGAGACGGTCCTGGCCTCGCTGGAGGAGGTGCGGAAGCCGGGCTGGTGGCACCCGTACCGCGACATCCTCCCCGACCACCTGGCCGGGGTGATCGACCTGGAATCGGCCGCCAGCCTGATCCGTACCTACGCCCCCGGCGTGGTTCCCGAACTGCTCCAGACCCCCGGCTACGCCCGCGCGCTCCTGGAGCTGCGGCACCCCCGGGCCGGCGCGGAGGAGATCTGCCGGCGGCTGCGGCTCCTGGAGGAGCGTCAGCGGCACACCGTCCACCGCGCGGACCGGCCCGTGCGCTTGTGGGCCCTGGTCGAGGACGTTGTACTGGAGCGGGTGATCGGGAGCCGGGAGGTGATGGCCGAGCAGCTCGCCCGCCTGGACCACTTCACCGTGCACCGGGGAGCGGTCACCCTGCAGGTGATCCCCACGACGGCCGGGCAGCACCCGCTGCTGCTGAGCGGATCGGCGGACATCCTGCGCTACCCCCACCGGCAGCTCGCCGACCGGCTGATCGTGCGCGGCCTCCACCCGGAGGCGTCGACGGTCACGGAGGACAAGGGGGCGGTCCTCGCCTACCTCGCCGCGATGGACGCGACCGCGGCCCTCGCCCCGCCCCCGACCACCCGCATCCGGACCGGAAAGGACTCCCCCTCATGACCGACGGCACGCAGGACCTGGACCTCCAGCCCGAGAAACCGCACTCCGCGCGGTTCTGGAACTACCTGCTGGGCGGCAAGGACAACTTCGCCGCGGACCAGGAGCTCGGCGAGCAGATCAAGCGCGAGTACCCCGTCATGGTCGACCTGGCCCTCGCCACCCGCGCGTTCCTCGGGCGGGCGGTACGGCACCTGGCCGGCGAGCAGGGGTACCGGCAGTTCCTCGACATCGGCACCGGGCTGCCGACCGCCGACAACACCCACGAGGTCGCGCAGCGCGTCGCGCCCGACGCCCGGATCGTCTACGTCGACCACGACCCGATCGTCCTCGCGCACGCCCGCGCCCTGCTCACCAGCACGCCCGAGGGTGCCACCGACTACGTGGACGCCGATCTGGCGGACCCGGACACGGTGCTCGCCCACGCCGCGCGGACGCTGGACCTGGACCGGCCGGTCGCGCTGATGCTGATGTCCGTCATCGGCCACATCACCGACCCGGCCGAGGCCGCCGCCCTGGTGCAGGAGTACACAGCCCGGCTCGCCCCGGGCAGCTGTCTGGTGCTGTGCACGACTCTGGCGTCCCCCGAGGCCGACGCCGCGAGCGACTCCTACGGATCTTCCGGGGCCGTCCCCTACGTGACGAGCTCCGCCGAGGCGATGGCGGCGATGGCGAAGGGCCTCACCATTCCTCCGCCCGGCCTCGGCCCGATCAACCGCTGGTTCCCCGACCCGCACGCCGCCCCCGGCCCGGACAGCGAGCAATGGGGGTACGTCGCCTACAAGGCGGCTTACGAGCTGGTGCGTGATTGTGTTGAAGACGCGGGTTCCTGAGCTGTGGGTTTGTGTCAGTGGGTGGTGTTGCGGTCGGAGACGAGGCCGGCGGTGGGTCCAGCGGGCCAGTTGCTTCCAGCGTTTGTGGTCGGCGAGGGCGTGTTCGACGGTGATGCGTTTTGAGGAGTGCCGGTGCCGGGCCCGTAGGCGGGCTTCGAGGACCTCGGGCGGGCTGATCTTGTTTCCCTTCCTGGGTGGGGTCACTGCCTGGCCGGGGTGATCGCGGCGGAGCCCGGGGTAGCCGTCGTCCAGGAGAACCTCCACGTCGGGAAAGTGCTGGAAACAGGTATCGATGCCTTCGTTGCGGACGGCGGTCGCACGGGTGATGGTGGAGCGGTCAACGCCGAACAGCAGCGCCAACGCCGCATGCGGCAGATCGTGCCGCAGGTGAATCAGCGGGGCCACGAGCCGGTCGACGAACACCAGCCGATGCCGGGCACCGGCTCCTGCCTCGCGCTTCCTGGCCCCGCCGCGAGCTTCGTGACGACGCCCCTCGACCACGGCCTGCCACGGATCAGCCAACTCCTCAACCAGGGAGGCGAGATGCCCCCCGGGAGACCCCTGTGAACACCTGATGCGCGAGAACCGTCCGACCGAGCATGATCGCCGCACCCGGATCATGCCACCCACCAGCAAGAACACATCACCCGCTATCACACACCAGCTCGTAATAGGCTTTTCCTGCTGGGCGGCTCCGGTTCTGAGCTCGAGGAGGCAGACCGTTCGTCGCGCGCTGTGGGGCGGCCGCTCCTCATGTGTGCACGCTTCCCCGGAACGCCTGTCTACTTCAAGTCCTTGAGTAGATCGATGAGTGCGTCACCGTGGGTCAGCTGAGGGTGGTGTCCGGCACCCGGTACCGAGACGAGGTTGACATTCGGGAGCGCTGCAAGCTCGTTCGCGGCGCTCCGGTCGAGCGGGTCATCGCTTCCCGTGATGATATGGACGGGGCCATCGAACCGCCCGAGCGCTTCCCATAGCTCGGCGCGCCAGCGCTTCGATCCTGTGCGTACGAGCTGGCTGGCCACGTACGCGGCACGGCCACGTCTGAGGTCGTCAACTGTGGTCGCGAGCGCCGTCGCGCTCGCATCCGACCCAGTAAGTCGACGTGACAGCTGGTGTGCATCCGTGTGTCGCAGGTAACTGCGTACGAACGGCCGCAACCTAGTCCCTGCGTCTGCAAGGGGTTGCAAGAAGAACGGTGCGATCAGCGTAAGGGATGAGACTCGAGCCGGAATCCGGTCTGCCGCGAGCACGGCCGCGGCCGCACCGATGGAATGGCCGATGAGTTCGACAGGTTCCTCGCCCAGTACCGCTGGCAGCCAGCGTTCCCAGTCCCGAATGCCCGATCCGCCACTCAGGCCGAGGCCGGGCAGATCGACCGCTCGCGCGCCGATGCTCGCGGCGACATCGGCCCAGGTATCGGCGTTGACCGGCAAGCCCGGTAGGATCAACTTGCTGGATCCAGCTGCGCCGAGTTCGAATGTCCGCACGCCTCCTGCATCGATGAACCGCCGTTCGTCGCCCCTCGACGCACCGAACCGGTGTGCGGCCATGTAGTCCGCCCAGCGCTCGAGCGAGATCCGTACGTCGGGCATTGGAATGCCATGCCTTGCGGCGAGTTCGATGGCGGGCCCCGTCGGGTATCGATCGGAGGACAGGAAGCCGAGGGTCTCCGGATCCGCTTTGGTGACCCATTGGGGAAGGTGCTTGATGGCACCGATCGGGATCCTCAGGCTCGGGACCTTCGCGCCGAGGTGCTGACCAACATGGGTGAACAGGTCCGCGAGCGGCGGGGTCGCATCGTCAAGGATCCAGTACGCTTTGCCCGCAGCATGGGGATCGACCGCTGCAGCGGCCATGAAGTTCGCCATGTAGTCGACTGTCAGGACCGGGACGAACGTGGACTTCCCGGCGGGGAGTGCTGACGCGGTGCCGCGCCACATCTGCTCGATAGTGGTGGCGATCCCAATGTGTTGATCTGACTCACCGGTTGCGCTGTCGCCAATCACGGTGGCCGGATTGATGATGGTCCAGGGGACCCCACGCTCGGCGGCCCGGGCTTGGAAGATGGCATCGGACTCAACCTTTGACGCCTCATAGCCACCCAGCTCCGCATACACCGCCGCGCGGTGCTCGTCCGACCAAGGCACGGCAGCGGGATTCTGGCCACCGACGCGGTAACCGGAAATGTGCACCAGGCGCTGCAATTGCGGGAGATCCGAAGCGAAATCGATCAGCTTCTCGACGATGCCGACGTTCGCGCTGCGCGCCTCCTCAGCCGGCATTCCGAACCGGAAGGAGCCGGCGCAGTTATGGATCTCAGTCACGTCCGCGAAGGCCGCCGTGCCGCCCACCAGGATCTCAGGCGCGTCGAAGTCGACGATTGCCACGTTGACGGGTTGTGTCAGACCGTGCGTGCGGAACCACCGCATGACGCGAGCTCCTGATTCGACAGTTCGCACCACCGCGGTCACGTTCGCGCCTGCTTCAGCCAGGGTCATGACGAGGTGTCGTCCGATGAGCCCGGATGCTCCGAAAATTAGCGCATGTCGTGATGTTCCATGAGTTTTCATCGGGTCTCTTCCGTGTTGTTGATGCGATGCGCGATGAGTTCGGACACAACTTCGGCGGCTGTGTGCAGCGGCTGGGTGCTACGCGTCGCGCGGGAGACAATGACTGCGCCCTCGATCGTCGAGACAATGACGGTCGCCAGGCTGCGGGCGTTCTCGGTAGCGAGCCCGTTCGCTTCGAGGAACCTCGCAGTCCGGGCGATCCATGATTCAAAGGCCGTTGCGCAGGCGTGACGCAGCCGCTCGCTCTCCGCACCCATTTCGAGAGCAACGACGGATACCGGGCAGCCGAGCCGGAAGTCGCTCTCGCCCACGATGGCGGCCAAAGTCTCGACGACGGTGCGTGCCGCTGCGGCAGCGCCACCCGATGAGGCCACAGATTCGGCGATCAGAGCCTCGAACTGCTGGGTGGCGAGTTCGATCGCGGCGACCCCCAAGCCCTCCTTCCCATCAGGAAAGTGGAAGTAGATCGATCCCTTGGGGGCCGTGGCGTGCTCGATCACTGCGTTCAGACCAGTGCCGCTGTAGCCGCTGGTTTGGATGAGTTCGAGCATCGATTCGGCGAGCCGAGCCCGGGTCTTGTCTCCCTTGGATGTCATGGTCTAAAAAATAGACCGGTCTATAGATTTTGCGCAAGTGATCCGCCTCAGCTCGAGGCCTGGAAGCACTCCTCGACGCTCCAGCGGGCACCGGCGACGCGGACCAGTTCGGACAGAGGTACTTCGGTGGGCGACCAGCACAGGTGGTAGGCGAGTTCGCCGGTGGACCGGTTGCGTCGGATGAGCAGGTGGCGATGGCTGTTGGTGCCGATGTGGATCCAGGCCCAGTCGTAGTACCGCGGGCCTTTCGCACCGTATCCGGCGCTCTGACGGTGCCAGGCCGTGGCGGGCAGGAGGCCGGCGACGGTATCGGCGCGGGCGGGAGTGCGGCTGTGGTTGATCCTCACCCGTGTCGAGCAGGCGACGGCCAGGACATGGCCGATGTCGTGCGCCTTGAGGGCGGCGCGGAGCTGGGGGTCCTGGCCGTAGGCTTCGCCGCCGGTCACCCAGGAGGCGGTGATCCCGGCTTCCAGCGCGGCAGTGATCATCTCCGAGGCCAGGCGGGGCTTGGTGGCGAACTGCACCGACTCGGGTATGCCGGCCCCGGTGCGGCGTTCGGGATCATTGGACCAGGAGTGTTCGGGGAGATAGAGCCGTCGGTCGATCAAGGGCCCGTCCCCGGCTGGTGGCGTGGGCGAGGAACACGCCGACCTGAGCGTTCTCGATACGTCCCGCGGTGCCGGTGTACTGGCTCTGCACTCCTGCCGAGGACCGGCCCTTCTTCAGGAAACCGGTCTCGTCGACGACGAGACCGCTGCCGTCGGCGCCGAGATGTTCGGCGGCGTAGGCACACAGGTCGTCGCGGACCACATCGGCGTCCCAGCGGGCGTGGCGCAGCAGGCGTTGCATCGGCCCCGGCCGGGCATGGCCCGCCGTTCGGCCGGCTGCCAGCAGTTCTTCCGTTCGACACCCGACAGCAGTCCGAGCAGGTACGCGCGGGCCGCGGCCCGGGGCTCAACTCGCCCGAACCTGCCCGCGATCCGGGCCATGACCTGGTCGAACATCGCCCGCCAGCGGGCAGGGTCTACGCTATGGCCTGCGGCCACCGCACGATCTTCAGGAGTCCACACAACCCCCGATGATCACGCGGTGGCCGTACCTGTTCCCAGCCGGGTCTGCGACAAGATCACGAAGTCAGACTGGAGTACTAGGGCCCTCGTTCGGATCATGCCGGGGCGGACGGCCGAGAGGGGCGGGGCGCATGCCCCCGCCCCTCGTCCCCTCGGGCGTCAGCGCGGCCCGGCCGTCGGCCAGGCCCCGGGGTGGGGCACGCGCAGCGCCTCGGGCCGCACCGGGGTGTGGTCGGCGGCGGCGTGGACGCGGCCGTCGCGCAGGACCACGGCGCCATTGCGGAGCATGGTCGTGACCAGTTCGGTCGCGAGGGCCTCGGGACTCTTGTCCAGGAGGCGGGCGGCATCCGTCAGCCAGGCACGGGCGTGGAGGTACGGCTCGACCTCGCCGGCCGGGATCCCGTCGCGGATCATCAGGGCGAAGGCGAAGATCCGGCGGGCGCCGTACCGGACGGCCCCTTCGGGGTCGTCGACGAGGCGCCGGGCGCGGCGCAGGGCGGCGGCGAACGCGGCTGTGGGGTCGGTGGGGACCGGGCCGTGGGAGGGGAGGACCACGCGCGGGTCGAGGTCGGCCATCCGTTCGAGGGAGGCGAGCGCGGTGCCGGCCGCTTCGGGGCCGTCGAGGGCGAGGTCGACCCACCCGACGTCGTAGTCCGACAGCGCGTCGCCGACGACGAGGAGCCGTTCCTCCGGCTGCCACAGCGCGAGGTGGCCCGGGGTGTGGCCGGGGGTCCGTACGACTTCCCAGTCGGTGTCCCCGAGGCGGAGGACCTGGCCGTCGTCGAGCGGTACGTCCACGGTGTACGGGGCGACGGGCTGGTCGAGGTATTCGGCCGCGCAGCAGCCGGGGTCCCGGCGGGTGATCGCCTCGGCCTCCGGTCTTCCGGCGGCGACGGCGGCGCCCCGGGCCTGGAGGAGGGCGTTGCCGCCGACGTGGTCGGAGTGCCAGTGGGTGTTGACGACCAGGTCGATGTCCCCGGCGTGGGCACGGGCCCAGGCGGCGGTCTCGTCGGCGTGGCCGACGAAGCCGGTGTCGATCAGGGCCGGCCGCCGTCCGGGCAGCAGGAAGGTGTTGGCGTCGGGGAAGGGGCGCTGCCACCGGATCAGCCAGGGCGGCAGGGCCGGAGCGGACTGCCGGGGGCTCGTGCGACGGGCCTGCTCCTGCGGTATCCGGTCCTTCACGTGCAAACACTCTCCTTCGGGTCCGTGCCGGGTGGGCGGGACGGTTCCTCGGCCGGTCAGGTGTTCCACCGGCGGGAGGGCGCCGATGGCGGTCGTTCCGATGACGATCATCATGGCACCGCCGATGCGGGTGACGTCCCGGGCGGCCGGGGCGGGGCGCGGCCGGACCGTTCGGAGCCGGAGGAGGGGCATGCTGTCGGGGCGGTGAGCGCGGGCCGGGGGTCCGCCGCGGTCACCGCCGGGCCCGCGACAGCCACGAGCGCGCGGGCCGCGTGCCCGGCGCCCGGACCGGAGCGGCACGGCCTCCGGAGGAGGACGCCGTGACAGCCACGGTGTTGGCGCCGACGACGACCCCGACGGCCGTCCACGCGGCCGCGTCGAGGTGCTGGTCGAGCACGACGAGGCCGACCAGGGCGGCGAGGACCGGGTTGAGGCTCATGAACACGCCGAAGAAGTGGGCCGGGACGCGTCGGAGCGCGAGGAGGTCGGCGAGGAACGGCACCGCCGAGGACAGCACCCCGGCCGCCAGCGCGCAGGCGAGGGCGGCCGGGGTGGGGGGATGCCGCCAGAGGACCAGGGCGCCGACGGGGAGGTAGAGGATGCCGGAGACGGCCGCCGCGGCGGCGGAGCCCTCCAGGCCCGGCAGGCGTCGGCCGACCGTACGGTTGAGCAGGATGTAGCAGCCCCAGCACGCCGCGGCCAGCAGCGCCAGGCCGACGCCGAGGTAGTCGGTGGACGGGGAGGGGCGGGTGAGTACCACGACGGCGGCCGCGGCCGCCAGCGCGCACAGGGCGTCGATCCGGCGGCGGGAGCCGGCCAGTGCCACGGCCAGTGGCCCGCAGAACTCCAGCGTGACGGCCAGCCCGAGTCCGACGCGGTCGATGGCCGTGTACAGGGACAGGTTCATCACGGCGAACACCAGCGCCAGTCCCAGTACCGGCCGCCACTGCGCCGCGGTGAACGAGCGCGGGCGCGGCCTGCCGACCGCCCACAGCACCCCGGCGGCCACCCACTGACGGATCGCGACCACTCCGGCCGGGCCGACGACCGGGAACGCCAGCGCTGCCACCGATGCCCCGATCTGGTTGGACAGGCCGCTGCCCAGCATCAGCGCCGCCCCGACCCGGCCGCTCCCGCCCCGGCCCGGTGCACCGCCGTCGGCGGCGAGGGCCTTCCCGGCGTCCTGTGAGGTCTCCATTCCCTCACCGTGCGCTCCCCCGTGCGATACGCAAAATGCATCCGTCGCACTGTCGATACGCTGGGCGTATGGATGAGAGTGGAAGGAGCTCCGCCGGCCTGGAGCTGAAGCACCTGCGCTGTCTGGTCGCCATCGTCGACACCGGCGGCTTCACGGACGCGGCCCTGGAACTGGGCGTCTCACAGGCCGCCGTCTCCCGCACCCTCCTCGCCCTGGAGAAGGTCCTGGGGGTGCGGTTGCTGCACCGCACCAGCCGCACGGTCGAGCCCACCACGGCGGGCGTGCAGGTCCTCGCCCGCGCCCGCCTGCTGCTGGCCGGCGCCGACGAGCTCGTCGCCGAGGCCACCACCGGTCACAGCCGCCTGCACATCGGCCACGCCTGGTCGGCCTTCGGCCGTCACACCACCGAGTTCCAGCGTCGCTGGCACCACGACCACCCCGACGTCGAACTCCGGCTCATCCGCCACAACTCGGCCACGGGAGGACTCGCCGAAGGGCTGTGCGACCTGGCGGTCGTCCGCGGGGCCCTCGACCTCAAGTCCTGGTCGCACGCCCTCGTCGGCCACGAGCACCGTTGGCTGGCCCTCGCCTCCGACGACCCGTGGGCCCGGCGCCGCGGTGTCCGCCTGGCCGAAGTCGCCACGCGCACCCTCGCCCTCGACCGGCGCACCGGCACCACCGCCTCGAACCTGTGGCCCGAGGGCGAACGGCCCGCCGTCGAGCACACCCACGACATCGACGACTGGCTCGCCGCCATCGCCTCCGGCCGCTGTGTCGGCGTCACCCCGCAGGCCACCGCCGCCCAGTACCGTCGCGACGGCATCATCTACCGCCCCCTGCACGACGCCCCGCCCGTCCCGGTCCACCTCGTCTGGCGTCGGCAGGACCCCCACCCCGCCACCCACGCCGCCGTCGCCCTCGCCATCGACCTCTACCGGACGGACGGCCGGGCCCCCGCACGGGGCCCCGTGCGGGATCAGCGGTTCGCCTGATACGGGGTCAGCCCAGCGCGAGCCATCGGATGCCGAGCCGTTCGATCTGTGCGGCTTCGGCTTCGGTCAGCGGCTCCCGGCCGGTGGCCCTGCGCAGGAAACGGGACCGGCTCCACCCCAACTCGTCGACGGCCCCGACGTGTTCCGTGCCGAGGAGCAGCTCCGTCACGGCCTCACCGGCCGCCGGGGTCAGCCAGGGTTCGCGGCCGAGCGCGTCGGCCAGGTCCAGGCCGTGGACGGCGACCTCCACGACCCGGGTGAGGAGGAACTCCGACAGGAGCATGGCGTCGCCATGACGCGTCCGGACGGTCCGGCCGGCCGGTTGGGCCCGGCACAGCCGATCGACCCGTCGCCAGGTCCCGGCGAAGTCCTCGGCGCAGGCGGCGCCGTCGGCCGACCGCGCCGCACGGTCCCGGGCCAACGCGATCCGCTTGTCGTTGGTCCGCGGCGAGAAGCGGTCGTCCGGTCGGTAGTACTCCACCGCGGAGATCTCCGCTCCACCGGGTGCCGGCGCGTCCAGCATGGCCGGAAGCCAGTCCACCACCACGCATACGTGCCCGAGCAGACCGAGCACGGTCCAGGGGGTGCAGCGGGTCGGGAGGTTCCACTCGGCCTCGGAGAGCCCGGACACGGCGTCGGCGAGGGCCCCGGATTCCAGACGGAACGCTTCGAGCACACGGTCCCGGTCCTGGTTCACGCTGCACCGCCGTTCCGCTCCGCGCGGAGCATGGAGCGGGTCACCGGGTCGTTCCGCTGTCCGCGGTCACGGGCCCGCCCGTGACCGCCAGACGTGCCCGTGGCGCCGGACCCGACTACCGCGCCGGAACCGTACGGGGGGATGTCGGGCATCGGCTCAACCGGCCTGCGTGCCCGGGCGCAGTACGCCGAACCACTGCTCGGCGCCCCACTCCTCGAACCGTTCCACCTCGGTGAACCCCAGCTTGGCCGCCAGGCGCATCGCACGTTCGTTGGCGGTCTGCGTGCTGAGCACCACCGGTTCGCCGGGCAGTGCGGCGGCGGACCAGTCGAGGGCCGCCGCGCACGCCTCGGCGGCGTATCCCTGCCCCCATGCCTGCGGCAGGAACAGGTAGCCGAGTTCGGCCTCCCCGCCCTCCGGGCGGACGTGCCCCCGACGGTCCGCGTCGCGCCGATCGAGCGTGATCATGCCGATCATCGCCCCGTCCGACTCCACGACGAAACAGCCGGGGCGTCGTCCCGCCACTTCGGGCACCGCGCGTTCGAGTTCGTCGCGCGGCCGGGCACCACCGATGTACGTGCCCACCTCGGGCGAGGCGAACAGCTCGATGAACGCCGCGCGGTCCCGGGCCTCGGACTCGCGGAGCACGAGCCGTTCGGTACGTATCGGGGCGGGGGGCCAGGTGTCGGGTCCGAGTTCGGTCATGGTGGGCAACCTATCGTCCCGGCGGCACCGATACGTCGCGGCCGCGTCGTGGGGCCTGGGCCGGGGCGGCGTGCCGGTCCTGTCGCAGACCGCCGCGGGCGACGCCGCCACCGCCCGCGACCTGTTCGAGCCCGCCCGGCTCGGCCCGCTCGGCCTGCCGAACCGTCTCGTGACGGCCCCCATGACCCGCAACCGGGTCGCCGCCCGACGGCACCCCGCTGCCGATCATGGGCGAGTACTACGCGCAGCGGGCCGGTGCCGGGCTGATCATCGCCGAGGCCACGACGCCGAACGAGGTCGGTGCGACGTACCCGAACATCCCGGCCATCCACCGGGACAGGCACGTCGAGGGCCGACGGGCTGCCCCCGGCAGCGGTTCCCGGCCCGCGGGAGTGGTCACACGCTGGACACGATCCGGCCCACGGTCTCGAAGGTGTACGGCTCGTCCGACAACGCCTTGCCGACGCTGACGAGTCCGTTCATGCGGATCTTGAAGCCGGTGGTGGTGACGTCGCTGATGCGCAGGCCCGGCTCGCGGCAGGCGGACCGGTCCGGTTCACCCCTCTCTCCTGCCGAGGCGTGCGACGGCCGGCAGGCCGACGAGAAGCAGAAGGCCGGCTGCCGCGGCGTGGGCGAGGTGGTGGCCGGGCAGGGACAGCGTGCCGTGGCCCGCAGGTCCTGCGGTCTGGGCGACTCCGGCCAGGACAGTGGGGCCGACAGCACTGCCGATCTGCAGGGCAGTGGTCGTGACGGCCGATGCGGTGCCGTGAGCATGCTCGGGGACTCCCCGCAGGCCGGTGGCGGTGAGGGCGGGGAAGGTCAGGCCCTGCCCGACGCCGGTGACGACCAAGCCGGCCAGTACCGCTCCCCCGTAGGGGCTGTGCGCTCCGGCCGTGCACCACAGCAGTACGCCGCCGGCCGTGAGCAGGATTCCCGCGGCCAGGAGCGGGCGCGGCCCGTGGGCTTTCATCAGGCGTCCGGAGACGAGCGCGGCTGCGGCAACGGCCAGGCTGACCGGCAGGATCGCGAGGCCGGACGAGGCCGGGGACATCCCGCGAACCTGCTGGAGGTAGAGCGGCAGCAGGAACAACGAGCCGGTGACGCAGAAGTAGAAGGCGCCCGCCACCAGCGTCGCGGTCCGTACCCCGCGTACCCGCAGCAGACCGCGGTCCAGCAGGACCGTGTCCCCGCCGCGGGTACGGCCCCGGCGCCACCACAGGTATCCGCCGGCCGCGGCGGCCGCGGCCGCCGCACCCGCGAGCAGGCCGCCTCCGGACCGGGACGCCAGGTCGGCGCCCAGGACGGTCAGGACGACGGCCGCCACCAGCGCGACGCTCCCTGTCCGGTCCAGGCGGGCCCGGTGGTGTCGTGCTCCCTGCGGCAGCCAACGCAGCGCGGCCACGGAGGTGAGCGCGGCTGCCACTGCCTGCAGAGCGAACACCCAGCGCCAGCCGAAAGCACCGGTGATCACGCCGCCGAACACCAGCCCGGCGCCGTAGCAGCCCGCCTGTGCCGCGGAGAACACCCCGAGGGCGCGTGAGCGCATCGGGCCGCCGGGATACACCGAGGTCAGCAGGGCGGTAGCGGCCGGCATGGTGATCGCCGCGCCCGCACCCTGCAGCACCCGTCCCGCAACGACCATCCAGAACACAGGCGCCTCGAACGCGAGCACGGCGCCCACAGCCACGGTCGCCAGGCCCTGGACGAGCACCCTCCGGCGTCGCAACCGGTCGGCCATCGCCCCGCCGCACAGCAGCAGACCGGCGAACGCGAGCGCGTACCCGGTCACCGCCCAGGACAGGTTCTGTGCCGATGTGCCGAAGTGCGCGCCCATCGAGGGCAGGGCGCTGTTGAGCACAGCGACACCACCGGCGTCCAGGCCGGCAGCCGCGCTCAGCACGGCCAGGGGCGCGTACCGGGCGGGCGCCGGTCCGTCGGACGCCGACGGGTCGGGGTGGGCCGCCGGCGCCGGATCGGCGGGCGGCGGGGTGGGGCTGGAGGACGGGAGTGTTCCGTCAGGGCATGTGGACATGGGCAGGCTTCGGGGAAGGCGGCGCGGATGTCCCGACGGGGCGGATCGGACCCGTCGGCGACACGGCCGTTCTGCGTCGTGGTCGTTGTCCGGCTCAGTCTGGGCCGGGTACCAAACGGCCACGAGACACCGCTGCGGGCAGGTGTCGCCGGGGGTGGCCCCGGCAGGGCCACCCTTGGGTGGGGCGGGGCCGGTACTCGATACTCGGTGCATGGCACCATCCGCAGCCCTCCCCGACCTGGCCCACTTCCTGCGTTCACGCAGGGCCCGGCTGACCCCGGAGGCCGCCGGCCTGCCCCGGAGCAGCACCCGACGGCTGAACGGGCTGCGCAGGGCCGAGGTCGCCGCGCTGTCCGGCATCAGCCCCGAGTACTACACCCGCCTCGAACAGGGCCGCCAGCGCCGTCCCTCGCCCGACGTCCTGGACGCGCTCGCCACCGCCCTGCAACTCGACGAGGACTCCCGCCGCCACCTGCACCGCCTCGGCGCCGGGGGTCCGGCACCCCACGGCCGCTCCGCCGAGGCCCCGGACGTACCGGAAGCAACCCTGCGGCTGCTCGGTTCGCTGGACCTCTGGCCCGCGCACGTGGTCACCCCCATGCGCGACATCCTGGCCTGGAACGACGCGGAGTCCTGGCTGCTCCTCGACTTCGCCGAGCTTCCCGTGGAGCACCGGAACTTCGCCTGGTTCGTCTTCTGCGACCCACGCGCGTCCCGGCTCCTCACGGACTGGGAGAAGACGGCGCACAGCAATGTGCACCGGCTGCGTCACGCGCTGGCCTCCGACCCCCACAACGAGCGCGGCCGTCGGCTGGTGGCCGACCTGACGGAGCGGAGCAACCGATTCGCCGCCATCTGGGAGGAGCACGACGTGCAGGGGCCGACCATCGGAAGCCATGGGTTCCTGCATCCCCGGGCGGGTCGGCTCGACCTGGACTACACCGCCTATGTCGTCCCCGGCACCGACCGGCTCGAACTTGTGGTCCTGACCACGGACGAGGGCTCCCCCACCCACAGGGCGCTGGAACAGGCCGCTGCCGAACGCCGGGACCGGGGCCACTGACCTCCGACCGCCGCTCTGCCCGAGCGACGGCGCCCCGGCCGGGAGCGCCCGGGGCGCCGTCGTCCCTCTGGGGCGGCCGGAGGAGGCCTTAGCGATTTCTCGGCCTTTGCAGAAATGGAAGGGGTTCTTCTTGCTGAGCACAGCCATGCCCGGATCCAGGTGGTTCGCGGCCACCTGCCCGGCGCTTTGTCGTCCGCCGGCCGTCGACCGTCCGGGGAGGCTCGGTTGAGGCGGGCGTACCGGACCTCGGGCCTGGTGGGTGCGGCGGTGCTGGTACTCGGCGGATGCGATGCCCTGAACACGGACAAGACGCCCGCCCGGGTCAGGAGCGGTGTCTCCGAGCTCGATCTGGAGGTCACCGGCCGCCCCACCCCGGGCAGTCTCTCCGTCACGGAGCGGGTTCTGGCGCGGCTCGGGGCCCGGGACGTCGACGGGCTGGCCGATCTCGCGGTGGAGGGCGAGGGGTCCGGGGACGATGCGGAACGCTGGGTGGCCCGCTGGGGCGAGGCCGCCCGCCGTCCGGCCACGGCCCGTTTCCTCCTGGGGGAGAAGGAGAGCACCGTCGACATCCGCTTCACCGGTGAACGCGGCACGTTGTCGCTCCTGTTGAAGGACGACGGCTACGACGACGAGTACGGGGTCGTCCTGAGCGAGGACGGCTGAGCACGGCTGCCGGGGCCTCGGCCTCTGCCGGGCGGTTGCCCGACGGGTGTGTTCCGCGCTCCCGGTGGAGGGCGGGGATCATTCGTCCGCGACCAGTTCGTCGAGCGGGGGCGTGCCGGCATCGGCCGCGGGGCGCGAGAGATGCAGTGCGGTGTGGAAATGGCCCGCCGATTCCCTGCCGTCCGGGTCATGCCCCTGGGCGGTCACCGCGTCGACGGCGTACCGCTGCTCGGCGGCGCCGGTGAAGCGGCGTTGGACGAAGGTGCGTCCGGTATGCGTCTCGGTGGTCAGGCCGTGACCGGCCAGATGGTCGGCGATGGGTGCGTAGGAGCCGGTGCGCAGGACGAAGGCCGCGACCCACGGCAGTGGGCGGGCGTTGTCCAGGAGTGGCTGGAACGTGGCCCGGGACAGGAAGCTGGCACCACCCGTGACGGTGATGAGCCGGACGCTCCGGGCCGCTTCCAGCAGGTCCCGGGACGGCGGGGCGGTCTCCAGGTTCTCGGCGAACCCGGCGTCGAGCAGGCCGACCGCCCGTGCGTGGGCGATGGCGTTGGGCGCGATGTCCAGGCCGATCACCGGGACGGCGTCCCGTCTGCGGCGGGCACGGAAGAAGGACCTGTCGTGCTCGGTCAGTTCCTCCGAGGTCATGGCGGTCACCCGCGGCGACGTGTAGTGGGCGTACAGGTCGTCCAGGGTCAACTCGTGGTTGAGCAGAGCCGCGTTGATGCCGTACGAGCAGCACAGGTCCAGCACCGCTTCTCCCGGGGCCCGCAGCCGCAGTGCCGCCAGCCGGCGGAGGACGCGCTGGGCGTGATGCGGTGTCCGGTAGCCGAACGCGCCGAGTTCGCGGAAGAAGGCGCGGGGGTCGGCCCGGTCGTAGATGTCGTCGAACGAGGTCATCGTGTGCTGCGCGGGCTCCCCCGCGTCGCCTTCCCGTACCTCGGCCATCACATGCCCCGTTCTGTCGGTCGGGCCGCCGGTCGTGGTTCGTACGCCACAGCCTTCCGCACGGGGCGGGCCGGGGGAACAGGGCGCCGACGGATCCGGCCACGCCCGGCGGGCTCAGGTCACCAGGCCGTGGCGGTAGGCGAAGACGACCGCCTGGACGCGGTCGCGCAGGCCGAGTTTGGTGAGGATGCGGGACACGAAGGTCTTGACGGTCTCGTGGCTGATCACGAGGGCCGCTGCGATCTCGCTGTTGGAACGGCCGTCCGCGATGAGCCGGAGCACCTCCATCTCGCGCGGCGTCAGCGGAATGTCCTGCGCGGTGCCCCCGGTGGGCCGGATCCGGGCGGCGTACCGGCCCACGAGCCGACGCGTCACGTCGGGGTCGAGCAGCGCCGCGCCCGTGGCGACGGTCCGGATGCCGTGCAGCAGCCGGTCCGGCGGCGCGTCCTTGAGCAGGAACCCGCTCGCGCCCGCGCGCAGTGCCTCGTAGACGTACTCGTCGAGGTTGAACGTCGTCACCACGAGCACCTTGACGGGATGTTCCACGCCGGGGCCGGCCAGTCGGCGGGTGGCCTCGATGCCGTCGAGCACCGGCATGCGCACGTCCATCACCACGATGTCCGGGCGCAGTTGGCCGGCGAGCCCGACCGCGCTCAGCCCGTCCCCGCACTCGCCCGCCACCTCCAGATCGGGCTGGGCGTCGATGATGGTGGACAGGCCGGTGCGGACGAGCACCTGGTCGTCGCAGACGAGGACCCGGACCGGTGCGCTCACGACGGGTTCCTCCCGGGTATCCGGGCCCGGACGACGAAGCCGCCGCCCGTCCGGTGGCCGGAGCTGAAGTCGCCGCCCAGGAGGTCGACCCGTTCCCGCAGACCGGCCAGCCCCCGTCCGCTCCCGCCGGGGGCCCCGGCCCGCGAGCCCGAACCGTCCGTGCCGACTTCCACGATGATCTCCTTCTCGCAGTGGCGCACCAGGACCGAGGTCCTGCCGCCGTGGTCGTACTTGAGGGCGTTGGTCAGGGCTTCCTGCACCACGCGGTGGGCCACGAGGTCGGCGCTGCCGGTCGTCGTCGCCGGGGTGCCCTCCTCGGTGAACTCCACCGGCTGCCCCGCCCGGCGGGTCTGCTCGACGAGCGTGAGCAGCCGGCCGCCCGGCGGTGTCCTGGGTTCGGGGCCGTGGTCCGGGTCGAGCAGGTCGAGCAGGTGCCGCAGGTCGGTGATGGCCCGTCGGCCGGTGTCGCTGACGGCGGCCAGGCTCCGATCGAGGCGTTCGGGCGCGGCGGTCAGATACCGGGCGGCCTCGCACTGCACGACCATCGCCGTGACGTGATGGGTGACGACGTCGTGCAACTCGCGTGCGATGCGGGTGCGTTCGGCGTTGCGGGCGTCCTCGGCGCCGCGTCTGCGGCGGTCGGCCTCCGCGGCGCGGGCGGAACGCATCCACGTACCGATGCCCCACGCGAGGGCCAGCGCCAGGTAGAACGTCACGAACTCGGCCAGCGGGTCGCGCCCCGGGCCGATCCGGTACAGCACGACGGACAGGGCCCCGAACACCACGGAGAGGACGACGGGGACGGCACGCCGGTACCGCTCCAGGTAGGAGCCCGCGCTCAGCAGGGCGACGGGCAGTGCGGAGCCGGCGAACAGGTGGTAGCCCCGGAGCTGGTCGAGGACGAAGCCGGCCATGACCAGGGCGACGCAGACCGACGGCCACCGGCGGCGCACGGCGAGCGGGAGGCACTGGAGGACGGCCGCGACCCCGGCGAGCGCGTCCGCGGGCCTGTTGGGCAGACCGCCGACCTCCGTCCCGTTCCCGTGCAGCGAAGGCAGCAGGGAGGCGACGAGGAGCAGCAGCCCGAGCGGCAGGTCCCGTACCGTGATGTCGAGCCGGCGCCACGACTCCGGAACCCGCCGGCGAATGATCATCGGGGCAGTGTAACGGTGGACTCGGCGCGCTCGGCGCGCCGAGCGCCGAACGGCACGATGTTGCCGCGCCGGTGGGCCAGCCACAGGAACACGAGCGTGAGCAGGGCCCCGAAGCCCACCGAGTACACACTGCCCTCCGGTCCGAAACTGCCGCCGGTGAGCAGTTCCGGGCCCGAAATGGTGGCGTCCAGCAGCCCCAGGTTGCCGCCGTTGCCGGAGACCTCGGTGCTGAAGATCCCGGCCGCGGCGAAGTTCCAGCCGAAGTGCACGCCGATCGTCAGCCAGAGGCTGCGGGTGGCGGCGTACGCGGCGGCGAGCATGAAGCCGGCCTCGATGGCGATGGCCATGGCGCCCCACAGCGTGGCGTGCTCGTTGAGCAGGTGCGAGAGCCCGAACACGAGGCCGGTCAGCAGCAGCGCGACGTACGTGCCGATGTGCTCCTCGACGATTCTGAACAGGACACCGCGGTAGACCACTTCCTCCGTCGCGGCGGCGGCGGCCATGAAGCCGAACAGCCCCAGCGCGCCCTGCACCGAGCCCGGGCCGTCGACCTCGTAGTGACCGGAGGAGAAGAGGTTGACGATGACGGCGCCGAACATCCCGGCGCCGATCAGGACCCCCCAGCCGGTCCTGGCCGCGGCGCCCTCGCGGGCCACGTCCGGGGCCCGCCGGTGCTCGGTGCGCCGTACGACCCATGCGTACACGAACACCGCCAGCGCGGCCGCCACGAGGCCGAGGGCGCACGTGAGCCAGTCGTTCTCCTTCACCGCGGTGACGGTGGTGCCGCCGATGGCGTACATCACCATGACGGCCAGGAACTGCTGGACGAACCTCATCGATGCTCCTTCGTCGAACCCGTGAACGGCGTGTCGCGGTCCGCGACGGACGTTACGGATCCGGCGGCCGGAGATCGTCACCTCACGGTGGACATCCGGCTGTGGCTCGCACGGGGGACAAGGCCCGACGGCCCGGAGCGGCAGGGGGCTTCGCGGTGAGGCGTCCTCCTTCGGCGCGGCCCCGCGGTGTTCAGGAGAGCGGGGCCGGTCCGCGGGGTGGCGGGACGGCGCGGAGCAGCTCCCACAACGGGCGTGAACCGGCCGCCCACGCCCCCAGGGTGTGGCGGTCGACGACGTGCAGACGCTGTTGCTCGGCGAAGGTCACGGCGGGGGCGGTCACCCGGCCGTTGGTGACGATCACCGCGATGTCGGCGCCGTGGACCTGGCGGGCGGTGCCATTGAGGATCTGGAGGTCCGGCGTGCCCACGGCGGAGCCGGAGAGGCCGTCACGGCGGTGTTTGCACTGGATCACCCATCTGCGCCCGTAGGGGTCGGTGGCCTTCACGTCGGCGCCCAGGTCGCCGCTGCCGCCGACCCGGGTGGCGTCCCGGCAGCCGTCACGGTGCATCAGGTCCCGTACCGCGTCCTCGAACCGGGTGTGGTGCAGGGCGTCCAGTTGGGGCAGCGCGTAACGCAGTCCCCGCGCCCGGACCGCTTCCCATCGCTCCCGCTGCCGCCTCCGGTGGAGCAGGCCCGCGCCGGCCAGTGCCGCGAGGACGCACAGGGCGATCAGGATCCACCGGTGGGCCAGCAGCCAGTTGACGACGGTCACCGTCAGGGCGATGCCCAGGGCCGCGGCTGCGAGGGGCCCGATCAGCCGGTCGTCCGCCCGTTGCCGTTTGCGGGGTCCCCCGGACCTGTTGGGGCGGCCCGGCCTGCCGGGTCCGTGGGGCCCGCGGGTACGCCGCCGGGCCGGCGGGCGCCAGGTCGCCGCGGGCCGGCGCCTGCGGGGGCTCACCGGCCGGCCCGCGTACACCGGCGCAGCCGCAGGGCGACGACAACTGCGGGCGGCACCGCCACATCGATGGTCAACAACCGTCCGGACCTCCTCGATGACCGGCCACCGTTCGGGGACGCGGTGTGACGACCCCGTCCTCCTGTGTAGCCGGGCCCCGGTCGGACCGGAGGACAGTTGATGATGAATGGCACGAAGCGATCGTTCCTGGCCGAATATCACGCGCCGGCCGGCCGGAGAAAACCGCCCCGGGCCTCGCGCATGATGCGGAACCGCTCCTCCGCACGGGCCGCTCGGGGTGTTGTGCCCCTCTTCGGCGTCGATGTGGCCGCGCGTGTCCGACACTGTTGTGATGGATCAGCTCGAACGGACCGTCGGACTCGTCCGCGACGCATTGGGACCGGACCTCGTCGGCACCTACCTCCACGGGTCCGCCGTGCTCGGGGGGCTCGTCCCGGCCAGTGACCTGGACGTCCTGGCCGTCGCACGCCGGAGCCTGAGTGACCGTCAGCGACGGTCGCTCCTGGCGGGCCTGCTGGAGATCTCCGGTCTCACGCCCGCGGTCCGGCCGGTCGAACTCACCGTGGTGGTCCGGTCCGAGGTCCGTCCCTGGCGGTTCCCGCCGACCGGGGACTTCCTCCACGGCGAGTGGCTGCGCGCCGAATACGAGGCGGGGCACGTTCCGCGCCCCGGCCCGATGCCGGACCTCGCCCTCGTGCTCACGGCGGTCCTGGCGGGCGATCACCCCTTGACCGGGCCGCGTCCCGCCGAGGTCCTCGACCCGGTGCCGCACGCCGACCTCGTCCGGGCGAGCGTCGCGGGCGTCCCCGCGCTCCTGGCCGAGCTGGAGGACGACACCCGCAACGTCCTCCTGACCCTCGCACGCGTCTGGACCACCCTCGTCACGGGCGGGATCAAGTCGAAGGACGCCGCCGCCGACTGGGCCCTCGCCCGGCTGCCCCCGGAGCACCGTCCCGTCCTGGAGCACGCCAGGAACCTGTACCTCACCAGCCACTACCGGGACGAGACCTGGAGCGACGGGCTGAGGGCCCGGGTGCGCCCGCACGTCGAGCACGTGCTCGCCGAGATCGACGCTCCGCGCCGCCCGGGGCCGTGATCCCGGCACCACGGGCCCCGCCGGTCCGTCCGAGGTCGTGGTGCCACTCCCCATGGTGTTGCCACCGACACCTCCCGCTCACCGCCTGGAGCCAGTGACCGGTGCCCGGGCCGGGGCCAGAGTGGTGCCATGCCCACTCGACGCGAAGCCCTCGCCGCCTCGGCCGCCCTCACCGGCGGCGCCCTCCTGTCCGCCGCACCGTCCGCGGCGGCCGCCCCCCGCATGACACCGGGACACACGACGTCCGTGTCCGACCGGCGTTCCGGTACCACCATCGCCCTCACCCACGCCACCGTCCTCGGTGCGGGCCCCGACCACACCGTCCTCGTGCACGACGGCCGCATCACCCGTACGGGCCGTTCGGCCGAGGTCCCGGTTCCCCCCGGGGCGACGGTGTACGACCTGACCGGCAAGTACATCGTCCCGGGCGGCCTCGTCGAGTCCCACGTCCACAACAACGGGCCGGAAGACGTGCTGCCGCCCCTCTTCCCGCTCAACGGTGTGACCGCGGTGCGCGAGATGTGGGGCAGGCCGGTCCACCACGAGTGGCGCGACAAGGTCCGTGCGGGCGAACTCCTCGGCCCCCGCTGGGTGATCGCCGGCTCGATCATCGACGGGAGCCCCTCGCTGTGGGCCGACGACCTCGACGAACGCGTCGTCGAGGTCACCGACGCCCCGTCCGCGCGCCGCGCGGTGCGCGAGACGAAGACGAGCGGCGCGGACTTCGTCAAAGTGTACTCGCGGCTCACGCCCGAGGCGTACGAGGCGATCGCCGACGAGTCCCGCCGGCAGGGCCTGCGGTACGCGGGCCACTGCCCCGACACCCTGCCCGTCGCCCGTGCCAGTGACGCCGGGCAGCAGTCCATCGAGCACCTCCACGCCCTTCTCCTCGCCACCTCGGCCCGGGAGTCCGAGATCGGGCGGGCCATGGCGAAGGTCCGCATCGACCCCGCCGTCGGCACCAGCTTCGAGCGCTACGCGAGCTGGTTCCGGCAGGTGCACGCGGTGGAGTGGCAGGCGGTGCAGACGTACGACGTCGGCCGCGCCCGGGCCCTGTTCGACCGGCTCGCAGCCAACGGCACCCGTGTCGTGCCGACCCTCACCGTCCACCACTCCCTGGAGCGCACCGATCAACTCCCTCAGAACTCACCCGAGTTCGCGTATCTGCCCGGTTGGATGACCGGATACTGGCCCGACGTGTGGTCCGCCCTGACCGCGGGGCGGACCGCGCGGGACACCGCCCGTATCCACCGGATCTACGAGCACCGGCTGCGCCTCGTCGCGGAACTCCACCGGGCCGGTGTGCAGTTGCTCGCGGGCACCGACACCGGAACGGGCTACGCGGTTCCCGGCTTCTCCCTCCACCACGAGCTGGAACTGCTCTCCGAGGCCGGACTGCCCACCCGGGACGTCCTCCACGCCGCGACCGCCGCGCCCGCCCGGATGCTCGGCCTGCCCGCCGACCGCGCCGATCTGCTGGTCCTGGACGCGGACCCGCGCACCGACGTCCGTCATACGCGGCGGATCGACTCCGTCCTGGTCGCGGGCCGTTATCTGGACCGTGCGGAGCGCCTGCGCCTGCTGTCCGACGTGGCGCGCGCCGCCGCCGCGAGCGAGCCCCCGGCCACGGGTGTCGCGGCTCCCCACGTCTGCGCCCACTGACGGCCCGACCCGGCCGGGCCGCGTGGCGGACGTACTGGCCCACGCGGCCCGGCCGGGTGTCTTCCGGGTGTCTAACGGATGCTCACCGGACGTCGTAGGCGCGGGTGACGGTCTGGGTGACCGCGTTGCCGTTGGCGTCGGTGAGGGTCGTCTTCAGGGTGACCTTCTCGCCGGAGGCTCCGGTGTGGTCGAGGACCGCCGTCCAGCGGCCGTCCTGCTGCTCGGTCGGCGCCTGGGTCCAGGTGGTTCCGCCGTCGTAGGAGTAGGACAGCGTGGCCTGCGTGATCGCGCCCGGGGTGTATCCGGCGTGGCCCTCGACCGACAGGCCGACCTTCAGCCCCTTCCCCGCGGGCAGGGTCTTCATGCCGTCCACCGGCAGGTCGTAGGCCGGGAAGAGCAGCGGAAGACCGCGCGAGTAGACGTCCGGTTCCCGGTGGGAGCGGAAGCTCCAGGAGGTGGTGACGGCGGTGGAGCGCAGCCAGTTCCGGTCCGAGGTGTCTATCTTCTCCAGGTTCTGGGTGAGTTCGTAGGCGGAGTCCTCGTCCGGCACCTCGAACACGCCGAAGGGGTCGATGCGCTTGCCGATCAGCTCGCCGTCGCGCTTCAGCGCCAGGTTGCCGATGTCACCGAAGGAGCCGCCGTAGGACCAGTGGTCCCCGGAGCCGTCGAGCCAGAACCCGGTCTGGAAACCCATCAGATTGCCCTGGCGCTCGGCGGTCAGCAGCAGCTTGCCGTCGCTGTCACGCGGCGCGGACGGCCTCAGGAGGTCGCCGTACCACTCCTCGGTGCGTCGCTCGCCGGGCCGGTAGGTGCGCTCCTGGTCGACCATGAACGCGGCGAACGGGAAGCTGGACATGGCGCCGTGGTACCAGACGGCGTCCTCGGCGGCCGTGTAGTAGGCGGTGCGGGTGCCGGGCACGTGCACCGAGCCGTACGGGCTCACGGGAATGTACGCGGCGCTGTCCTCGGCGGGGCGCAGGAATATGGCGTCCAGGTAGTCCGCTTCCTTGCCCATGGCGTTCCAGGTCTCGGTGACCCGCGCCAGCCGGGAGTCCTTGGGCCGGTACGTCCGGTCGGCGTCGAGCGGTCCCGAGGTGGGAAACGTCAGGTTGTAGACGTAGGACGAGCCGTCCTGGGACCCGGAGGCACGCCAGGTGGGCCGGAACGTGAAGGTGCCGTCCGTGGCACGCCCGTCGACGTCCGCGTAGAACTTCTGGACGGTGTCGTCCGCGGAGAGCGAGCCGGAGACCTGCCAGGTGTCGTCCCAGCTGCGGGCATAGCTGAGGGTGGTCGTGTCCACCTTCGCGGGCCGTTCCGTGTCCAGGCTCAGCCGGTGGGCCCTGCGGGCGTCGAGGACGACGACGGTGTCCCGGGTGAGGCGGAGCTGCGGCCGCGCGAGGTAGCTCATCGATTCGGGCGCGTTGCCGGCGTCGTACGTCGTCACGAAGCCGCTGAGGGAGTAGCTTCCTGGACGGACGCGATAGGTCTGGTCGGGCGCTCCGGCATTGTTACGGCGCTCTCCCCTGTCGGTGTCCAGGCCGACGAGGTCCAGGGAGGAGTTGCCGGTCGCGGCGGCGCCGTTGCGGTCGAGGGTCTTGACCCGGAGCGTGACCGTCTTTGGCTCGACGTGGAGCGTGATCGGCACGGAGACGTGCACGTCGTTTCCGGTGGCCAGGATCCGGCCGGTGACCGCGCCGTACTGGGAGTCCTGGAGACGGGCGGTGGGGTCGATCCGGACCGGCAACTGGACGGTGGTTCCCGCGGGGACCGTCACCCTGTGCCGTTCGAGCCCGATGATGCCGGAGCGGACCGTGCTGCCGTCGTTGCCGTGCACACCGCTGACCTTCAGGTCCAGGGTGAGGTCCTTGTCGCCGGTGTTGGTGAAGGGCACCTGCACGGTGGTGCGGTCCGAGGCGTCCTGCGGCCAGTTGTAGCTGCCGGCCTGGACGGAGGGGGCGGCGAGGATCTTCTGTTCGACCGCGGCGAAGACGTCGAGGACGCCGCCGCCGGTCTGGTCGGCGCCGGCCACCTTCCCGCCGGTGCGGGCCGAGGAGACCAGTGCGGCCTTGATCTGCTGTGCGGTCCAGTCCGGGTGGGCCTGGCGGAGGATGGCCGCGGCGCCCGCGACGTGCGGGGTCGCCATCGAGGTGCCCGACATCGTCCGGTAGGCGTAGACGCCGCGACCGCCCGCGCTGGCCGCCGAGATGTCGACGCCGGGGGCGGCGATCTCGGGCTTGAGCGCGTGGGTGGCGGCCACGGGGCCGCGGCTGGAGAACCAGGCGGTGGTGTCGTCCCGGTCCACGGCGCCGACGGTCAGCACGTCGGGTACGCATCCGGGCGAGGAGACGGTCCCGGTGGCGGAGCCGGCGTTGCCCGCGGCGACGACGAACAGGGTGCGGGTGCTCTTCGCGAGCTGCTTCGTGGCCTGCGCCACCGGGTCGGTGCAGTCCCCCGCCGAGGGGCTGCCCAGGCTCATGGAGACGACGTCGGCCTGCTGGTCGACGGCCCACTGCATCCCCGCGATGACCCAGGAGTCCTGGCCGTACCCGCTGTCGTTGAGGACCTTGCCGACGAGCAGGGAGGTACCGGGGGCCACGCCCTTCTTGCGGCCCTTGTCGGCGGCTCCGGACCCGCCGACCGTGGAAGCGGTGTGGGTTCCGTGGCCCACCCGGTCCCCGGTGCCCGTGGAGTCCGTGAAGTTCTCGGCGGCGGTGATCCGGTCGGCCAGGTCCGGGTGCTCGGCGTCCACGCCCGTGTCCAGCACCGCGACCTTGGTGTTCCTGCCGTCGTAGCCGGCCGCCCATGCCTCGGGCGCGTGGACCTGCCCGGTGGACCGCTCCAGGTTGGCCTCGACCCTGCCGTCCAGCCACAGCTTCCGCGGTGTGGAGGCGGAGCGCGAGCGCGGGGCGGTGACGTCCTGCCAGAACGTGGCGGCGGTGTCCTTGTCCATCTTGAGCGCGACGCCGCCCACGGCGGGGAGGAGCAGGCTCCGTTCGGAGCCGCGGGGTGCCTTCGGTGCGCTCCTGGCGACGTCCACGCCGTTTCCGTAGGTGGCGATCAGCGGGAGCGCGTCGGTGTGTCCGTCGTCGTATCCCTGGCGGATGAGCCCGGTGACGTTGAACAGCTGCTCGTCGACCACGCCCTCGCCGATGGCGCGGGTGGCGCCTTCGGGGTAGACGTAGAGGTCCTTGCCGAACTGGTGGGTCCGGAACAGCGGTTGCGTGCCGTCCTCGCGGGGCAGCACCGCCGCGGAGCTGCGGCCCGACCTGTCCGTGGTCACGAGGACCTTGTCGCCGGTGACGAGCGTGACCGTCGTCTGCTTGCCGCGGTTCTGCGCGGCCTCGCTGCCTACGACGGGCCTCTTCCCCGATGCGGTGTCACGCGGTGCGTCCGCCGCACCGGACGGTGTGACCGCGGTGAGAGCCATGGCCGTGGCGGATGCCACAGCCATGGCTATGCGGGTGATGGGGCGCATGGGTCTCCCTACTCGACGCAGTGGAATGCCGTGGTGCGGCTGCAGCCTGGCAGAGGTTCGGACGGTGCAGGGATGCCTGTGCATGACGGGTTTCCCGCATGTCGGGTTTCCGTCAGAGGGTCGTGTCGTTGCCGGTCACAGCCAGCCCGCACGGGCCGCGTGCCAGCCGAGTTGCAGTCGGGAGTCCGCTCCCGCGAGGTCCATCAGGCGGCGTGTCCGCCGTTCCACGGTCCGGATGGAGACGCCGAGCTGCGAGGCCGCCCGCCGGTCGGAGACTCCCGCCAACAGCAGGGAAAGGACCTCGAGTTCGCCTTCGGTCGGCTGCTTCTCCGCTGCCACCTGCGCCCGTACGCCCGTGGTGGTGGGGTACAGCGGCCGGGCCTGCGCCCACTCCTTCTCGAACAGGTGCACAAGGGCGGTGAGCAGGCCGCTGCGGTGCACGACGATGGCGCTCGGTTCGCCGCAGGAGCCGGCCACCTCCAGCGGCACCATGGCGCGTTCCCGGTCCGACACGACCATCTTCAGCGGCAGGTTCTCGACCAGGCGGAGTTCCAGCCCCGCCGTGATGGCCTCCCGCATGTCCGGTGCCACCTCGTGCCCGTCGAGGTAGTCCTTCGCGGCCACGACCCGGAAATCGACCCCGCGGTCCAGTGCGGAACTCTCCGCCAGGTCGGTGTCCTCGCGCGGTACCGCGATGGGCTCGCCCACGAGGAACACGAGCAGTTCCCGCTGTGCGCCGCGCTGCAACTGGTGGAACCGGTGGGCGACCTGCTCCACGCCGACGACCACCTCCACGACGCTGCCCGCGGGGTGCGCGGCGGTGTTCCGGTACTGCTCGGTGAGCACCGAGAACGCGGTCTCGGCCCGTTGCAACGCGTTGCGCTGCTCGACGAGGAGCGGGGCGAGGGCCACGGACGGCGGTGTGAGCCGGTACCGGGTGTCGGGTCCGTCGCCGGTTTCCCGGTCGGCCGGGGCGGGTGCCCCGCCGCCCGGCTCCCCCGGCACCACCGCGACCAGACCGCGTGTCGCCAGGTCGCGCAGGACGCGGGCAATACCGGCGCGTTCCAGTCCGGTCTGCCGGACGAGATCCTCGGCGGTGGCGGACGTCCGGGGCAGCAGAGCGGTGTAGACGGCCTCCTCGGCCGGTCCCAGTCCCAGTGCCTGCAGCATCCGGTTCCCTCCCCTTCGGGCGGAACCCTATCCCCGCCGCCCGGCACGCCGTGCGCCGCCCCGGAACGCCTGCCGCCGGGAGGGGAACGGCCGCCCGGCGAGGCGCGGTCGCCCTGCGGCCGGGGGCTGTCTACGGTAAAGGGAAATGCACCATCTGTCCCGGAGGTCCCGTGCTCCGTAACCATTCGAAGAAGCCGACGCGCCCGGTGGAGGCCATCGAGCCTCCGAGCGGGGCCGAAGTCGTGATCGCCGTCGCCGTGGTGACCCTGCTGGTGACGGTTCTGGGGGCCCTGTCGCAGTCCCCGGTGTGGCTTCTCGGGCTCCTCGTGTTCCTCCCGGGTGCGGCGTCCGCGCTGTGCACCGTCCGGCAGACGCAGTTCGTGGCCGCCTGGACCGAGTTCGTCGTCATCCTCGCCATGCTGGTCCGGCAGGGGGACGGGTGGCCGTGGCTCGACAGGATCCTCATGATCCTGCTCACCCTCGTCCTGGGGGCGGCCTCCGTGTACGCGTGCCACCGCCGCATCGGCCGGGAGCAGGAGATGATGCGGCTGCGTTCCACCGCGGCCGCGATGCAGCGTCACATCCTGCGCCCCCTGCCGATGCTCACCGACGACGTCCTGGTGAACGGCGTGTACGAGCCGGTGCAGGAGGACCGTCTGGTCGGCGGGGACATCTACGACGTCGTCGACTCGCCGTGGGGTACCCGGGTGCTGATCGGCGACGTCCAGGGAAAGGGCCTCCCGGCGGTCGGCGCCGCGTTCGCCGTCATCGGCGCCTTCCGTGCGACGGCCCACCGGGAGCCCACCCTGACCGCGCTCGTCGACGCCCTGGACGCCTCCGTCGTACGGCACAACTCCTATGCCGCGCAGACCGGCGACGACGAGCGGTTCGTCACCGCGCTCGTCCTCAGCATCGACGCGGGCGCGGAGGCGCAGGCCATCAACTGCGGTCACGTCCTGCCGCAGTTGCTGCAGGACTCCACCGTCATGACGCCGGCCCTCACCTCCGGGGTCCCCCTCGGTCTCGCCGATCTCGCGGACGAGCCCGCGACGGTCGACTGGTTCGTCTTCCCGCCCGGTGCAACCCTGCTCCTGACCACGGACGGGCTCACCGAGACCCGTGGTGCGGACGGTTCGTTCTACCCCCTCACCGAGAGCCTCACCCGGCACGTTTCGCTCTCCCCCACCGATCTGCCGCGCGCGCTCTACGACGACGCCCGCGAGTTCGCCGGGGGCGGCGACCGGCACGACGACGTGGCGGTGCTGACGGTGCGGCGGTCACCGCGCCGCTGACGGGCCGGGCGCGGACCGCCCGGGTGCTCCGGCGGTCCGCCGGGGCCCTGTCCCCCCTCACCGGTCGCCGCCCGACGGGGACGCATCGCTTCGGGCCCGAAAAACAGCCGCGGCCCCCGCCACCGCCGGGGGGTCCGCACGGTTGTCAGGGGGCCGTTCCCCCCCCCCCGACCGGACCCGCCCAGGAGTGATGCCATGACCGTCCCGATCGTCCTGTTCACCGCCGACCTGCGGGTGCACGACCATCCGCCGCTGCGCGCGGCGCTCGCGGCCTCGGACGAAGTGGTGCCGCTGTTCGTGCGGGACTCCGCCATCGACGCGGCCGGCTTCGCCCCGCCCAATCGCCGGGCGTTCCTCGCCGACTGCCTGACCGACCTGGATGCCGCCCTGCGCGGGCGCGGCGGCAGGCTGGTGGTGCGCTCGGGCGGCACGGTCGAGGAGGTGTGCCGGGTCGCCGCGGAGGTGGACGCGGGCGAGGTGCACATGTCGGCCGGAGCGAGCCGTTTCGCACTGGCGCGGGAGGCGCGGCTGCGGGAGGCGCTGGCGGCCGCGGGCCGGCGTCTGCGCGTGCACGACGCGGTGACCACCGTGGTCCCGCCCGGCGCGGTGACGCCCGCGGGGTCGGACCACTTCGCGGTCTTCACCCCGTACTTCCGCCGCTGGTCGCAGGTGCTCCCGCGGACCCCGCTGCCCGCTCCGCGGGCGGTGTCCGTGCCCGACGGCGTCGCGTCGGAGGGCCTGCCCTCCCGCGCCTCGGTGACCGGCGTGTCGAAGGGGCTGGCCACGGGCGGGGAGAGCGAGGGCCGCAGGCGCGCGACGGCCTGGTGGCGCACGGGCGCGGCGGATTACGCGGACCGCCACGACGATCTGGCCGGCGACGCGACCTCCCGCCTCTCCCCGCATCTGCATTTCGGCACGCTCTCCCCCGCGGAACTCGTCCACCGTGCGCGCCTCGTGGGCGGTGCGGGCGCCGAGGCGTTCGTCCGGCAGCTGTGCTGGCGCGACTTCCACCATCAGGTGCTCGCGGCCCGGCCCGCGGCAGCCGTCGTGGACTACCGGACCCGGCACGACCGTTGGCGGTCGGGTACGGCGGCGGAGGAGGAGACCGCCGCGTGGAAGCAGGGCCTTACCGGATATCCGGTGGTCGACGCGGCGATGCGGCAGCTCGCCCACGAGGGCTGGATGCACAACCGGGGGCGTCTGCTCGCGGCCTGTTTCCTCGTCAAGACGCTGTACGTCGACTGGCGGGTGGGCGCCCGCCACTTCCTGGACCTGCTGGTGGACGGCGATGTGGCCGACAACCAGCTCAACTGGCAGTGGGTGGCCGGCACCGGCACGGACACCCGGCCCAACCGGGTGCTCAACCCCGTGACGCAGGGCAAGCGGTACGACCCCGAGGGGGCGTACGTCCGCCGCTGGGTGCCCGAGCTCGGCGGGATCGCGGGGGCCGCGGTGCACGAGCCGTGGAAGCTGCCGGCCCCGGAGCGGGCCCGGTACGACTACCCCGGCCCCGTCGTCACGCTGTCCGAGGGCAGGGACCGCTTCCGAAGGGCCCGCGGCCTGGCGGACTGAGCGCGTCCGGACCCGGTGGGCCCCGCCCGTACCCTCCTGGGGGCGGGGCCCGGGAACTGTTCCGCCCGGCGGCCCGTCCTGGGCAGCGAGGTCGAGCGGACGCAGACGGGGAGCCGTGGTGGAGGGGAAGACAGCAGTGGCCGGGTGGATACGACGGCGATCGGTGCCGCGGGTCGCGGGCGACGGCGCGAGGCGGGATTCGCCGCACCGGTCGGCCTGGGAGCGGGGGCGGGTGCTCGCCGGTTTCGCGGTGCTGACGGCCGGGCTCATGGCCTTCCACCGGGTGGTGCCCAACTCCGTGGGCCGCCTGGGCAGTCTGCTGGAGGTGTTCCTTCCGTGGCTCGGTCCGGTGGCCGTGGTGCTGTTCGTCCTGGCCCTGCTGCGCCGTTCGGCGATCGCGCTGACGGCGCTGCTGCTGCCGGCGGTGGCCTGGACGTACCTCTTCGGGGGGCTGCTCCTGCCCGGGGCCGGGGCCGGCCCGGACGAGCTGGTCGTGGTGCAGCACAACGTCAGCGACGAGAACGCCGATCCGGCGGGCACGGCCCGCGCCCTGGCCGACGCCGGGCCCGACCTCATCGCGCTGGAGGAGCTGGTGCCCCCGGCGCTGACGGCGTATGCGCGGACTCTCGCCCCGGACTACCCGCACCACGCCGTCCGGGGCACTGTCGGGCTCTGGTCGAAGCATCCGCTGACCGACGCCGGGGCGGTGGACATCAGGCCCCGGGGGATCACGGGGGCCTGGAGCCGGGGGCTGCGGGCCGTGGTCCGCACTCCGCACGGCGACATCGCGGCGTACGTCGCGCATCTGCCTTCGGTCCGCGTCGGGGCGAGCGGCCTGGCGTCCTCCCGGCGCGACGAGAGCGCCGACCTGCTGGGCAGGGCCGTCGCCGCCGACAGCGCGCGAACGGTCCTCCTGCTCGGCGATCTCAACGGCACCGTCGACGACCGCGGGCTGGCCCCGCTGACCTCACGGATGAACACGGCGGAGCGGGGTTTCGCCTTCAGCTTCCCCGCCGGCCTCCCCCTGGCCCGGATCGACCAGGTCATGGCCCGCTCGGCGACCGTCCGGCAGATCCGCACCCTGCCGCCCACCGGAAGCGACCATCTGCCGGTCGTCGCCCGGATCGAACTGGGCTGAGGCACTCGCCCGACGCCCCTGCGGGGTGAACGCGAAGGTCCGGGGAGGACGGGGCCCTCGCCGCAGCGCACGGCGAGGAGGCACGGCCGGCCGTGCTTGGCGGCCGTGTTCCGGTGTCCTTCGTACCGCCGTTCCGGCGCTCGCCCCGGCCGTGCTTCGGAGGCCCATGGCCCACGGCACGCGCTTCTCCCCGCGGGGCCGGCCGTTCCCCGGGCCGGGAGCAGATCCGGCTGCCTCCCACGGCGGCTCCGCGCGTCCGGTGCCGTCCGGCTCACATGGTACGGCCCGCGGCGGCGGTGTCCCGTGCCCCGGACAGCCAGGCGCGGTAGCGGCGCAGCGCTCGCCACTGCTGGAGCTGCTCGGCGATCAGGGTGCGCGCCGGGTGGACGCCGGGCGCGGGGTCGCTTCCGCGGGCGATGCGGCGCATCTGTTGGCGGACCTGCGCCATCCCGGCGGCGGAGGCGAGGGTCTTGTCGGACCAGTCGACGGGCCGCAGCCGCCGTTCGGCCTCACGGCCCTCCCGCCAGCGGTCGGGCAGGTCGGGGGTGACGGCGAGGGCGGTGCCCATCCCGACGAGCGCCACGCCGTCGGCGAGGACCTTCTCCGCGGTCTCGCGTCGTGTGATGCCGCCGGTGAGCATCAACGGCAGTGGGCTGGTTCCGACGAGGTCCTTCGCCAGGTCCAGGAAGTAGGCCTCCCTGTCCCGGGTGCGGGCGTCGGCGGAGCGGCCGGTCATCGCCGGGCTCTCGTAGCTGCCGCCGGACAGTTCCACCAGGTCGACGCCGAGCGGTTCGAGCATCGCGATCACCTGCCGGGCGTCGTCCGCGTCGAATCCCCCGCGCTGGAAGTCGGCGGAGTTGATCTTCACCGCGACCGCGAAGGAGGGCGAGACGGCGGCGCGGACGGCACGGACCACGTCCAGCAGCATCCGGGCCCGGTTCTCCAGCGGCCCGCCCCACGCGTCGGTGCGCCGGTTGGACAGCGGGGAGAGGAACTGCGACAGGAGGTAGCCGTGCGCGGCGTGGATCTCGACGCCGTCGAACCCCGCCTGTTCGGCCCGCGCGGCCGTGACCGCGAAGCGGGCCACGGTGGCCTCGATCTGTTCCGGGGTCATGGCGACCGGCCGGCCGAAGCGGCTGCTGTGCCGCCCCAGGTCGACGCCCACCGCGGAGGGGCCCCACACCACACCCGGCATGTTCGCCTGGATCTGGCGGCCGGGGTGGTTGATCTGCATCCACGCGGCCCCGCCGCCGGACTTGGCGGCCGCGGCCCACTCGGTGAACGGCTCCAGCGGCGCGGCTTCGTCGAGCACGATGCCCGCGGGGCCGGTCAGCGCCTCGGCGTGGACCATGACGTTGCCGGTGATCAGCAGTCCGGTGCCGCCGGCGGCCCAGCGCCGGTACAGGACCAGCAGTCGCCGGTCGGGCAGCTGCCCGTCGCCGGCCATGTCCTCCTCCAGGGCCGCCTTCGCGATCCGGTTGCCCAGCGTCGCCCCGGAACGCAAGGGCAGCGGCGAGAACAGCTCGTCGGTCATCCGCGTTCCCCCTTCTTTCTCTCAGCCGATCACAATGTATGCACCGCTCACATTAGGGGGCGATGTGAGCGGTGTAAACATGAGAGGGTGTGAACCATGTCGCAAGCAAGTGCGTACCACCACGGAGATCTGCGCGCCGCCTGCCTGCGCGCGGCGCGGGAGCTCCTGGAGGAGGACGGCAGTGCCGCGCTGTCCCTGCGGGCGGTGGCACGACGGGCCGGCGTGTCGGCGGCGGCCCCGTACCGTCACTACGCGGACCGCGAGGCGCTCGTCTCCGCGGTCGCGGCGGAGGGCTACCGCGAGCTCGCCGAGTACCTGGCCGCGGCCCACCCCTCCCCCAGGTCGGCCGACGACCTCGCGACGGTCGCCGTCGCCTACGTCCGTTTCGCGCTCGACCACCCGGCGATGTTCCGGGTGATGTTCGCGGAACCGTGCGACCCGGACGACACGGAGCGGGTCGCCGCGACCGCCGCCATCTGGGAGTACGTCCACGGCATCACCCACGACACGTTCCCGGGCACCGACCCGGCCGCCCTGTCGACCACGGTGTGGGCCCTCGTCCACGGCCTGGCGTTCCTGCACCTCGACGGCAATCTCGACGCATCGACCCCGGAGGTGGTCGCCGGACAGGTCCGCAGCGCCGTGCAGGCGTTGTTCGACGCCTCGTCGGCATGGCACGGGCGGCGGACCGCGGAAGCCCCCACGCCTCCCGGCTGAGCCCGCGCCCGTCACGGATGCG
The DNA here is from genome assembly GCF_040612315.1 of Streptomyces sp. NPDC006435. Lineage (NCBI taxonomy): Bacteria > Bacillati > Actinomycetota > Actinomycetes > Kitasatosporales > Streptomycetaceae > Streptomyces > Streptomyces sp. NPDC006435. The sequence goes on from NZ_JBEXPY010000007.1 coordinate 43,784, forward strand.
GAAGGCAACGCCCCGGCCGCCCCGCCCGTACGCCGCAAGGACCCGGTCGGCCCCCTCGCCCCCAGCCCCAGTCCGAACCGACACCTTCTTGGAGACCGTATGAGCAGCGCCCTTCTCGTCATGGACGTCCAGCGCGACGTCGTGGACATCGCCGACGACGGTTCCGGATACCTGCCGCGCCTGCGCAGGGCGATCGACGCCGCCCGGGCGGCGGACATTCCCGTCGTCTACGTGGTCATCGCGCTGCGTCCGGGCTTCCCGGAAGTGAGCCCGCGCAACAGGGCGCTCACCGCCGTCGCGCGGGCCGGGCTCCATGTCGAGGGCGATCCCGGCACCGGGATCCACCCCGACATCGCGCCCCTGCCGGGCGAGGTGGTGGTCACCAAGAGGCGGGCGAGCGCGTTCTCGGGCAGCGACCTCGACGTGGTGCTCAGGGCACGCGGCATCGACAGCCTCGTCCTCACCGGCATAGCCACCAGTGCCGTGGTGCTGCACACCCTGTGCCAGGCCAACGACCTGGACTTCGGCCTCACCGTCCTCGGCGACGCCTGCCTGGACCTCGACGCCGAGGTGCACCGGTTCCTCACCGAGAAGCTGTTCCCGCAGTGGGCGGACGTCGTCACCGTCGACGACTGGGTCACCGCCCTGGCATCCCGTTAGGGCCTCCCGTCCGGATCAGACCCACCGGGAAGGGACCGGTGCGCGGCCGGGCCGTCGGCGCCGGAAGACGGCGGCGGTCCCGGTCAGGACAGGCTGCCGCGAAGGGTGCCGACGCGCCCGGCCGCCGCGTCGAAGGCGGTCCCGTCGAGGGTTCCGTCCGCCAGGGCCCCGCTCAGCGCGGCCACGGCCTCGTCCCCCTGGTCGACGTCGCGGGCCGAGCACAGGATCAGGTCCATGCCGGCCGCGGCGGCCAGTACTGCGCGCCGTGCCGTGCCGCCGTACGCCTGGAGGGCTCCGGCCTCCAGGGCGTCGGTGACCGTCACGCCCCGGAAGCCGAGCCGGTCGCGCAGCTCGCCCACCACGACCGGGGACAGACCGGCGGGCCGGTCGGCGTCCAGTGCCGGGTAGACGGCCCAGGAGAGCATGACCAGTTTCGTCCCGGCGGAGATCGCCGCCCGGTACGGCACCTCGTCGACGCCGCGCAGGGTGGCCGCGGACGTGGTGAGGGTGACGGGGCCCAGGTCGGTGTTCTGGTTCGCGGCGGCGGGGCCGAGGCCCGGGAAGTGCTTGGCGGTGGCCGCCACCCCGACGTCCTGCTGCGCGGTGATGAAGGCCGAGCCGCAGGCGCCGACCGCCTCCGGGCGCTTGCCGTACGACCGCTCGTACCGGTCGGTGAAGTCACCGGTCCTGCGGTACACGTCGAGCACCGGCGCCAGGTTGACGTTCATGCCGACGCCCGCGAGGTTCAGGCCCGCCCCGTTGCCGGTGTACTCCGCCTGCCCCTCCGGGTCCGCGGAGGCGCCGACGTCCTTCGCGGACAGCACGGGCTCGCCCGGCAGACGGCGCACCATGCCGCCCTCCTGATCGGTCATCAGGAGCAGCGGTGCCTTGACCGGGGCGGAGGCGTGCGCCTCGTTCATCTCCCGGACGACGCCTTCGATCCGGCTCGGGCTCCCGATGTTCTCCCCGAAGAAGATCACCCCGGCCGTACGGCCCTGGCCGATCGCTTCCATCAGCCGGTCCGGAGGGGTGAGTCCCGGGTAGGAGTGGATGACGCACTGCCCGGCGCGCTGTGCCGGGGTCAGGGCGGGCAGCGGGGAACGCACCCTGTCGGGGATGCGCGCCTCCGCGTCCGTACGGCCAGCCGGCCCCAGCCCGGCGACCAGGGCGGCCGTTCCGGCGAGCAGGGCGCCGCGCCTGCTGAGGAACTCCGGTGTCGAACTCATGGCTCTCTCCTTCGTGAACTGCCGTTGTGTCCGGCACGGGTCGGACGGCACAGGTCGGACAGCCCGGGTCGGACGGCACGGACCCGAGCGGGGCCGCCCGGCGGGGCGAGGGGCGCCTCCCCGCCGTACCGAACCGCCGGACTGTCGGGCCCGTCGGACCGTCGGACCGTCGGACCGCCGAACTGTCGGGCCGTCGGTCACAACCTCGGGGCGGGACGGGCCCGTTGGCCCGCTCCGCCCCGAGGAGCCGATCGCACGGGGGTCACAGGCCCCCGGGGAAGATCACCGTACGCCCGGCCCCGCGGTCACGGGGTGTTGTTGGCCAGGGCCAGCAGGCGGGAGCGGTCGCCGCTGAAGCGGTCGCGGTCGACGTTCCCGGAGATGCCGCTCACCGAACCGGTGGAGGTGTACTGCCAGACGGTCCAGTACGGGAAGCCCTTCGGGATGCTCGGGCTGCCCGCGGTGGTCCAGTGGGCCACCCACAACGGGCTCCGGGCGGACATGCCGGTCCAGCCGCCGGTGCAGGAGTTCCACCAGCTCGCGCTGGTGTAGATCACGACGTCGCGCCCGGTGCGGGCCTTGTACCTGTTGTAGAAGTCGAGGATCCACGACTGCATCGCCGCGGGCGTCTTGCCGTAGCAGCTGCCCTCGATGTCCAGCACGCCCGGGAGCGTCAGGTTGTCTCGGGACCAGGCGCCACCGTTGCCGGCGAAGAAGTCCGCCTGCGCCGCGCCGCCGGACACGTCGGGCCGCGCGAAGTGGTACGCGCCCCGGATCACGCGGGCGTTGTAGGCACCCAGGTAGTTGGCGCTGAACCTGGGGTCCTTGTAGGTGGTGCCCTCGGTCGCCTTCATCCAGGCGAACTCGATGCCCGCGGCGCGCACCGAGCCCCAGTTGATGGCGCCCTGCCAGTTGGAGACGTCCACGCCCACGGGGTTCGCCAGGAGGTCCGCGCCCGGCGCCTTCTTCCCGAGGTCCAGCTGCCGGGTGTCCGGCTTGAAGTCCTTGCTGTCCTGGACGTAGCCCACGCCCATGTAGCCCTTGCCCTGCGGCACGGCGCTGTCGGACGGCAGCGGCGCCGAGGAGGCGGTGCCCGACATCAGGCCGAGGGTCAGTGCGACGCTCGCGCCGACGGCACCGGCCACAGCGAATCTTCCCTGTACGGACTTCGCGGAACGGATCCGGGAGAACAAGGTTTCCTCCTGCTTGGTCGAGGGACGGGATGCGGTGGTGCCGGTCGGTGCTCCGGCGCGGTGGATGCCCACGCGCCCGGGGCGGGAGGCTGTACGACGGACGGGAGGGCGGGCGTGGTGCGGGGTCGGCCGCCGGGAGCGGACGGCCCTTGCCGCGCCGCGGGAACACATGCGCCGTGGCGCGGGTCCCGGTGGTGGTGGTCGTGCCCGGACGACACCGATCGCGTCCGGTCGAAAGGCTCGGCCGCGCGCTTCCCGCAGAGCGGTCTACGCGCGTCTACTTGATGCGGACACGTCATAGTGAGCCACAGGAACACGCATGCGGTAAACGGTTTTCCGCCTCGTTAGTGGTCTAGACCGATCTGCGCTTCGATGAGCTGCGGAAACACAACGATGCCGACAGAACTTTTACAAGTGGCGGGGCCGTACGGGCCGACGGGCCGGCACACGGGACACGGGCACACGGGAGGACGACGGACACGGTGCGGTGGGCGCCGCCGCCCGGGACGGGGCGAGGCGGGACGACCGGTGGGCCGCGAAGGAAGAGGGTCCGGTCGGTGCCGTCCGTCCGGGCCGCCCGGTCCACGCGGTGGACACGTCGGGGACGCGCCCCACGTAACCTCTCTCCCGTGTCAGCCTCCCGTCTGTATCGCGTCGCCGTCCTCGTGCTCGAAGGGGCGAAGCCGCTCGATGTCGGCATCCCCGCGCAGGTCTTCGCGACCCGCGCGAGCATGCCGTACGAGGTGCGGGTGTGCGGGGCCGCACCCGGCCTCGTGACCGGTGGCGACGGCCTGTCGTACGACGTCGCCCACGGCCTCGACGCACTCGCGTGGGCCGACATCGTCTTCGTTCCCGGCTACCGGTTCCCGGACCGCGACGATCCTCCGCGGGCCGTGCTCGACGCGCTGATCGCCGCCCACGCCCGGGGCGCGCGGCTCGCCGCCATCTCGACGGGCGCCTTCGCGCTCGCCGCGACGGGCCTGCTCGACGGCAAGCGCGCCACGACGCACTGGCACTACACGCGGGCGCTGGTGACACGGCATCCGCTCGTCCGGGTCGACGAGAACGTGCTGTTCGTCGACGAGGGCAGCGTACTGACGTCGGCCGGTGCCGCCTCGGGCATCGACCTGTGCCTGCACATCCTGCGCGGCGACCTCGGGGTGGCCGCGTCGAACCATGCGGCCCGGCGCCTCGTCGCCGCCCCCTACCGCAGCGGCGGCCAGGCGCAGTACGTGCCGCGCAGCGTGCCCGAGCCGCTCGGCGAGCGGTTCGCGGCCACCCGCGAGTGGGCGCTCCACCGGCTCGGCGAGCCCCTCACCCTCGACGCGCTCGCCCGGCACGCGGCGGTGTCGCCGCGCACGTTCTCGCGCCGCTTCGTCGAGGACACGGGGTACACACCGATGCAGTGGATCATGCGCGCCCGCCTCGACCTGGCCCGCGAGCTGCTCGAACGCTCGGAACGGAGCGTCGAGCAGATCGCCATCGACGTCGGCCTCGGCACCGGGGCCAATCTGCGGCTGCACTTCCAGCGGATCCTCGGCACGACGCCCAGCGAGTACCGGCGCACCTTCACCCAGGGCGAGTAGCCCGCCGCCCACCGTGTGGCGAGATCCTTTTGAACCATGGCGATCATGCCGCTGTCGCGGGCGGGCGCGGCACGCGACATTGGTGGCGAACCGAAGGGACACCATTCATGACTCGCATCGCCATCAACGGATTCGGCCGCATCGGACGCAACGTGCTGCGCGCACTGCTGGAGCGCGACAGCGACTTCGAGGTCGTCGCCGTCAACGACCTCACGGAGCCCACCGCGCTCGCCCGGCTGCTGGCCTACGACTCGACGTCCGGCCGCCTCGGCCGTCCGGTGAGCGTCGACGGGGACGTCCTCGTCGTGGACGGCCGCCGCATCAAGGTGCTGGCCGAGCGCGAGCCGGCGCAGCTGCCGTGGGCGGAGCTCGGCGTGGACATCGTCCTGGAGGCCACCGGCCGCTTCACCTCGGCCAAGGCCGCTCGCGGCCACCTCGATGCGGGTGCGAAAAAGGTCCTGGTCAGCGCCCCGTCGGACGGTGCGGACGTGACGCTCGCGTACGGCGTCAACACCGACGCGTACGACCCCGACGTGCACACCATCGTCTCGAACGCCTCCTGCACCACCAACGCGCTCGCGCCGCTGGCCGCGGTTCTCGACAAGCTCGCCGGCATCGAGCACGGCTTCATGACGACGGTGCACGCCTACACGCAGGAGCAGAACCTGCAGGACGGCCCGCACCGCGACCCCCGCCGTGCCCGCGCCGCCGGGGTCAACATCGTGCCGACCACCACGGGCGCCGCCAAGGCGATCGGTCTCGTGCTGCCGAACCTCGACGGGAAGCTGTCGGGCGACTCGATCCGGGTGCCGGTCCCGGTGGGCTCGATCGTCGAGCTCAACACGACCGTCGCCCGCGACGTGACGCGCGACGAGGTGCTGGCCGCGTACCGCACCGCCGCCGAGGGTCCGCTCGCCGGCGTGCTGGAGTACTCGGAGGACCCGCTCGTGTCGTCCGACATCACGGGCAACCCGGCTTCGTCGATCTTCGACTCCGCCCTCACCCGCGTCGACGGACGCCACATCAAGGTGGTCGCCTGGTACGACAACGAGTGGGGTTTCTCCAACCGTGTGATCGACACGCTCGGTCTCCTCGCCGGCCACTGAGGCGGCGCCCTCCTCCGGCGACCGCGTCCGAACGCTCCAACCGGCCGGGCCGTGTGCGGGCCGCCCCCGGGCGGCGGCTTGCCCACCCCGGCCGGGGCGCGCTGAGATGGTGCCGCCCCGCCGGACGTCCCGGCCGTGGCCGGTGCAGGGGGAGGACGCGGTGCGCGGTTTCGAGACGGGCCGGACGGTCGTACGGCGCGACGTGCACCACTCCGGCCGGGTGTGGAGCGAGCAGGCGATGCGGGTCGTCGGCGACACCGACGAGGCCTTGGTGACCGCCTGCGCGCCCGGAGCGGAGGCCCGGTGGCCCGTCCTGTACGCGAAGGCCCGCGCGGACGGGGACCGTTCGGTGCGCACGGCGGCGTTCGACGCGATGGCGACCGGCCGGTGGGAGCTCGGGGCAGCCACGTGGCAGGAGACCGACCTGCTGCTGTGGAAGCCCCCGGCGGCCTGGTTCAGCATCAACGCCTTCTTCGTCCCCGACGGCGACGGACGCCGGTTGCGGAACTGGTACGTCAATTTCGAGCACCCCGCTCTCCGCACCGGGGCCGGGTTCGACACCTTCGACCTCGCCGTGGACCTGCTCGTCGACCCCGACCTCACCCGCTGGGAGTGGAAGGACGAGGACGAGTACGCGCACGTGCGGCGGCTCGGCATCATCTCCGACATCGAGCACCGGGCCGTCGACGCCGCCCGCGCCCAGGTCCTCGCGATGCTCGCCGAACGCACCGGCTTCTTCGCGCACGCGCAGCGGTGGGCGGCCTGGCGGTGGGAGCCGGACTGGCCCACGCCGCGCCTGCCGCGGCCCGCTCCGACCGTGGAGGGGGCCGGGCCCGCGAACGGCTGAACCGCCGGCCGGACAATTGCCCACCGACAGGGACCGAAGGTACGACCGGCGAAACGGCCCGGGGTCGAGGCACGTCACCGCGCACGTCGGCGAGAACCGGCCAAAATTGAACTCTCCCCTGTTTACTGGAGACTTGGTTGCCGACATCGGTTCTCGGGAACCACCGGGCCGCTCCGACCTGCGGCTTCTTCTTCCAGTGATCCGCGTGGACCGTTCGTGGACCAGCGGAGGAATATCGTCTTGGCCGACGCCTGCCCATGGTCACGTCAAGGCCCGCGCCCGCCGCATACCGTCATCGGCAACGCAGACAGGGACCGCCCCCTGGCCGGGGCGGTCCCTGCGGTGTCCGCGTGCACGAGACGAACCGCGAGCAAGGGACGAATCCATGCAACCACAGAAGTGGAAGACCGTCGGCCTCCAGTACCGGCGCCCCGAATGGCAGGACGCCTTCAACACGGCCATCGCCGGCGCCGTGCTCCTCCTGCTCCCGCAGGCCCCGCACGAGCTCATCGGCCTGGCCGCCGTCCCGTTGCTCAGGTGCGTGCGGATCCGCCGGGCTGTCTGAATCGGCACCTCGACGAAAACCCCGGTCGCGCCCGGCGGCCGGGGTTTTCGTCGTGTCCGGCACGAGGGCGCCCGACATCTCGGGTTCGAGTCGATTCCGGCCCTCCGCCGATGCGCCGGTAACGGGCATGGGATCTCCGGAACGGCCCCGCGCGACCGTGGCCGACGGGATCGTGTACATCCGCAGCGTCCACACCGTGTACGCCCTGGACGCCACGACCGGTGAGAAGAAGTGGGCCCACGCCATCAAGTCCAATCCCTACGGCGGTTGCTCGACACCGGCCGTCGTGGACGGGGTCGTGTACGTCGGCAGTTACGAGGGCACGGGCGACGACTGGGAGGGCAGGGTGCTGGCCCTGGACGCGGCAACCGGGAAGAAGAAATGGTCCTACGCCACCGGTGGTGTGGTCACCTCGTCCCCGGCCGTGGCCGGCCGGCTTCATGTACGTGGGCAGCGACGACAGGAGCGTCTACGCCTTGAACAGCGCCGTCATCGAGGCCGCCGCCCGGACGCGGGGCCCGGGTGCCTGCGCCCGGCGGGGCGGGGCACCCCGTGGGCGGTCTGCGTGCGTGGTACCCCGTTGGTGGTGTCCCGTCCTCGGGAGGCAACCCGGTCCACCGCGCCACCGTCCTCAACGGCGGGTCGTCCCAAGGAGGTCATTCGGTGATCAGCCACGCCGACGTCGTCGAGCCGCTCCCGGAACTGCTCGGGCGGCACGCCCGGCGGCTCGGGGACAAGGTCTGCTTCGAGGACCGGCTCCGCCGTGTGACCTACCGGGAGCTGGAGCGGAGAACCGCGCGGCTGGCCGGGCACCTGGCCGGGCTCGGTCTGGCGCGCGGCGACCGGGTGGCCGTACTGCTCGGCAACCGCGTCGAGGCGGTCGAGAGCCTGCTCGCCGTCACCCGGGCGAGCGGTGTGGGCGTGCCCCTGGACCCGGGGAGCCCGGAGGAGGAGCTGGCCCGCCTGCTGGACGACAGCGGCGCACGGGTGCTCATCACCGATGCCGCCTGCACGGCGCGGCGGCGAACGCTGTTGTCACGCGCCGGACTTGCCGTGGTGATGGCCGAGGGCGGCGCCGAGGCAGACGCCGGGGACGGGGCCGGGGACCGGCCGCCCGTCGGACTCGCGGACGGCGTCACGGGCGGGGACGCAAACGGTGTCCTGCGGTACGAGGAGCTGGCGGGTACGGAGCCGCGGACGCCGGCCCGGGACGATCTCGCACTGGACGAAGTGGCCTGGCTGCTCTACACCTCGGGCTCCTCCGGTGTGCCCAAGGGAGTCCTGTCCACCCAGCGCAACCGGCTCTCGCCGGTCGCGGCGGGCCTGGTCGGGGTGCTGGGCCTGTCCGAACGGGACCGTGTGCTGTGGCCGTTGCCGCTCCATCACGCGATGAGCCAGGTCGTGGGCTTCCTCGGAGTGGTCGCGGTGGGGGCGGGCGCGGTGCTGCTGCCCCGGTTCTCGGTGGCGGGCGTGCTCGGCGAACTGCGGCGCGAGGATGCCTCGTTCACCCTGCTCGGCGGGGTTCCGACCACGTACTCGGCGCTGCTCGACGCGGTCCGGGGCGAGGCGGGCGAAGGGGGCGGCGCGGACGGCGGCGGTCTCGGCGCCCCCGCGCTGCGGGGTTGCGTCAGCGGTGGCGCCGCGGCGGGGCCCGGGTTCCGCGAATCCTTCGAGGCGGTCTGCGGGGTGCCCTACCTGGAGCACTACGGCAGCACCGAGGCGGGCCCGGTCACCATGTCGGCGCCGGGCGGGGCCACGGGGGCCGGTTCGTGCGGCCGGGTGCTGCCCGGCACCCGGGTCCGGGTCGGCGGGGGCCCCGACGGCCGGGACACGGGCGAGGGCGAGTTGTGGGTCGGCGGGCCCGGTGTGATGGCCGGTTACCACGGCAGGCCGGAGGCCACCGCGGAGGTGCTGCGCGACGGCTGGTTCCGCACGGGCGACCTGGCCCGGGTCGATGCCTCCGGCGGGCTGACGATCACCGGCCGGGCGAGCGATCTGATCGTCCGGGGCGGGGTGAACGTGCATCCCACGGAGGTGGAGGCGGTGCTGCGGCGGCTGCCGGGGGTGGCGGACGCGGCCGTGGCCGGACGCCCGCACCCCGTCTTCGGCGAGGTGCCGGTCGGCTATCTGGTCGCCGGGTCCGGTGGTGACGTGCTGGACCGGGGACGTGTCCTCGCCGCCTGCCGTGCGGAGCTGTCCGGTTCCAAGGTGCCCGTCGAACTTTTCGAGGTGGCGGGCATTCCCCGTACCGCCTCCGGGAAGATCCTGCGACGGGACCTGGCCGGCCTGCCGGCGCGGGCGTTGGGCACGGAGGGCGCCGGGGGGCCGTCGCAGGACCTGCTGGCCCTGGTGCGGGGCGAGGTGGCGGCCGTGCTCGGCTGCACGGCCGAGGCGGTGGAGCCGAACACGGCGCTGCGGGATCTGGGCATGGACTCCTTGACGGCGACGGTGCTGCGGGAGCGGCTGTCGGCGGCGACCGGGCTGCCGCTCTCCGAGGCCGTCGCCTTCGACTTCCCCACGGCCGCCGCGCTCGCCGCCCACCTCGGGGAACGGGACGCCGCCGTGCCGTCCGGGGCCGGCCCCGTGAACCGGGGCTCGGCCCGGCCGGACGACGACCCCGTGGTGATCGTGGGCATGGCGTGCCGTTATCCCGGTGACGTGACCTCTCCCGAGGAGCTGTGGCAACTGGTGGCCGACGGGCGGGACGCCATCGGCCCCTTCCCCGCCGACCGGGGCTGGGACGTCGACGCGCTGTACGACCCGGACCCCGGGCGGCCCGGACGGACATACGTGCGCGAGGGCGGTTTCCTCTCCGGTGCGGACCGCTTCGACCCCGGGTTCTTCGGCATCTCGCCCCGCGAGGCGCTGGCCATGGATCCGCAGCACCGGCTGCTGCTCGAAGTGGCGTGGGAGGCCTTCGAACACGCCGGTCTCGTCCCCGACACCCTGCGCGGCTCGGCGACCGGGGTGTACGTCGGGCTGATGTACAGCGACTACGCGCGCGGCCTGGCCAGGACGCCCGAACAGGTCGAGGGGTACCTCGGTCTCGGCAACGCCGGAAGCGTCGCCTCGGGCCGCATCGCGTACGCCTTCGGTCTCGAGGGTCCGGCCCTCACCGTGGACACGGCGTGTTCCTCGTCCCTGGTGGCCCTGCACCTGGCAGCCCAGGCGCTGCGCCGGGACGAGTGCGCCTTCGCGCTGGCCGGTGGTGCCACGGTGATGTCGGGGCCCTCGTCGTTCGTGGAGTTCAGCCGTCAGCGGGCGCTGTCCCCGGACGGCCGCTGCAAGGCGTTCGGCGCGTCCGCCGACGGCACGGGGTGGGCCGAGGGCGCCGGGATGCTGCTGCTGAGCCGGTTGTCCGGGGCGCGCCGCGCCGGACTTCCGGTGCTGGCCGTGGTGCGCGGCTCGGCGGTGAACCAGGACGGGGCGAGCAACGGGCTGACCGCACCGCACGGTCCGGCGCAGCAGCGGGTGATCCGGCAGGCGCTCGCGGACGCGGGGCTGGGCACCGGGGACATCGACGCGGTGGAGGCGCACGGCACCGGCACCCGGCTGGGCGACGTGATCGAGGCGGAGGCGTTCTTCGCGACGTACGGGCGCCACGCGCGGCAGCATCCGCTCCGGCTGGGTTCGGTGAAGTCGAACATCGGCCATGCCCAGGCCGCCGCCGGGGTGGCCGGTGTGATCAAGATGGTGCAGGCGATGCGGCACGGTGTGCTGCCGCGCACGCTGCACGCCGACGAGCCGACGCCCCGGGTCGACTGGTCGTCGGGGCGGATCGCGCTGCTGACCCGGGCGCTGGAGTGGCCCGCGACGGACCGTCCGCGCCGGGCGGGGGTGTCGTCGTTCGGGATCAGCGGCACCAACGCCCACGTGGTCCTCGAAGAAGCCCCGGGGGGCGGGGCGGACGCGCCGCCCGACGCCACGAGCGGGGCGGTACCGGGGCGTTCGGCGTCTCCCGGACGGGCCGCGGTCGTCCTTCCGGTGTCGGCGAGGAGTGCGCCGGGGCTGCGGGCCCAGGCACGGCGGCTGTACGACCACGTGGCCGCCGCTGCCGACGACGTGTCCCCGGTGGACCTCGGGCACTCGCTCGCCACCACGCGTGCGGCCCTGGAGCACCGGGCCGTGGTGGTGGCCCGGGACCGTGCCGGACTGCTCGGTTCGCTGCGGGCCGTGGCGGAGGGCGACGGCCGGGCCGGGGTGCACACGGGTGTGTCCCGCCGACACGCCTCGCCGGCCTTCCTGTTCACCGGACAGGGCAGTCAACGCATCGGCATGGGCCTTGAGTTGTACGGGGAGCGGGACCTGCATCCGGCCTTCGCCGAAGCGTTGGACGAGTGCTGCGCCCTGTTCGACCCGCTGCTGCCGGTGCCGTTGCTGGACGTCATGTTCGCCGGGCCGGGTACGGAGGCGGGGGCGGGCTCGCTGCTGGACACGACCCGGTTCGCGCAGCCGGCGCTCTTCGCCCTGGGGACGGCGCTGTTCCGGCAGTTCGAGGCGTGGGGGGTGCGTCCCGGCCAGGTGGCCGGGCACTCGGTCGGCGAGGTGACGGCGGCGCATGTCGCCGGGGTGCTGTCCCTCGCGGACGCGTGCGTGCTGGTGGCGGCCCGGGGCCGGCTGATGGACGCGCTGCCGCCGGGCGGCGCGATGGCCGCGGTGGCCGCCGGTGCGGAGGAGGTGGCCGCCCACCTCGCCGGGACCGGGGGCGCGGTGGAGATCGCCGCGTTCAACGGGCCCGCGTCGGTGGTCGTCTCGGGCGACGGGCCGGCGGTGCGGGAGGTGGCCGCGCACTTCCGGGAACGGGGCCGTTCGGTGACGCCGCTGCGGGTCGGTCACGCCTTCCATTCCGCCCGGATGGAGCCCGTGCTGGCCGAATTCGCCGATGTGGTGCGGCAGTTGTCCTTCACCGCGCCGCAGCTTCCCCTGGTCACCGCCGTGGCGGGCCGGGCTGCCAGCGTCGACGAGGTGTGCACGCCTGAGTTCTGGGTGGACCACGTCCGCCGTCCGGTCCGCTTCGCCGATTCGGTGGCGCGCCTGGGTGAGCGGGGCGCGGCACACTACGTCGAGCTGGGGCCGGACGGGGTGCTCACCGGTCTGGTACGGGACTGCCTCGACCCGTCCGGTCCGGGGACGGGAACGGGAACGGGGACAGGGACGGGGACGGGGGGCGGCGGGCGGGGCCCGGCACCGCTGGTCCTGCCGACGCTGCGCGGGAAGCGGCCGGAGGCGGACGCCCTGCTCGACACGCTGGCCGCGCTGCACTCCCGCGGTGTGCCCGTCGACTGGCCGGCCTTCTTCGCCGGGCGCGGCGGGCGGCGCGTCGCGCTGCCCACGTACGCCTTCCAGCGCCGCCGGTACTGGCTGGAGGCCGTCCCGGAACATCCGCCCGTGTCCCCGGTCGCCGGGCCCGCCCATCCGTTCCTGCGGTCGGGCACCCGGACCGCCGACGACGACGGGGTGCTGCTGGACGGGGTGCTGTCGGTGCGCGAGCAGCCGTGGCTCGCCGACCACGTGGTGGCCGGGCAGGTCCTGCTGCCGGCGACCGCCTTCGTCGACATGGCCCTCCACGCGGGCGGGTCGGTGGGTGCACCCGTCCTGGACGAGCTCGTTCTGACCGCACCGCTGGTACTGCCCCCGGACGGTGCCGTCGCCCTGCAGGTGAAGGTGGCCGGAGCGGACGACACGGGGCGGCGGGCGGTGCTGTTCCACTCCCGGCCGTACGCTCCGGCGGGTGACGGGCCCTGGCTCCGCAACGCCGTCGGCACCCTTTCCCCGGCACTTCCGTCCGCGGACGGAGGCGGTGGCGCGGCGCTGCCGGACACGCCCTGGCCGCCGGAGGGCGCCCGGCCCCTGCACTCCGGCGATCCGGGTGCCGGGCCGTACGAGCTGCTGGCCGTCGGCGGGCTGCGTTACGGCCCCGCCTTCCGGGGCATGCGCGCCGCCTGGCGGCACGGGGAGGAGCTGTACGCGGACGTCGTGCTGCCCGAAGCGGTCCGGACACCGCGCCCGGGGGCGGGCGGTGCGGGGTTCGTCCTGCATCCCGCGCTGCTCGACGCGGCGCTGCACGCCCTGGCCCTGGACGGCCTCGCCGCGAACGGTTCCGGGGCGGCCGGCGAGGTGTCCCTGCCGTTCTCCTTCAGCGGGGTACGCGTGCGCGCCGCCGGTGTGCGGAGCCTGCGGGTACGGGTGGCTCCCGGTCCCGACGGGCGGGTCGGGGTGGAGCTGGCCGACGGGGCGGGCGCGCCGGTGGCGACGGTCCGTTCGCTGGCGCTGCGGCCCCTTCCGCGTACCGGACCGGCGGCGGGGGCGGGCGCCGGGGCTCTTCACCGGACGGACTGGGTGCCGTCGGCCGGGTCGCCCGCGCCCGGGGCGATGCCCCGCTGGGGGGTTCTGGGCGCGGCGGGCTCGCGGCCGGTGGCGGCTCTCGCGCCGCCGGGTTCCGGCATCCCGGTGTACTCCGGTCCGGCGGCGTGCGACGCGTCGTCGGCCGTCGTCGTGGCCCCGTGCCCGCCGCCGGTGGCGGCCGGTGACGGGCAGGACCCGGCCGCCGGTCCGCTGCGGGCGGCGGACCGGGCACTGGGGCTCGTACGGGAGTGGCTCGCCGAGCCGCGGCTGTCCGGCTCCCGTCTCGTCCTCGTGACGTCCGGCGCCGTCGCCCTGCCCGACGATCCGCTCCCCGCGGACGGTGCCGCCGGTCCCGGGGCGGCGTCCGTGCCGCCGCACGCCCCGGTGTGGGGGCTGGTCCGCTCGGCCCTGCGGGAGAACCCCGGCCGCTTCGCCCTGGTCGACGTGGACGAGCACCCCGATTCCTGGAGTGCGCTGCCCGCCCTGCTGGCCTCTCCGGTGCCGGAGGCGGCCGTGCGCCGGGGGACGGTGCACGTGCCGAGGCTGGTGCCCCTGGCCGCGGCGGTGCCGAAACCGGGAAAGGGGCGGGTGCTCGACCCGGAGGGCACCGTTCTGGTCACCGGCGGCACCGGTTCCCTGGGCGCGCTGGTGGCGCGGCATCTGGTCGCCGCGCACGGGGTCCGGCATCTGCTGCTGGCCGGCCGGCGCGGGCCGGACGCCCCGGGGGCGCGGGAACTGGTCGCGGAGCTGCGCGGGGCGGGTGCCCGGGTGAGCGTCCACGCCTGTGACGTCGCGGACCGGACCGCGCTCGCCGCCCTGCTCGGCACGGTGCCGGCGGCCCATCCGCTGACCGGTGTCGTGCACACCGCGGGAGTGCTGGACGACGGTGTCGTCGAGGCGCTCACCACCGACCGGCTGAGGCGGGTGATGCGACCCAAGGCGGACGCCGCCCTCGCCCTGCACGAGCTGACCCGGGGGCACGATCTGGCCGTGTTCGCGCTGTTCTCCTCGGTGGCGGGGGTCCTCGGCTCCGCGGGCCAGGCCAACTACGCCGCGGCCAACTGTGTGCTGGACGCCCTGGCGCGGCACCGCGGGCGGCTCGGGCTGCCCGGTACGTCGATCGCCTGGGGTCCCTGGCAGCAGGACGACGGCATGATGGCGCACCTCGGCGACGCGGATCTGCGGCGGATGGCCCGTGCCGGGTTCGGCCCGCTCGGGCCGGACGAGGGCCTGGCGCTCTTCGACGCCGCCGTGGCCGGTGACGAACCCGTGGTGGTGGCGGCCCGCCTCGGACCGGCCGCGCTCGGGGACGGGGGCGGGGGTGGAACGGCGGACCGGCCGCGGCCCACGGCCGTCGGCGCGGGCGGCGGGGAACGGCCCGGCCGGGGGCCGGCGACCGCTTCCCCCGACGAGATAGGCGGGGTGCTGCTCGCCGGGGTCCGGACCCTGGCGGCCCGCGTCCTGGGCCACCGGGAGGAGGCGGCCGAGATCGACGAGGACGCCCTGCTGGCGGACCTGGGGCTGGACTCCCTGGCCGCGGTCGAGCTGCGCAACGAGCTCGCGACGTGGACGGGGCTGGCGCTGCCGTCCACGCTGCTGTTCGACTTCCCGACGCCGCGTGCGCTCGCCGACGAGCTGACGCGACGGCATGCCGTCGAGGCCCCTTCCGCGGGCCTCGCGAGCCGGCTGCCGGACGACGGTGCGGGCCACGGCGGTACGGAGGACGGGCAGGGCCCCGGTCAAGGCCTCGGCGGTACGGAAGGCGGTCCGGGGGCGGGTGCCGCGCAGGTTGTCCCGGTCCCTGGGCGGATCGCCGGGGCGCCCGGGGCCGGGGAGTCCTCGGACTCCCTGGGCGCCCTCTTCCGCGCCGCGTGCGCCGGGGGCCGGAGCTGGGACGGCATGGCGCTCCTCACCATGGCCGCGCGCCTGCGTCCGGCCTTCGACAGCGACCGGGCTCCGGGCGCGGCGCACGAACCCGCCGTGCTCGCGGCGGGCGGCACGGGACCCCGGCTGGTCTGCTTCCCCGCGCTCAGCGCGCTGTCCGGGCCGCAGGAGTACGCACGTCTCGCCGCCGGGCTGCGAGGTCTGCGGCCGGTTTCCGCGGTGCGGCACCCGGGGTTCGAGCCCCGGGAGGCGCTGCCCGTCGCGCTGGACGCCCTGATCACCGCCCAGGCCGCCGCCGTCCGCGCGGTCGCGGCCGAGGGCCCCCCGGTGCTGCTGGGGCGGTCGGCCGGTGGCTGGGTGGCACACGCCGTGGCCGAGCGGCTGGAGTCCGAGGGCGCCGCCCCGGTGGCCGTCGTTCTGGTGGACACCCATCCCCCCGTGCACGGCGACCAGGACCGGGGACTCACCGCGATGACGTCGGACATGCTGCGCCGGGCGGCGGAGTTCGCCTCCACCAGTCCCGACCGGCTCACCGCCATGGCCGGGTACTTCGAGCTGTTCCGCGACTGGGAACCCGCGCCGCTCGCCTGCCCCACCCTGTACGTACGCGCCCGGGATCCGCTGCCCGGTGCCGGCCCCGCCCCGGACTGGAGCCTGCCGCACACCGAAGTCACCGTTCCCGGGGACCACTTCACCATGCTGGAGGAACATGCCCGTACGACCGCGCTCAGCGTCCACCGGTGGCTCGGCGACCGGGACTGAGGACGTCCCGGGCGGGGTACGGTACTCACCCGCCCGGCGCGGCCGGGATGATCCGCGGGCCGGGAGCGCGCAGGCTGGAATGACGGGCGAGGCCGGGAGGCGGAACACGGCATGGGGCGAGGAGACACGGGCGGGGCGCGGGCGGCGGATCGCGGCGGAGGTGTGACCGCCCGGGTGCTGGCGCGGCTGGCGGTGCTGACGGCGGTCGGGGCCGTGATCGTGCTGGTGTTCCCGCTCGGCCAGGGCGGGCTGCTGGTCGTCGGGGCCGGGCTGATCGGGCTGGTCGCGTGTGCCGTCGGCGTGTGGTGGCTCCTCGCGTACCGCGGTGCGGTGCGGCTGTGCGGTGCCCTCGTCGCGGTCGCCGCACCGGTCGGGGTCGTGCTGCTCTTCGCACGGGACGGGCTGTGGCTGACAGCCGCGGCCGGGTTCCTGTGCTGGGCCGCGACACTGGCCCTCGCCCGGGGCGCGTTGCGGAGGTCGCGTCCGAAACGGCCGAGGAAGGGGGTCGCCGCGCCCCGGCCGAGGCGGCCGGCACTGATCATGAACCCGAAGTCCGGGGGCGGGAAGGTGGAACGGTTCGGCCTGGCCGAGCGGGCAAGGGCGATGGGGGCCCGGGTGATCCTGCTCGACCCGTCCGCTCCCACCGACGTGGCCGCGCTGGCCCGCGACGCGGTGGCCGACGGCGCGGACCTGCTCGGGGTGGCGGGCGGCGACGGCACCCAGGCGCTGGTCGCGGCGGTCGCCGTCGAGCACGACCTGCCGTTCCTCGTGATCTCCGCCGGTACCCGCAACCACTTCGCGATGGACCTCGGTCTCGACCGTACCGACCCGGCCCGCTGCCTCGACGCGCTGACCGACGGCGAGGAACTGCGGGTCGACCTCGGCGACGTCGCGGGCCGGAGCTTCGTGAACACCGTGTCCTTCGGCGTGTACGCGGATGTCGTGCACCATCCGGAGTACCGGGACGACAAGGCGGGCACGGCGCTGAGCCTGATGCCGGACCTGCTCGTCGGCGAGGGGGTGCGGCGGCTCGACGCCCGGGTCGACGGCGTCCCGCTCTCGTCCCAGCAGGCGCTGCTGATCAGCAACAACCCTTACGTCTCCCCCGACGACATCGCCGGCGACGGCCGTCGGCCCCGGCTGGACGACGGTGTGCTGGGGGTGCTGGGCATCCGGGTGGAGAGCGCCGTGCAGGCGGCGGACCTGGCCGTGCGTGGCGCGCAGTCCACGGGGCTGACCGCCATGTCCGCGCACCGGGTCGAGGTGACCTCCGACACGGACGAGATCCCCGTGGCCGTGGACGGCGAGGCGCTGTGCATGTCCACGCCGGTCGTGTGCACGTCGCGGCCGGGCGCGCTGCGGGTCCTGGTGCCGCGCGACCGGCCGGGCGTGGCCGCGCCCGCTCCGCCCATTGACTGGCGACGGCTCGTCGACCTCGCGTTCGGCCGGGCCGGCGAAACCTCCGAAGGACGGCACTGTGACTGAGTACCACTCCCCCGCGTCCGTCGCGTCGGTCCGCCGTACCGCGGCGGCCGTGCTGGGCGATCTGCAGGCGGTCGACGGGGCCATGTACGCGGCCGTGGCCGCCACCCCCACGCCCACGCTGGACCGTGCGCTGCGGCGGCTGTCGCACACGGCCGACCGTTCGAAGATCTCGCTGGTCGTCGCGGCCGGTCTCGCGCTGAGGCCCGGCCGTCCCCGCAGGGCGGCGGTGGCCGGGGCCGGCGCGGTCGCGCTGGCGTCGGCGACGGCGAACCTGCTCGGCAAGAGGATGGTCCGCCGCCGGCGGCCCGACCGGGAGCAGGCCCGGGTGATCGTGGCCCGGCAGGTGCCCATGCCCCAGTCGGCGTCCTTCCCGTCCGGTCACACCGCGTCGGCGACCGCGTTCGCCACGGCGGTGGGCGTCGTGCTGCCCCCGGCGGCGGTGCCGCTCGGGGCGCTGGCCGTCGCCGTCGGCTACTCCCGCGTCCACACGGGCGTCCACTATCCCGGTGATGTCGCGGCCGGTGCGGTCCTCGGCTTCGCCGCCGCCGCCGTGTCCCTGACCGTCGGGCGCGCCCTGCTGGTCCACGGCGCGGTCCGGCCGGTCGTACGGGAGGCGGCGGGCCGGATGCGGGGGCCGTCCGGGTGACCACCGGGCGCGGCTTTGCCGTGCGCCGGGGCGGGCGGAGAACCGCGGGCTAGCGTCCGACGAAGCGTTTCGTCGCCCTCCTGCCTTCCGCGTCCGCGTGCTCCCGTGTTCGCGCGTTGCCGCACCCGTGCGCTCGCGCGTTGCTTCGTTCGTGAGCCCCGCGTTCGTGAGTCCCGCGTTTGTGAGTCCCCGTGTTCGCTCTTCTCGTCCTTGTGTCGCTGCTGTTCGTGTGGACCCTGGTGTCGGAGCGGCTGGCCCGGTGGAGCATCACCGCGCCCATCGCGTTCGCCGTGGCCGGGATCGTGCTGACCCGCGGCGAGCACCCGGCCGTTCCTCTCGACCTGGAGGCACACGCCTTTCAGCAGGGTGTCGAGCTGGTGCTCGCCGTCATGCTGTTCACGGACGCCACGGAGGCCCGGCACTACGGGCGTCTCGGCAGGTCGGTGGGGGAAGGCCGGCTGCTGTGCCTGGCCCTTCCGGGTTCGGTGGGCCTCGCGACCCTGGCCGGGGCGGTGCTCTTCCCCGGTACGAGCTGGTGGCTGCTGGCGGTGGCCGCGCTCGTGGTGATGCCGATGGACCTCGCCCCGGTCGCGACGTTCCTGCGCGACGAGCGGGTGCCCCTGCGGGTACGGGCCGCGCTGAACGTCGAGGGCGGCTTCAACGACGGGCTGATCTCGCCGCTGTTCGTGTTCTGCGTGGCCAACATCGTCTCTCCCCGGGGGGAGTCCTTCGCGTCCCTGGTCCTGAACGCCCTGAAGGGTGTGGCGTTCGCCGTGCTCGTGGGCACGGTCGTGGGCCTGCTGGCCTCCTGGCTGGTGCGGCGTTCCCTGGACTCCGGCTGGGCGCGGCCGGCCGGGCTGCGCCTGTCGGCCCTGGCCCTGCCGTTCCTGTCGTACGCGGCCTCGGTGCTGATCGGCGGCAACGGCTTCGTCGCCGCGTTCGTCTGCGGCCTGTGGTACGCCCGCGCCGCGCATGCCGTCGGCCACGACAACCTCGAACTCACCCATGACGCCGCCCATGTGATGGCCCTGGCGGTGTGGTTCACCTTCGGCAAGCTGGCCGCGGACGAGTTCGCGCAGGACGGTCTGCCCCTGGCGGTCGTCGGCTACGCCCTGCTCGCCCTCACCGTGCTCCGGTTCGTGCCGGTGTACGCCTCGCTCACGGGTGTCGGCTTCGACGTGGCCGAGCGCGGCACCGTCGGCTGGCTCGGTTCCCGCGGGGTGACCTCGATCGTCTTCGCGGTCCTCGCCTACACCGAGCTCCCGCCGGACGACGGGGCGTTCGTCTTCCAGGCGACGGCCGCGACCGTCCTGCTCAGTGTGGTCCTGCACGGTGTGACGGCGGAGCCCGTCGCCCGCGGGTTCGCGCGCCGCGACCGGTCCGGTGCGCGGCGTGCCGCGGAAGGATCCGCCCGGTGAGCGGCGCGGTGGCGTCCGGCCGGCCTGGCACGTACCGGGCCTTCCGCGCCGGAGGACCCGTACGGTCCCGTTGACCGGCCGGGCGCGGCCGTGGCCCCGCGCCGGGCGGGTCAGACCGGCCGAATCTCGCTCCGCGGGTGCCGGACGGCCCGGACCAGGGGTGCCAGCGCGGGGTCGGCGGCCGCCTGGTCGAGGGCCTCGCGCAGGGCGGTGTTGTGGGTGGGGCGGGCCTCCTCCAGCAGGCGCAGGCCGTCGTCGGTGACGTCGGTGTAGATGCCCCGGCGGTCGGTGGGGCACAGGTAGCGCGAGAGCAGTCCGCGGTCCTCCAGCCGGGTCACCAGCCGGGTGGTGGCGCTCTGGCTGAGGACGACGGAGTCGGCGACCTGCCGCATCTGCAGGTGTCCGCCCTCGCCGTCGTGCTGGCGGCTCAGCACGTCCAGCAGCGAGTACTCGCGTGCGCTCAGCCGGTGTCCGGCCTGGAGCGCGCGTTCGACTCTGCTCTCGATACGGCCGTGCAGCAGCGAGAGCGCCGACCAGCCGTGCGCCAGTGCGGTCATCGCCGGATCGGTGGCGGTCATGAGCGGCTCCTCGGTCGGGTCGGACGGACGGGGTTTCGGTGCGCCCCGGCGGTATATCACACAGCTCACTATACCCGCGTTTGCCATTAGCCCTCGTGTGCAACTATTGTCGGAGCACGTAAAGCGCTCACGCAATCCCTCCTCAGCATGTCAAAGGACCCTGTCATGCCACTCGCACTGCTGGCCCTGGCCATAGGGGCCTTCGGAATCGGCACCACGGAATTCGTGATCATGGGGCTGCTGCCCCAGGTCGGTGCGGACCTCGGCGTCTCCGTGCCGACAGCCGGTTTCCTGGTCACCGGATACGCCCTCGGCGTCATGATCGGCGCACCGATCATGACCGTCCTCGGCACCAGGATCTCCCGCAAGAACATGCTCATGCTGCTCATGGGCCTGTTCATCCTCGGCAACCTGATCTCCGCCGTCGCCCCGGTCTTCGCCGTCATGCTGATCGGCAGGGTCGTGGCCTCGCTGGCCCACGGCGCCTTCTTCGGCATCGGCTCCGTCGTCGCCGCCGAACTGGTGGCGCCGGAGAAGAAGGCCGGTGCCATCTCCATGATGTTCACCGGCCTGACCGTGGCCAACGTCGTCGGGGTGCCCCTGGGCACCTTCGTGGGCCAGAGCGCCGGCTGGCGCGTGACCTTCCTGATCGTCGCCGGACTAGGCGTCCTGGGTCTGGTGGGTGTCGCCAAGCTCGTGCCCGACGTACCCGCGCCGGAAGGGGTGCGGCTGCGGGACGAGGTCGCCGCCTTCAGGAACACCCAGGTCATCCTGGCCATGGCCATGACGGTCCTCGGCTTCGGAGGCGTGTTCGCCGCGATCACCTACATCGCACCGATGATGACCGAGGTCAGCGGCTTCGCGGAGTCCTCCGTGACCTGGCTGATGGTGGTCTTCGGGCTGGGCATGGTGGCGGGCAACCTCATCGGCGGCCGTTTCGCGGACCGCAAGCTCATGCCGATGCTCCACACCGCCCTGGGCGGCCTGGCACTGGTCCTGCTGCTGTTCACCTTCCTGGCCTCCGGCAAGGCCGCGTCCGTCGTGGCCGTCTTCCTCATCGGGGCCCTCGGCTTCGCCACCGTCCCGCCGCTGCAGAAGCGCGTCCTGGACCACGCCCACGGCGCCCCGACACTGGCCTCGGCGGTCAACATCGGCGCCTTCAACCTGGGCAACGCCCTGTCCGCCTGGCTCGGCGGCCTGGTGATCTCCGCCGGTCTCGGCTACACCGCGCCCAACGCCGTCGGGGCCGTCCTGGCCGCCGCCGCCCTGGTGCTGGCCGTCGTCTCGCACCGGCTCGAACTGAGGCCGGCCCGTACCGCCGCGACCCCCGCCGCGGTTCCCGCCACCGCCCCGGCGGAAGCCGTCCGCTCCTGATTCACCCACACCCGCGCCGTACCGGTCGCGTGTCCCTCACCGATCCCCCCTCCTCCCACCGATACAAGGAATGCTCATGAGCACCATCGCCCCCGTGGCCCCGCTGACCGCCGACGACGCGGAGACCCTCGTCCGTGCCGCCCGCCACGCCGCCGACGCGGCAGGCGTCCCCGTCAGCATCACCGTCCTCGACGCCGGCGGGAACCTGCTGGCCTTCCGCCGCGACGAGCGTGCCGTACTCATCTCCGGCGAGACCAGCACGGCCAAGGCCCGCACCGCCCTGCAGCTGAACGCGGCGACGGCCGACCTGGTCGACCTGGTCAAGCCGGACGGCCCCTTCCACTCCCTGCCCACCGCGCTGGGCCGGCCGCTGCTGTTCATCGCCGGCGGGATACCGGTCCACCGCGACGGACAGCTCATCGGCGCCCTCGGCCTCGGCGGCGGTGCCCCCGAGCAGGACCACTCCTTCGCCCGGACCGCCCTCCAGGCCCTCTGAACCCACCCCCGACCAACGGGGCTGCGACGGCCGGCACCGTCCGGCCGCCGCCCGCCCCGCTCCCCACCGGTCCACTCCGGCCCGACCCCACTCACCACGTAAGGACCCCCCGATGACCTCCGTACCGAACGTGACGCTCAACAACGGTGTGACCATGCCGCAACTGGGCTTCGGCGTCTTCCAGGTCCCCGACGAGGAGACCACCGCCGCGGTCGCCAGTGCCCTGGAGGCCGGCTACCGCAGCATCGACACCGCCGCGATCTACGGCAACGAGCGCGGTGTCGGCAAGGCCCTCGCCGCCTCCGGCGTCCCCCGCGAGGAACTGTTCGTCACGACCAAGCTGTGGAACGAGGACCAGGGCTACGACCGGGCGCTGGCCGCGTTCGACGCCTCCCTGGACAAGCTCGGCCTCGACCACGTCGACCTCTACCTCGTCCACTGGCCCACCCCGGCCCGCGACCTGTACGTACAGACCTACAAGGCGCTGGAGAAGATCCTCGCCGACGGACGGGCCCGTGCCATCGGCGTCTCGAACTTCCAGGTCTCCCACCTGCAGCGGCTCATGGAGCACACCGGCATCACCCCGGCGGTCAACCAGGTGGAGCTGCACCCCGGTCTCCAGCAGAAGGCGCTGCGCGCCTTCCACGCCGAGCACGGCATCGCCACCGAGGCCTGGAGCCCCCTGGCCCAGGGCGCGGTCCTCGACGACCAGGCGATCGTGGGGGTCGCCGAGGCACATGGCGCAACCCCGGCACAGGTCGTGCTGCGCTGGCACCTGCAGAGCGGCAACATCGTGATCCCCAAGTCCGTCACCCCCGCCCGCATCCGGCAGAACCTCGACGTCTTCGGCTTCCAGCTCACCGACGCCGACATGACCGCCGTCGCGGGCCTCGACCGGGACCTGCGCACCGGCCCGGACCCCGACACCTTCAACTGACCCCGAACCGCCCCCGCGGTGCCCGTCCACGCCGGACGGGCACCGCGGGGCGCCGTCGTCACCGCAGCCGCTCCACCGCCCCGACGAGGAGAACGCCTCATGCAGATCGACCTCTCCGGCCGCACCGCCCTGGTCACCGGTTCCACCCAGGGCATCGGCCACGCCATCGCCACCGGCCTGGCCCGCGCGGGAGCCCGCGTCGTCGTCAACGGCCGCGGCGAGGAGCGCGTCGCGGAGGCCGTCCGCACCGTGCGCGAGGGCTCCGGCAGCGACGACGTCACCGGCGCCGTGGGCGACCTGGCGACGGAGCGGGGCGCCGCCGCCGTGCTGGGGACCGTGCCCGACGTCGACATCCTCGTCAACAACCTCGGGATCTTCGGCTCCGTCCCCCCGCTGGAGATCGACGACGCCGAGTGGCGCCGCTACTTCGAGGTCAACGTCCTCGCCTCCGTCCGGCTCATCCGCGCGTACCTGCCCGGCATGAAGGAACGGGGCTGGGGACGCGTCCTCAACCTCGCCAGCGACTCGGCCGTGGTCACCCCCGCCGAAATGATCCACTACGGCATGACGAAGACCTCGCTGCTCGCCGTCGGCCGCGGGTTCGCCAAGGACGCCGCCGGCACCGGTGTCACCGTCAACTCCGTCATCGCCGGGCCGACCCGCACCGGAGGCGTCGAGAACTTCGTCCGCGAACTCGTCGGCGACGAGCTGCCCTGGGACCGGGCGCAGCGCGAGTTCATGGTCACCCACCGCCCCCAGTCCCTGCTCCAGCGCCTCATCGAGCCCGAGGAGATCGCCAACATGGTCGTCTACCTCGCCTCGCCCCAGGCCTCGGCCACCACCGGCGGCGCCTTGCGCGTCGACGGCGGCTACATCGATTCCATCCTGCCCTGATCCCGGCGCCGGCCCGGTGGGCACCGGCCGGCGGCCCGTCAGACCAGCAGCATGACCAGGGCCTGCATGACGAACAGCGAGCACGTGAGGACCGCGAGCACGCCGAAGGACATCTGAATCCAACCGCGGGCCGCGTAGAAGGTGACGAAGGCGCTGAGCACACCGGCCACGCCCAGGAGTACCCCGAGCCAGAACACCGGCCCCTCGGAGAAGCGGGACAACACGCCCATCGCGGCCATCACGATCAATATGGTTCCGACCTGCCCCGGGGTCGGGGCGCGGCGCGGCGTGCGAGAGGCGGGCGTACGGGGCTGGTTCGAGCGCATGTGTCCTCCTCGGGGACGGAGCGGAATCCTCACGGGGCGTGTCGGTGGCAGGACACGTCTGCGGCAAGGACGACGCCGGGCCGTGAGAGGTTCCGTCCGTTTCCGGCACGGGGTTCGGCGGGCATCGCCGACCCGGCGGCCGCGGTGCCCGCGCGAACGGGACGGGACGAGGCGGGGCGGGGAGGCCGTGGTCCGTCCCGGCCCGTTCGCGCGGGTGGCCGGTGCCCGGGTGCCTCAGTCGGCGGAGCGGCTCGCCAGGTACTCGGCCATGCCCGCGCCGGTGAGCGGGTAGTAGTCGGACAACCGGGCGCCCTCGTCGAGGCGTTGCCGTGCGAACGCCTCGCGGTCCTGGTGCAGCAGGGCGTCCTCGGCCAGGGGAACGGCGCTGTGCTGCGGAACCACCACGGCGCCGTCCTCGTCGGCCACGATGAGGTCCCCGGGGGTCACCAGGGTGCCGCCGACACCGACCGGGACGTTGAACGCGGAGGGGAAGAGCTCCGTCTGCGAGGCGTAGTGCGGTGTCACGCCGGTGCACCAGACGGGCACGCCCAGTGCGCGGATGCGTGCGGCGTCGCGCACCCTTCCGTCCACCACGATGCCCGCGCCGCCGCGCAGCTTGAAGTAACGCACCAGCATGTCCCCGAGGCAGCCCGTGAAGTGGCTCGCGTACGCCGAGACGACCAGCACGTCGCCGGGGCGGATGGATTCCAGCACGCCCCACAACGCGGTCTTGCGCTCGATGTCCTCCTGCTCCGCGCCGGAGAAGACGTCCTCGCGCTGCGGCAGGAACTGCAGGGTCACGGCGCCACCGGTGATCTTGACGTCCGGCTCCCGGTGCAGTGGCACGGGGCCGTCGATGAAAGTGCGGGTGATGCCCATCTGGTGCAGCTTCGCGCAGGCGGTGGCGGCGCTCACGTCCGCGAGTGCCTCCACCATGCGCGCGGTCGGCCGTACGAAGGACGAGGTGTGGACCGGAGCCCGCATCGACTCGTAGGTCTCGGCCTCCACCGTCGACGCCGTTTCTCGGTCCCCGGTCGGGTTCATTCGCATGCCTCTCCGCGTACTCCGCCGCACGCAACGACAGTGACATTATCGCCTATCGATGGTAGATAACAGCCGACCAATGAGAACTGTCAACAGCGGCAGGAGAGTTCAGTGCCCACAGCATCCGTCGGTTGGTTCGACGCGGCACGCTTCGGACTGTTCGTCCATTTCGGTCTGTACAGCCTCGCCGCGCGGCACGAGTGGGTCCGCGGCCGGGAGGCCATGCCTCAGTCGGAGTACGACCGTTACCTGCGGAAATTCGATCCGGACCTGTTCGACGCGAGGGAACTGGCCCGCGCGGCCCGGAAGGCGGGGATGCGGTACGCCGTACTGACCGCCAAACACCACGACGGGTTCTGCCTGTTCGACTCGGCCCTGACCGACTACACCTCGGTGCGCGCCGCGGGCCGGGACCTGGTGGCCGAGTTCGCGGAGGCGATGCGCGCCGAAGGACTGCGGGTGGGCCTGTACTACTCGCTGCTCGACTGGCACCACCCGGACTTCACCGTCGACCGGCACCATCCGCTGCGCGGCACCGACGCGGCCGACGAGCCCCGGGACATGGCGCGCTACCGCGCGTATCTGCACGGCCAGGTGCGCGAGTTGCTGACCGGTTACGGCCGGGTCGACCTGCTCTTCCTCGACTTCACCTATCCCGGCAAGGGGCCGGCCGAGTGGGGTGCGGAGGAACTGATGTCCATGGTCCGCGAGTTGCAGCCGGGCATCCTCGTCAACGACCGGCTCGGCATCCCGGGCGACTACGTGACTCCCGAGCAGTACCAGCCCGACCGCCCGCTGGAGCGGGACGGCGCGGCGGTGCGGTGGGAGGCGTGCCACACGCTCAACGGCTCATGGGGTTACGACCGGGACAACCACGAGTACAAGGACCCGGCGATGCTCGTCCGGATGCTGGTGCAGTCCGTCGCCTGCGGGGGCAATCTGCTGCTCAACGTCGGCCCCACCGGCCGGGGTTCACTGGATCCCCGGGCCAGGGAGACGCTGCGCGCCATCGGCCGGTGGATGGTTCCGCACGCACGGGCCGTGCACGGCGCGGGGCCGAGCGGGTTCGAGGCACCACCGAACACCCTCTGCACGCGATCCGGCCG
Source organism: Streptomyces sp. NPDC006435 (assembly GCF_040612315.1). Taxonomy (NCBI): domain Bacteria; kingdom Bacillati; phylum Actinomycetota; class Actinomycetes; order Kitasatosporales; family Streptomycetaceae; genus Streptomyces; species Streptomyces sp. NPDC006435. The sequence continues at coordinate 70,262 of NZ_JBEXPY010000007.1, forward strand.
GAACCTCTATCTGCACCTGCTCTCGTGGCCCCTCAAACACCTCCATCTGCCGGGTCTCGCCGGGCGGGTGCGTTACGCGCAACTGCTGCACGACGGCTCGGAGATCCGGTTCCACGAACTGGACGGGGCGCAGCACGAGCACGTCAACATGGCCCCGCCCGGCCGCGCCCCGGGCACGCTCACACTGACGCTCCCGATCGTCCGGCCGGACGTGCTGCTCCCGGTGATCGAGCTCGAACTGGACGACGAGTGAGGGCACCGCGGCCTCTTCCCGCAGGTGGCCGACGCCGGTCGCCGGTCCGTGCACCGGCGACCGGCTCCGTGCGGGGCCGTTCGGAGGGAACGCACGGATCCGGGCGGCGGATTGACTGCAGCACCCTTGAACATGCCGGGGTGCCACCCATAGCATCAGTAATCGATAGACGATAGCTCCCCGAGTGAGACCCCAAGGTGCCGGGCCATCCCCGGCCCCGCCCTCACCGCGCGTCAGCGAGTCCCCGTGCCACCCCGGCAGCTCGCCCGCCCTCCCCTGCCTGCGGAGCCGCAAGCCGGTAGGGGGAGCCGACTATCGATCACTTACGACTACGCAAGGGAGCGTGTCTCGAATGAGAACTACCTGGCGCCGGGCCTGTGCTTTCGCCGTGGCTCCGCTGGTGATGGCCTCCGCCGTCGCCTGCGGCGGCGGCTCCGGAGACGACGCGGAGGGCACGACCCTGCGCGTCATCGTCAACATCTCTCCGAACCTCACGGAGAAGTACTGGAACGACCTCTTCGCCCAGTACGAGAAGAAGAACCCCGGCGTGAAGGTGAAGCTGGAGCTGACCGGCACGATATCGGCGAACGCCAAGCTGACCCAGGACCTGGCGGCGGGCGACCCGCCGGACGTCGCCCAGCAGATCACGCCGACGCCGGAGAACGCCTCCCTGTTCGCCGACCTGTCGGACCAGCCCTGGGCCGCCGACACCCCGCTGGCCGAGCAGTACGCCATCGACGGCAAGCGCTACGTGGTGGGGGTCGGCGAGCAGATCCAGTCGCTCGTCTTCTACAACAAGGCCGCCTTCGCCAAGGCCGGGCTCGACGCGACGAAGATCCGGACCATAGGCCAGTTCACCGATGCCATGGGGAAGCTGAAGTCCGCCGGCTACAAGCCGTTGCAGACGTCCGGCCAGTGGGTGACGGGGGCCCAGTTCTCCATGATGGCGGACGCCGGTGTCCTCACCGAGGACCCGAAGTGGACGGTCAAGCGCCACGACGACAAGGTCTCCTTCGCCGACAGCGGCTACCTGCCCTACCTCGAGCACTACAAGGAGTGGATCGACTCGGGCCACCTCGACAAGAGCTCCCTCGGTCTCACCTACGCGGACGGCCAGACCGCCTTCCTGAACGGCAAGTCCGCGATGTACGTCATGGGTTCGTACTTCGTGCCCGCCGCGGACGCCGCGAAGAAGAGCGACGACATCGGCGTGTTCACCATGCCGACCGACGGAGCGTACCCGTCGGGCCAGTTCGGCAACATGTCCAACCCGTACGTCGTGGTGAACAAGTCGCGACACAGGGCCGAGGCGATCGACTTCGTGAAGTGGCTGGTCACCGACCCGGTCGCGATCAAGAGCCAGCTGGCCGCCGACGGCAATCTGCGGGAGGGGTTCAGCTACCCGATGTCCAGCCTCGGCACCTCGGTGCAGAAGATCCTGGACGGGGCGCCGTCGGTGATCGTCAAGTCGGGCCCCTCCCAGCCGATCGCCGGCTTCAGCGACGAACTCAACAAGCAGGTCCAGTCCCTGTACACGGGCGCCTCCGCCGAGGACGCCGCCGAAGGATTGGACAAGTGGTGGAACTCGCAGAGCTGACCCGGCGGGAGCACACCACCGCCCGGCGGCGGGTGCGGCTGCGGGAGGCCGCCGTCTCCCTGGGCCTCATGGGGCCGGCCGTCCTGCTCTACACCGTGATGACCGTGATCCCGGTGGGCGTCGCGGTGTACCTCAGCCTGACGGACTGGGACGGCTTCTCGCCGTCCCGGTTCATCGGCCTCGACAACTACCGGCATCTGTTCGACGACCCGAGCTCGGGCGACGCCTGGTACGTGACCGCGCTCATCGCCGGGGTCGGCACCGTGCTCATGGTCGGCGCGGGCCTGGTGTACGCGCTGGTGCTCAAGGGACGGTCGCGCGCGAACTCGTTCTTCCGGGCCGTGGCCTACTTCCCGCACGTGATCAGCGCGCTGATCCTCGGGTACCTGTGGGCGGCGATCCTCGGCACCAACGGCGCCATCAACAACACCCTCGCCAAGTTCGACATGGAACCCATCGGGTTCCTCTTCGACGAGAAGCTCGCGCTCATCACCCTGATCGGGGTCATCGTGTGGGCCGGGTTCGGGTTCAACGTCGTGCTGTTCGTGGCGGCGCTGCAGACGGTGCCGAAGGAACTGCTGGAGGCCGCCGCGATCGACGGCGCCACCCGGCGTCAGACCAATCTGCGCATCGTCGTCCCGATGATCGCGCCGGTGGTGACCGTGGCGACGGTGCTCAACCTGGTGGGCCTGATCCGGGCCTACGACATCGTGGTGAGCCTGACCGGCGGTGGTCCCGCCGGCTCGACGCAGACGTTCACCTATCTCATCCTCGCCCGTTCCTTCGAGGGCACCAAGATCGGTTACGCAACAGCTCAGGCGGTTTTCCTGATGGTCGTGTCCGCCGTGCTCGCCCTCCTCGTGACGGCGCTGCGCAACCGTCAAGATCAAGCCGCGGCTGGTTAGGAGCAGGTGGTGGTCGTAACCGAGGCGAAGGTCCGCGAGAAGCGGACGGCACCGCCGGTGCCCGCCCCCCGGGACGGGCACGAGCGTCAGCGCGAGCCCCGCTCGCCCCTGCGCTGGGTGCTGCTGGGCGTGTTGTTCGTCGTCATGATCGTGCCGGTGTACCTGCTCGTCGTGAACGCGTTCAAGTCGCAGGAGGAGATCCTCGACAGCCCGTTCTCGCTGCCGCTCGGCGGTCTGACGCTGGAGCACCTCTCCGCGGCCGTCAGCAGCCCCCAGTACAACGTGATCGGCGGCTACGGGTTCACCCTCTTCCTGGTCGTGGTCGTGGACGTGCTGTGCATCCTGCTGGCCGGGCCGGCCGCGTACGCGATCGCGCGCAGTCTCAAGCGCCGCACCCAACTGGTGCTGCTGTACTTCCTGGCCGGCACCTTCATCCCCGGCGCCGCCGTGATCATTCCGGTGATCTACGTGCTGCGCGAGATCGGTCTCGCGAACACCGTGACCGGTCTGGTCGCGCACGACGTGGCGACGACCCTGCCGGTGAGCATCTTCCTGTTCGTCGGCTTCATCCGCACCATCCCGGTGGACATCGACCATGCGGCGACCATCGACGGTGCGGGCAGGTACCGGACCTTCTGGACCATCATCTTCCCGCTGATGCGTCCGGCGGTCGTGACGGTGCTGATCCTCAACTCCATAGGAATCTGGAACGACTTCGTCAGCCCGCAGATCCTGCTCAGCCCGTCGTCCGGGCACTACACCGTGACGACGGCGATCTACGCCGGGATCAGTCAGTACTCGACCGATCTGACCAAGGTGTTCCCCAATCTGCTGCTCGCGGTCGCGCCCGTGATCATCTTCTTCATCTACATGCAGCGCCACATCATCAGCGGCCTCACGGTCGGTGCGGTGAAGGGATGATCCGGGCCCGCCGTTCGCGGACCGTCCGTCGAAGGAGAAAGGACATGCTGTGCTGAGGAAATGGTGGTCACGGTCCCGTCGGGGCACGTGGTCCGCGAGTGCTGTGCTCGCGTCCCTGTCCGTGGTGGCGGCCGCCATGCCGGCCGCCGCCGGGCAGGCCGAGGAGGGCCGGACCTACTACGTCGCGCCGTCGGGCCGGGACACGGCGAGCGGCCTGACGGCCCGGACCCCGTTCCGTCACATCCAGCGGTGCGCCGACGTGATGGGGCCGGGCGACACCTGTCTGATCATGTCCGGCACCTACCAGGAGACGGTCGTGCCGGCCCGGTCGGGCACCCCCGGACGGCCCATCACCTACCGTGCCGCCGAGGGCGCGCAGGTGACGATGAACGGCGCCGACCGCGTCCGGGGCTGGTCGAAGGTCACCGACCGGGACGTCGCCGCGATCGCCCGGACCGACCCGTACGCGGCGGCCTCGCCGTTCGGCGAGGCCGTGAAGGCGGGGCGGATCTACAGCACCCGGGTGGACCTCGGCTCCGACGTGACCACCGTGCAGGTGTTCACGGACAAGAAGATGAACGTCGAGGCCCAGTGGCCCCATCCGGGACTCGACCTGCTCGCCCCGGCCCTGCAGTACGCCGCGGCGGGCAGCGCGGAAGCCACCATCACCGACCCGGCGCTGACCCGGCCGGCCGGGTACTGGGACGGTGCGCGTGCGCTGACCGGCTACTGGTACGTGTCGGCGACGGCGAAGGTGAAGAGCTCCGCCGTCGGATCGGTGACGCTGGACGCGGCGCCGCCGTGCGTGCACAAGGTGGTGCCGAAGGAGACCCGCTACGCCCTGGCCGGGAAGATCGGCGAACTGGCCGACCCGGGCACGTGGTTCTACGACCCCGCGGCCAAGCGCCTGTACCTCTACAGCGAGGACGACCCCGGCCGGCACACGATCGAGGCGAAGTCGCGCACCCTGGCCTTCGACCTGACCGGCGCCAGTCACACCTCGGTCGTCGGGATCGGCCTGTTCGCCTCGTCGATCACCACGGGCGACTCCAGCACGGGCATCACCCTGAACCGCATCACCGGCAAGTACCTGTCGCACTACACCGACATCACCCGGGGTGCGACGGACTGCGGCTCCACGGTGACCCGCGGTGTCGCCGACACCGGGATCGTCCTGAACGGCACCGGCAACAGAATCGTCAACAGCGACCTGTCGTTCAGCGCCGGGAACGGGATCGCCCTGCGCGGCCAGAACAACACCGCGACGGACAACATCATCCACGACGTGGACTACATGGGCACGTACGCGGCGGGCATCGCGGTCCAGGGCAACAGCCAGACCGTCATGAACAACACCATCTCCCGGGTCGGCCGCAGCGGCATCAACCTGCAATGGAACACCGTCGAGGGCCTCTCCCCGGGTCCGGACCGGATCGCGTACAACGACATCTCCGGGTACGCCCGGCTGAGCCTGGACGTCGCCGCGATCTACACCTGCTGCAGCGCCTGGATGATGGGTTCCTCCCTCGACCACAACGTGCTGCACGACCCCGAGCCGGCCACCACGCTCACCACGTTCGGGATCTCCGGCATCTACGCGGACAACGGCCAGAGCGACCTGGTCATCGCGAACAACGTGGGCTGGGGGAACCGTGAGGGCACGGTCATGCTCAACGGTCTGGGCACCGGCTCGCACGACAACGGCGTGTACAACAACACCGGTGGGATGACGTTGTTCTACGTCAAGGAACCGGGGCAGTCCACCGGGACGAAGATCTACAACAACGTCGGTCCCATCCGCGGCCTGGACGGTGCCACGAACGGCGGGCTGGTGCTGTCCGCCAATCTCCCGGCCGAGGTCGATCCGCTGTACGTCGACGCGGCACGGCACGACTACCGCCTGTCGGAGGGGTCCCCCGCACGCAACCGGGGGATCGCGCTGCCGGGCATCAACGACGGGTCGACGGACCCGGCCCCCAGCCTCGGCGCCTACCAGTACGGGGCGCCGAAGTGGACGGCGGGCGCCCGCCGTTAGACCGGGTACGACAGCGGCCCGAGCCGGATCTCCGGCTCGGGCCGCTGTCGTCGTGCCTGCGCCCCGCGGGGAGCACGGCGGCCCTCGTCGGGCGCGCCCTAGCCCTTCTTGGCCGCCGTGGACCTGCGCGGCTTCTTCGCCGCCCGCGCGTCCGGCACCGGCCCGCGTCCCGCGGCGTGGTCGGCGAACGCGTCGGCCGCCCGGTCGGGGTCACCGGCGCGCAGCAGGTTCACCAGACGGCCGTGCTCGTCCGCCATCGCCTGCCGGTCCCCCTCGAAAAGGGGGTCGGAGATGGCGCGCAGGGCGCGCAGATTCGGTTCGAGGACTTCCCACATGCGGGCCAGGAAGGGGTTGCCCGAGATCCGGCCGACCGTGGTGTGGAACTCTATGTCGGCGTCGCGGAAACTGCTGACGTCGTTGTCGGCCGCCGCGGTGCGCATCCGCTCCACCAGGCCGTCGAGTTCTTCCAGGTGTTCCTCGGTGAGGTTCTCGGCGGCGAGCCGTGCGGCCAGCCGCTCCAGGGGTTCTCGTACCTGGCGGGCGTACTCCGCGTCCTTCGAGGAGATCTCGACGACGAAGTGGCCGCGACGCGGGATGTGCATGAGCAGGCCCTCCCGGGCCAGCTGTTTCACCGCTTCCCGTACCGGGGCCTGACTCACCCCCAGACGCCTGGCGATCTCCGATTCGACCACTCGGTCGTTCGGTGCGAGGTCGCCCTCGACGACTGCCTGACGGAGCAGTTCGTAGACCTGGTCGGAGATCAGGGTTTTACGGAACCGGTCCTTGTTGGTGGCCAGCGTGGAGACGAACCCAGCCGACGCGTTCGATGCCATGAGATCCCAATCCTGCAATGTTGGGTAGCCGGTTGCGTCATGATACGCGGTCATCGTCTATCGATGACCGAATCCCGCAGATCGGCTGATTCGATGACGGGGTCACGCACGCCGCGCACCCCGGGATGCCTGTCCGGCCATGGGAAGGCGCCCCTCCGGCTCGCCCGGGGGAGGTGGGGAGGAAGGAGCCGCCCGGGGACTTCACGGGGGCCGGGACCGGCCCGGTCGAGCGACAGCATTCATTCACCACCTATCGCCTATCGATCAATGATCGAAGCAGTGCGGTCCGAGCACTGTCAACCGCGCAGCCCGTACACGCGCACGGCCGTCGTGTGCAGCACCTCCCGCCGCTGCCCCTCGGGCAGATGGTCGATCCCCCGCCGGACCGCCGCCAGGGAATCGGCCCGGGAGCCGCGGGGCAGGCAGATCGGCCAGTCCGAGCCGGCCAGGCAGCGGGCCGGGCCGAAGGTGTCGGTCACGTGCCGGACCAGGCGGTCGACCCGGTCGGCCGGTACGCCGTGCTGCTGGGTGAGCAGGCCGGAGATCTTCACCACCACGTTCGGCAGCGCGGCGGCGCGTTCGGCGTCCCGGTACCAGTCGCCGGGGTCCCCCGTCCGGAGGTTCGGCGGGTTGCCGAGGTGGTCGACGACCACGGTCAGCCCGGGGTGTCCGGCGGCCACCCCGGCGGCCGTCCGCAAGGCACCGTCGCCGAGGTTGAGTTCGAGCACCACACCCGCCCCGGCCAGCACGGGAACGAGCCCGCGGACCGATTCCGGCGTCCGCTCCCACACCGGTCCGCTCAGCCGCATCCCGTTGGGCCGCGCCTCGTCCGCCCCGTCCAGGAGGGCCCGCAGGCGGTGCGGTCCGGCCTCCCCATGGGCCTGCAGGTTCGCCACGTAACCGGCGACCAGATCGGGTCGGCGCAGGCGCAGTTCGCGCAGCGCGGACGTCTCGCCGGCGTCCCCCCGGCCCGCCTCGACCAGGACGGTCCCGGCCGGGTCGCATCCGGCGCCGGACTCCTCCAGGTCGGGGAGCGAGAACACCCGGTGGTGCGCGGAGTCCGGACGGATCCAGCCGAACCCCTCCCCTGGGTTCCACAGATGGGCATGGCAGTCGATCACGGACATCACCCTCCACGGGAGCGTCGCCGGCGTATTGACACGTCGGCCCCTGCCGGTGAGTCTAGCCATCGGTAATCGATGGGCGATTATGAAGGGCCGGGTGTTCTTGGTGCTCACGACCGGACGAGGCGAAGGCAACTCCACGACGGGGGCGGGCCGGTGAGGGCCGGGGAAGCCGTGCGGATGCCGGAGCTGAGGGCGAGCCGCCGGGTCACCGACGTGCCGCGGTGGGCCGTGCTCGAACGGGAACTGTTCGCCGCCCAGGACAAGGCGTGGCGGACGTTCGCCGACCGTTACACCGAGCGGGACGGCCGGCTGGTCTTCCACGACTCGCTGGGACAGGGCCTGGACGGCCGGGACGGCGTGGACGACTTCTACGAACCGTTCTTCAACTGGCCGACGCTGTACCTGCTGGGCGGCAGCGCGGACCTGCTGACCGCGTCCCGGCGGCACTGGCGCGGGGTGAGCGCCCAGCTCACCGAGATGGGCATGCTGGAGAGCGGCCTGGAACGCGGCTACGACTGGTTCCACCAGGGCGAGGGCATGCTGCTGTTCTACGGACTGTGCCTCGCCGATCCGAACGACGCGGAACTGCGTGAACTCGCCTGCCGGTTCGCCGACTTCTACCTGCCGGGCGGGCCCAACTACGACCCCGGGCACCGGGTGATCCGGGCGCCGCACAACGGCTCCGCGGGCCCCCGCCCGGGTTTCAGCGACCACGACACGTACTTCCCGTGGAGTGCCGCCCTCCGCCCCTACGGCCTGCCGCTCAGCTGGATCGACGCCGCCGCGTCCTTCGACGAGCTGGCCGCTTCGCCCGAGCGGGCCCGGGCCTACGGCCGGCAGATGTGGGACCGGATGGGACGCGGGGACACGATCGTCAACCTCGCCGCGACCGGTCTCGCCGTCAACGCCCACCTGATCGGCGGCGACCGGCGCTACGCGGACTGGGTCGCCGAGTACGTCGGCGCGTGGCACGAGCGGCTGGACGGCCGCGACGTCGTGCCCGACAACGCCGGTCTGAACGGTGTGGTGGGCGAGTACCTGGACGGCCGCTGGTACGGCGGGCACTACGGGTGGACCTGGCCGCACGGGCTCTCCCCCGTGGGGTCGGCCACGATCATCGGGGCGTCCAACGCGACGCTGCTCACCGGCGACCGGGGTTTCCTGGACCTGGCCCGCAACCCGCTGGACGCGGTGCTGCGGCACGCCGAGCGGCGCGGCGCCGACGGGATGGGCACCCTCGGCAGGCGCTGGCAGCCGCACCTGCGCGCGACCCCCGGCGGACGCACCCTCATGGTGCCCCAGCGGTACGACGACTCCGGCTGGTTCGACTACACCATCATGCCGACCCAACTCCCCATGTCCCTCTGGCACTTCAGCCGGGACGCGGTGGACCTGGAACGCATCGAGCAGCTCCGTTCCACGTCGGAGTGGGACTGGGCGACGGTGCACACGCAGCGCATCAAGGACGAGGCCGGTCACGAGGAGCCGTGGTACGAGTACCTGGCCGGCCGCAATCCGGACTTCCCCGAGCGGATGCTGCGCAGCGCCCTGGACGTCTGCGCCGAGCGGGTCGCCTCGATCGAGAACGACCCGGTGGACCCGGCGGTCGGCCCGGACGCCCTGGGGATCCATCACTGGCAGGACCGCAATCCGGTGCTCACCGAGGCGCTGCTGCAGTTGACCACCGGTTCCCCGCAGGTGCTCTACAACGGCGGCCTGGCGCAGCTGCACCTGCGCTACCACGACGCGGCCGGACAGCGGCCGGGGCTGCCCGAGGACGTCGCCGCGCTCGTGTCCGACGTGCGGCCCGACCACACCGTGGTGGAGTTGGTGAACCTCGGCGACGCCCCGCGTCCGGTGGTGGTGCAGGCCGGTTCGTTCGCCGAGCACCTCGTGCACACCGTCCGGCTCGACGACGGCCCCGCGCAGGACGTCGAGGGGCACTGCTGCACCGTCGAACTGCCCGGCCGGACACGGGCACGGCTCACCCTGACGATGACGCTGCGGGCGGGCCGGCCGAGCTACCGGTCCCCGTGGGAGGTGGCCCGATGACCGGTTCGCCGACGTCCGGGGCGCCGCTGCGGCTGCCCTTCGACCTGCCCCGGCTCGGGATCGGCACCGCCCCGCTGGGCGGGCTGTTCCAGGAGGTGACCGAGCGGGAGGCGGCCGCGACGCTGGAGGCGGCGGCCCGTGCGGGCATCCGGTACTTCGACACGGCGCCGCGCTACGGCCACGGCCAGGCCGAGGAGCGGCTGGGCCGGCTGCTCGGCCCGGCCGGGGTCACCGGGCCGGTGATCTCCACGAAGACCGGGTGGCTGCTGCGGCCCGGGGCGGACGGGGCGCCGGGAGAGGTGGTGACCGACTGGACGGAGGCCGGGATCCGGGCGTCGCTGGAGTCGAGCCTGGAGCGGCTGGGGCGCTCCTCGGTCGACATCCTGTACCTGCACGATCCGGACGACTACCCGGAGGAGGTCCGGCGCACCGCGTATCCGGCGGTGCGCCGGCTCCGGGAGGAGGGGCTGGTCCGGGCGATCGGCTTCGGCATGAACCACAGCGGCCCGCTCGCGGCGTACGTGGCGGAGTTCGACGTGGACGTCGTCCTCGTGGCGGGCCGGTTCTCCCTGCTCGACCACGACGCGCTGGAGACCCTGCTGCCGCTGTGCGCGAGGACCGGCACGGCCGTGGTCGTGGGCGGGGTCTTCAACACCGGGCTGCTCGCCGACCCCTCCCCCGATGCCATGTTCAACTACCGTCCGGTACCCGACCGGGAGCTGGCCCGTGCTCGGCGGTGCGGTGAGATCTGCGCCGAATTCGGGGTGCCGCTCTCCGCGGCCGCGATCCAGTTCCCGTTCCTGCACCCGGCGGTCACCTCGGTGGTCGTCGGCTGCCGGTCCGCGGCCGAGGTGACGGCGAACGCCGCCGCGTACCGGTTCCCGGTCCCGGATCAGTTGTGGGTCCGGCTCGCGGAGGAGGGTTTCGTGCCCGCGCGGCTGGTGGCGGGGTGATCCGGCCGGTGCCCGGCCCGGACCGCCTGGTCCGGGCCGGGCACCGGGGCGCCGTCTCGCGGGGGTTCAGCCGGTGGTCGGCCGCGCGTCGGCGGCGGCCCCGATCCTCGCGGTCCGGCCGACCCACTGGGCCAGGGTGAGCTGCCTGGTGCCGGACGGGCGCGGTGCCGTGGCCCGGTCCGTCTCCCGGCCCCGTCCGCCGGCGTTCCGGGTCAGGGCGTCGTGGAGGAGGGACAGGTGGGCGGGCAGGGCCGTGCGGCGGTCGTTCCCGGGGCGGTGGGCGGGCTGTGTCGTCGGGTGGGTTCCCATCATGACCGCCTCCTCGGCTGCGGGGGACGTGCGGGCGTGGTCGTCGACCGGTCGTGCACCGGTCGTGCTGCGCTGCGTGGTCGCGGTGAGCATGGGGCGGGTCCTTCCTGTGCTGCGCGGGGCCGGTCGCGGGGCGCCGTGCCGGTGGGGCGGGGGCCTGCGGGTCCGTGTGCGGCGCCTCTTCCTCCACCGGGCGCTTTCGGGGGGTTCGATACCAGCTTTCCCCGGCGAGGCCCCTCGCGCGTCGTCCCTCCGCAGCGTTTTCCGGCTACCACGGCTGCGGTATCCGCCCCCGCCCCCTGCGACCGGGCGGGCCGACGGCTACACGGGCGTCCGCGACGGCCCCGGCTCGGCCGCCGGGCTGACCAGGCCGCACTGGTAGGCGATGACGACGAGCTGGGCCCGGTCCCGGGCCGCCAGCTTGGTCATGGCCCGGTTGACGTGGGTCTTGGCGGTCAGCGGGCTGACGACCAGCCGCTCCGCGATCTCGTCGTTCGACAGTCCGAGCGCCACCAGCCCCACCACGTCGTGTTCCCGCGGTGTCAGGCACTCCAGCCGCTCGTGCACGCCCGCCGGGCACGGCTCCGGCTGCGCGAGGAAGCGTTCGATCAGCACCCGGGTCGCCGACGGGGACAGCAGCGCCTCACCGGCCGCGACGGTGCGTACGGCGTCCAGGAGCTCATCGGGCCTGGCCCCCTTGCCCAGGAAGCCGCTCGCCCCGGCGCGCAGGGCCTCGGCGACGTGCTCGTCGTCCTCGAAGGTGGTCAGGACGAGCACCTTCACCCCGGCGAGGTCCCCGGACTCGCTGATGTGCCGGGTGGCGTCCAGGCCGTCCATCTCCGGCATCCGGATGTCCATCAGGACCACGTCGGGGCGCTGCTCGCGTGCCAGTTCCAGCGCTTCGCGCCCGTCTGCCGCCTCCCCCACCGTCTCCATGTCGTCCGTGGAGTCGAACAGCATCCTGAAGGTGCCCCGCAGCAGTGCCTGGTCATCGGCAAGCAGTACGCGGATCGTCATGCCCGTCCCTCCTCGGTGGTTCGCCCATGGCCAGGCCGGGGCGCAGGGGCAGTTCGGCCGTCACGGTGAAGCCGCCCTCCGGGCGCGCTCCCGCGTACAGCCGGCCGCCGACCGTGGAGGCCCTTTCGCGCATCCCGATCAGCCCGTGCCCCGTCCCCGGGCGGGCGTGCCGCCCGCCGCCGCGTCCGTCGTCCTCGACGGTGATCGTCAGCCGTTCGGGGTGGTAGTGCAGGAACAGCCGGGCGTGGTCGGCCCCGGCGTGCTTGTGCACATTGGTCAGGGCCTCCTGCACGATGCGGTACGCGGCCAGGTCGATGGCCGGGGCCAGTGGTTCCGCGGTGCCCAGCCGGGTGTGGCTCACGGACAGGCCGGCGTACTCGAACGAGGCCAGGAGCTCCGGTACCCGGGCGAGGCCCGGCATCGGATCGCGCGGCGCCACCGGGTCGCCGGACTGCCGCAGCAGCCCCACGGTCACCCGTAATTCGTCCAGGGCCGAGCGGCTGGTGTCCCGGATGTCCTCCAGTGCGGCCAGGATCCGTTCCGGGCGCCGCTCCACCAGGTGGGCGGCGACTCCGGCCTGGGCGTTGATCAGGGCGATGTGGTGCGCGACGATGTCGTGCAGTTCGCGTGCGATCCGCACCCGTTCGGCCGCCACCCGCTGCTGCGCCTCCTGCTCGCGCGTCCGCTCCGCGTGTTCCGCCCGTTCCTCCACCGCCGCGACGTAGGCGCGGCGCGAGCGCACGCCGTCCCCGACAGCCGCCGGCAGGGCGGTCCACGCCAGCATCGCCGCGTTGTCGGGGGCCAGCCACGACCGGGGGTCGCAGAGCACGGCCGCGCCCACCAGGACGGCGGCCGAGACCGATGCCGCGGTCCAGGTGACGCGCCGGTCGGTGAGCACGGCGACGGTGTAGACCGACACCAGGACGGAGTTGATCACCAGTGGGCTCTCGCGGAAGCCGAGCACCTGGAAGGCCACTCCGCAGCCGACCGCGACGGCCAGTACGCCGACCGGGTGACGGTACCGCCACAACAGCGCCGAACAGCCCACTCCCGCGAGCACCACGGCGGACCAGCGCAGGGAGAAGTGGCGTTCGTGCGGGACGATGGAGGCGGCCACGACCGACAGCACGAACAGCACCGTCACGCCCAGCACGTCCAGCGCGCCGTTGCGGCCCCGGTCCCGTCGCCGCCATCCGCTGATCACCACCGCCATGCCACCACCGTAGGGTCGGCGGCCGTGTCGGGCATCGCGTCGGAGGACCGGCCGGCCCGCGTCCGGCGGCCCCCGCCCCGTCCTCCCGCGCCGCGGACCCGTCCGGGACGCGCGAACGGCGATCCGGGCCGTTCGGGCGGCGGTTCGGGCCGTTCGGGTGCCGGGCGGCGACGGCCCGGGGTGCCGTCCGGATGCGGGAGGGCGGTTATTCGGATGCGCCGTCCGGCCCGCGGCGCCCACACTGTCCGGGTACGTCGAGCGGTCCGGACGCACCGGACCACACCCGCCCCAGGAGTGTTCAGTTTGCAGGCAGCCGTCACCGTCACGCCCGCCCGTGTCCCCGAACTGCTGCTCGGCCTCGCCACCGTGCGCCCCGTCTTCCTGTGGGGTGCTCCCGGAATCGGCAAGTCGTCGCTGGTGCGGAACTTCGCCGAGTCGCTGGGGCTCGAATGCGTCAGTCTGCTCGGTACGCAGCTGGCGCCCGAGGACCTCATCGGGGTGCCGCAGATCCGTGACGGCAGGTCCGTGTTCTGTCCTCCCGAGGCCATCGCCAGGGACGAGCCGTACTGCCTCTTCCTCGACGAGCTGAACGCCGCGACGCCCGATGTGCAGAAGGCGTTCTACTCCCTGATCCTCGACCGGCGCATCGGTTCGTACGAGCTCCCGGCCGGGTCGATCGTCATCGGCGCCGGGAACCGCGCGACCGACAACGCGCTGGCCCGGCCGATCGCCTCCGCGCTGGTCAACCGCCTCACCCATGTCCATCTGCGCGCCTCCGCCACGGACTGGCTCGTGTGGGCGGGTGAGAACGGCATCCACCCGTGGGTCGTCGACCACCTCACCGACCGGCCCGACCACCTCTGGTCGCAGCCGCCCAAGACCGAGGAGCCGTTCTCCACCCCCCGTTCCTGGCACATGCTCTCCGACGCCCTGCACTCCTTCGGGCCGACGCTGGACGAGGAGACGCTCAAGGTCGTCGCGCACGGCACGCTCACCCCGTCCCACGCCGTCGCGTTCTGCGGCTACGTCAAGATCGTGCGGCATGCCCACGGCATCGACGCGATCATCAAGGGCGACGCGTCCTGGCCCCGTCGGATCGAGGACCGCGACCTGCTCTACTACCTGGCCGAGGCGTTCCGGGGCCGGCTCGTCAAGGAACTGCCCGCCGCCAAGGAGCAGGTCTCGCCCGTACTGCGGCAGACCGCCCACCGGGCCAAGTCGCTGCTCGTCCAGCTCGCCGAGATCTCCGTCGAGGTGGCCCAGACCGTGATCCGCGACGACGAGGACGGACAGCCCGTGCTGCCCGCCTGGTTCCTCGTCGAGGCCGCCCGCGACATGCCGCGCCTGGTCGAGGCCCGCCGGTGAGCCGTGCGTCGCACGGGAAGAAGGCCCGCAACGACGCGGCGACCGAGGCGTTCCTCGCCGGCATGGCCGTCGTCCGGCGCAACCCGGCCCTCGCCTCGCTGGAGGCCGATGTCTGCCGCAGCCGCGACTGCGACCTGGGTCCGCGCCACGGCCTGACCCGCGTCGACTCCAACGGCAGGATCCATGCCCACCCCGACCGCCGTGCCGAGCCGGCCGAGTGGGCCTGGGCCGTCGCCCACAGCATCGTCCATCTCGGCTTCGGTCACGTCCCCGCGGACAAGCGCGTCCGCCCGCAGCCCGACCGGTTCGACCTGGCCGCCCGTTGTGTCGTCGTCAACCGTTTCCTGCTCACCTTTCCCGTCGGCCGCACCCCCGACCACCTGCCGGACTCCTATCCCGACGGCGACGAGGAGCAGATCGCCGCCCGGTGGCGCCGCGACGGCATCCCCGCCGCGTACGAGCGCTGCGGTACCGGAGGGGACTCGTCCGACCAGGTCCTCGTGCCGTGGTCGCGGTGGCACACCGAGCCGGACTGGCAGCTCGCCTTCGCCCACGCCCTGACCCGCACCATGTCCGCCGCCATGGACGTCGCGGGCGGCCGGCGCGACACGCTCACCGGCGAACGGCTGCCCGCGCGGCCCTGGGACCGGGCGTTCAGCTGGTTCATCTCCTCCTATCCGCTGCTCGGCGGCATCGCGGCGGGCATGAAGGTCGTCGCCGACGCCGAACTCGCCCGTGCCCACGGCATCGCGGTCGCCGCCGTGGACGCCTCGCTCGGGGAGATCTACGTCAACCCGCTGCGCCGGTACGACGACGAGGAGTGGCGGTTCATCCTCGCGCACGAGATGCTGCACGCCGCCCTGCGCCACGGCGACCGGTGCGGGGGCCGCGACCCGTACCTCTTCAACGTCGCCGCCGATTACGTGATCAACGGCTGGCTCGTCGAGATGGGCGTCGGCACCATGCCCGAGGGGCTGCTGCACGACCCGGAGCTGCGGGGGCTGTCGACGGAGGAGGTGTACGACCGGATCGTCACCGACACGCGCCGCATGCGGCGGCTGGCCACCCTGCGGGGCAAGGGGGTCGGCGACGTCCTCGGCCAACCGCTCGACGGCCTCCGCCGTGACTGGGTCGATCTCGACGAGTTCTACCGGCGGGGCCTGTCCCAGGGGCTCGATCTGCACTCCGCCGGCGAACGGGGGCTGCTGCCCGCCGGACTCGTCCAGGAGATCCGGGCGCTGACCCATCCCCCGGTGCCGTGGGACGCCAGGCTGGCCCGCTGGTTCGACGAGTTCGTGCCCCGTCCTGAGCCCGTGCGCAGCTTCGCGCGGCCCGCCCGCCGACAGGCGTCCACCCCCGACATTCCACGGGCCGGGCGGTACTTCCCTCCCGAGGAGGTCGCCCGCTGCACCTTCGGCGTCGTCCTGGACACCTCCGGCTCCATGAACGCGCGCCTGCTCGGCAAGGCGCTCGGTGCCATCGCCTCCTACGCCGAGGCCCGCGACGTCCCGGCCGCCCGGGTGGTGTTCTGCGACGCCGCCCCGTACGACGCGGGTTATCTCCCGCCGTCGGAGATCGCCGGCCGGGTCCGGGTCCGCGGGCGCGGCGGCACCGTCCTCCAGCCGGGGATCGACCTGCTGCGGCGCGCGGAGGACTTCCCGCCGGCGGCGCCCGTCCTCATCATCACGGACGGCGCCTGCGACGTGCTCCGCGTCCGCACCGAGCACGCCTATCTCGTCCCCGAGGGCGCCCCGCTCCCCTTCACTCCCCGGGGCCCGGTGTTCCGCCTGCGTTAGCGCGTGTTCCGGCCGTACCGGTTCCGGTACGGCGGCGGGGGATCGCCCACGCGACGCCGACGAGCCCGGTGACCAGGGCGAGGACGGCGTACGCGACCGTGTAGGAGGAGGCGGCGGCGACCGCGCCGGCCGCGAGGGCGCCGAGCCCCGTGCCCGCGTCGAAGCCGACGTTCCACGCCGTGCCGACGGCCGGTCGTTCCTCCTCCCCCGCGGCGGCGAAGGCGTGCACGAGGGTCAGGTTCTGCAGACCGCCGTACGCGACGCCCACGACGAGCATGCCGCCGATCAGCAGGGCCCTGCCGGTCGTGCCGGGGCCGTCGGCCGCCCCCGCGCCGATGGCGGCGAGTCCGGCGGCGCCGAGGAGGAGGAGCGGTGCGATCGCCGGGGCGGCGCCCCTGCGGTCCGCGAAGCCCCCGAAGGCCCAACGGCACAGGGCCGAGGTCCCGGTGAACACCAGGAGCGCCAGGTACACCGTGGTCGGGTCGGGGTCCAGGCCCGGCGCGAACGTGAGCACGGCGCCGCCGGCCGAGGTGATCGCGAGCAGCGCGGCGATCGGCCCGGTCAGGGCGCGGCGCAGTGCGGCGGTGTCGCGCCGCCCGGCGGGTCGGCCGGGGGCATCGGCGGGCCGGTCGAAGGCGCGCAGGGCGCGGGCCACGGGCGGGGCGAGCGGGACCGCGAGCAGGGGGACGGCGGCGAGCGTGAACACCGTCCAGTACCCGGCCCGTTCGGCGAGCCAGGGTGCGACGGGAACGAGCAGGAACTGCGGGGCGGCGATCGCCAGTCCGTAGGCTCCGACCGCGCGGCCGCGACGCGCGGGCTCGACGAGCACGGCGACTGCCATGGCTCCGCAGACGGTGATGATCCCGAAGCCGAGACCGCGCACCGCCGCGAGCGCCGCCACCGCCCACACGTCGTCGGTGAGGAGATGCACCGGCGCGGGAACCCCGAGCAGGCACGCCCCGAGCATGAGCGTGCGGCGCCAGCCGAGGCGTTCGAGAGTCCTCCCCACGAGCAGTTGGGCGATCACCGTGCAGAGCATCATCACGGCGTTGACCGCGCCCGCGCCCAGTTCGTCGGCGCCGCCGTCGAGCACCCGGAGCGGGGCGACCGGCATCAGCAGGGCGACGCCCGCGAAGCCGAGCGCGGTCGAACCGAGCAGGGCCGGCATGCCCGGCGCCCGCCAGACCGACGGGGCGCCGTCGGCGCGGCCCCGCGCATCGTTGCTCCGTCCATCCAGCATTCGGCAGATGGTATACCAGGGCGTCGGGGCGGTACGGGACCCGCTGTCGGGACACGGCCGGGCGGACCTGCGCCGACCCGCCGGGCCGACACCGGATCAGCCGCCGGACGCGTCCGGGGAGTCGGACGGCGACGGGGCGGCGATGAGGGCTGCCGCGACCATCGGTCCCAGCCGTTCGGCCAGGCCGTCCGGCGGGGCGTGCTGGAGGTACAGCAGGGCGAAGACCGGGCCGGTCACCAGGGCGTGGACGATCGAGGCGTCCGGGCGGGACGGCGGGGGCGGCAGTTCACCGCGGGCGACCGCACGGTCGAGCAGGCCCTCGATGTCGGCGAGTTCGCGGCTGACGAACCGCTCCCGGAAGCGGTCCCCGAGGTCGCCGTCGGGCCCCAGGTCCGCCAGGAGGCCGAGCACCGCGGCGGAGGCCGCGGGGCCGGCCAGATGACCGACGATCTCCCCGACGAGCGCCGTGAGATCCCCGGCGAGGCTGCCCGCGTCGGGCCGGACCGGCAACTCCGGTCCGTAGACCGCCGCGGCGAACACCATTTCCTGCTTGCTCGCGTGGCGCCGGTAGATCGCCGCCTTGCCGATCCCCGCCCGCACGGCCACCGCGTCCATCGTCAGCCCGGCGTAGCCGTCCCGGGCGAGGAGCTCGCGCGTGGCGTCGAGGATCGCCGCGTCCACCCGTGCGTCCCGTGGTCGTCCCGTGGTTGCCATGACCGCCATATTACGGTACCCATAGTTTCGGAACTGATGGTTTCGTAAACTCTGCGGGGGTCGTCATGGGAAACACAGCCGTGCGCGCGGGGCGCGTCCTGACCTTTCTGGGTGCCCTGCACCTTCTCGCCCTCGGCGCGCAGAACACCGGGCACCTGGGGGCCTGGTTCGGCGGTGACCTGTGGGGGCTGCCGCGCGAGGAGTTCATCGAGCCGAGCGGCGCGGCCGGCGCGTTCTGGATCTCGCTCGGGAGCTTCGCCGTGCCGCTGCTGCTGCTCGGCCTGCTCGTCTCGTACCTCGGGCGGCAGTGCGTGCGGGTACCGCCGGCCATCGGCTGGGGCCTGGCCGCGTGGAGCGTCGTCGGCTCCGTCGTCGTCGAGCCGACGCCGATGATCCTGGTCCTGGTCCCCGCCGTGCTGCTCATCCGGCAGAAGGAGCCGAAGGCGTCGGTCGCGAACGGTCGCACGGTCGCCGACGGCGTCCCGGCCCGGCCGTCCCGCTCCTGACCCGGCCGTCCCGGTCCCGGGGTGTCCGCCGGCACGGGTGCCGCAGGGGCCGGCCGGATGGGTGGCGTGTCAGTGGTACGGGCTAGGTTCTCGGCATGGACGACACCGAACTCGCCCCGCTCCTGGCCGGATGCACCCGCTTCCCCCATCCCGGCGCCTGGCAGGAACCCCCTTTCGCGGAACGCACGATCGGCGACGCGCGGTACGCCCTGGTCGCGGTCGACCCGGGACTGGGCTCGCTCGGCCTGCGCCGCGACGACGGGTCGCTGTGGAACCTGCCCGAGGACGGTGATCCCCACCTGCTGAACTCCGGGGTGGCGGCGTTCATCGCCTTCAACCGCGCCTACGAGGAGGCCGCCGACGAGGCAGCCGCGTACGAGGGGCCCGGTGGGGACGCCGACGACGACGAGGCCGAGCAGGCCGCCGACGCGCTCACCGACGCACTGCTGGAACGGTTCGAGGCACTCGACGCCGACGCCGTCGCGGACGAGAACGCCTTCTGGTGCATGGCCGCCGAGGAACTCGGCTACGGCATGAGCGTGTGACCGACCGGATCCCCACACCACCGGGACGGCCCCGGGCACGTTGCCGCGACGGCCGCTGGGTAGCGTCCCCGGGTGAACGCCCGTCCCGTCGGCGGGGGTTGCGCGGAAGCGTCGGGACCGACGAACACGACGGCGGGGCGGATCCGCACGAACGGCCCCGTCCTCGACGACGGACGGAACGACCACGGGGGAAACGACACCGGCCATGACAAGCGTGATACTCGGCGGTCTTCCGGCGCTCGCGGCGGCGGCAGCCATCGTCCGGGCCCTGATCCTCCGCCGCCCCTCCGGTCTGGCCCGCCCCACGGCGGTCTGCGCGTTGTTGTCCCTGACGACCACCGCGACCGCCACCACGGGCCCCGGCTCCGTCTGGAAGCTTTTGGAGGCCGCCCTGCTGCTGCTCCTCATCGCGGCGGTGACGCGCTGGTCGCCCGTGCGGGAGCTGCGCGTCGCGGTCCCCCTCGCGGTCCTCGCGGTGGCCGTCTGGCCCGCGCCGCTGGTCGACGGCGGTTTCCTGGAACGTACGGGCGCGGCGTCGTTCTGGTTGCTCCCCGCACTCGGCGCGGCGGCGATCGGGGCCTATCCGCGCCGCATGGACCTGCGCCGGCGTGCCGCGGTCGAGGAGGCGCGGCGCGCCCAGCGCCTGCAACTCTCGCGCGATCTCCACGACTTCGTGGCCCATGACGTCAGCGGCATCGTCGTGCGGGCCCAGGCGGCCCGCTTCGTGGCGGAGACCGATCCGGGCCAGGCGGTCCTGGCCCTGGAACGGATCGAGAAGGCGGGTCTGAACGCCCTGGAGACGATGGACCGGACGATACGGATGCTGGACGGGGAGGAAACACCGGACGCGTCGCTCCAGCCGCCGGGGGTTCCCCGACTCGCCGCCCTGGTGGACGACTTCACCGAATCGAGCGGCACCGCGACCCGGCTCCTCCTGCCGCCGGACGTCCTGGAGTCCTTCACCCACGCGCGGGAGGCAAGCGCGGTGGCGTACCGCATCGTGGTCGAGGCGCTCACGAACATCCGCAGACACGCTCCCCGGGCTCCCCGTGCGGAAGTCCGCTTCGTCCACGTCCCCGGGGGCGTGGAACTGCACGTGACCAACGAGGCGTCGCGCACGTCCCCCGGCCCCCGCACCGGTGCGTTGCGCCGGGGCGGGGGCGGGCGCGGCCTCCCCGCGCTCGCCGAACGCGCCGAGGCGCTGGGCGGCACACTCATCGCGGGCCCGTACGAGAAGGACGGCTGGCGTCTCGTGGCCGTCCTGCCGCTGCGGACGCCCCGCACAGCCCCTGCGAAGGAACCGAAGTGACCATTCCCCCGACGGGCGCGTACGCACCCACCCGCATCCTCCTGGCCGACGACCAGGAGGACATCCGCGGCGGATTCCGGCTGATCCTCGACTCCCAGCCGGACATGACGGTCGTGGGCGAGGCGGCGGACGGTGCCGCGGCCGTCGACCTGGCCCACGAGCTCCGCCCCGACCTGGTCGTCGCGGACATCCGCATGCCGGTCCTCGACGGCCTGGAGGTGACCCGGCGGCTGGCGGGCCCGGACGTGTCCGACCCGCTCCGCGTCCTGGTGGTCACCACCTTCGACCACGACGACTACGTCCGCACGGCCCTGCGGGACGGCGCCTGCGGCTTCCTCCTCAAGCGCTCGGGCCCCGGCCTGCTGATCGAGGGGGTGCGGGCCGCCATGGCCGGCGACGTCCTCATCAGCCCCCAGATCACGGTCCGTCTCCTCCGGTCCGTGGCGGCTCCCGTTGCTCCGGCACCGCGCGAACCCTCGCCCCTCACCCCTCGCGAGGAGGAGATCACCCGCCTCGTCGCGGAGGGCCTGACGAACGCCGAGATAGGCGCGCGCCTGTTCATCTCCCCCGGCACGGCGAAGACCCACATCGCCAACATCCAGGCCAAGTTGAAGGTGCGCAACCGCGTGGGCATCGCGGCCTGGTCCTGGGAGGCGCTCTCGTGACCGGCGGCCCCACTCCCCCGGGCACCGCCCCGCGACGGATTCCGGGCGAGGACGACCTGGAGCCTCTGATGCGCTGCTACGGGTACCGCTTCACCCGGACCGGGACGGTCAGGGGCACCGAACCCTCCGGCGACCCCGCGGACGTCGCCGCGGCCCGTCGCGCGGGATGGCCGGTGCGCGAGCCCGAGCGGTGGAGCGCGTCCGAGATCGTCGGACGCGCCGGCGCCGCGGCCGCCGCGCTGCACGAGGACGCGGTGCTCGCGGCGTTCGTCGCCGGGCTGGGCAGCGCCCCGCGCGGCCGGCAGACGGTGATCTCCCACGGCTGGGCGCGGTTCCTCGGCACCGCTCCGCGGAACGGGGACGGGGTTCCCGACTGCGGTCTGGCCCCGGAGTCCGAGGTCGACGTCACCGAGCAGCTGTTGCGCCTCGCGCTCGGCTGGTCGTGGAACGAGGTGCCGGAGCATTACCTGCCGGACCTGGAGGCCGCGGTGGCGCAGGGGCTGCCCCGGCCGCAGGAGGAGGACCGCGAACGGCTGCGCGCGCTGCTCGACGTGATCCGTTCGGTGCCGGCGGGGACACGCCCGGGCGAGCTGGAGAAGGCGGTCGCACGGGCGAGGATCGTGCCCGGCACCGACAAGTACCAGCGCTACGGCATCCTCATCGGACTCGCCGAGACCGGGGTGCTCCCCTGCCCGGTCCTGCCGCCGATGTGGGACCGGTTCGTCCCCACCGCCGAGCGGCACGCCGCGTCCCGCGCGCTGCGCGGCGCACCGCGTTCGGACATCACCCTGCCGCTGGCGGGCTGGCGCGGCGGCCTCGACGAGCGGCGTGCCGCACGGCTGCTGGAGGCATGACGGCGCCCCGGAGGATCACGCGCGGTCCGGGGCGCGGGCGTCCAGCCGCCGGGCGAGCAGGCCGCGCAGCCGGGCCGAGGCGCCGCGAAGGGTTCCGAGCCGTTCCACCTCGTCCGCCTCCAGCTCTCCGCGCCCCGCCAGGGCGAGCACGGCGGCGTAGGGCCGCTCGCCCTCCGCGAGCACGGCCGCCGTGGCGTCGAGGACCGCTCGCAGCACGGTGCGGTCCGCGCGGGGGTGTTCCGCCAGCAGCCACAGGAGCCGGTTGTCGTTCCAGACACTGTCCCGGGCCGCGCTCAGCTCCAGGAGGGCCGCGGGCGGGGTGTGGGGGTTGGCCGCCAGCGCCTGCCAGACGAAGGGATACGGGCTTCCCACGAGCCGGTGCAGGACCTGGCCGTCGTTCTCGGTACGCGCCAGTTCGAGATAATCGGCGGGCGTGTGCACGCGGGATCGCCCCTCGGGATCGTCGGAGCCGCCATCATGGCATTCCCCGTCCCCTCCCGTACCGGCGGCACCGCCCCGGGAACGGGCCGCCGCTCAGGGCAGGGACAGCACGGCCACGTCGTACCGCTCCGTCACGGGAACCGGGCGCGTCACCGGCTCGTTCCGGGCGTCGGCCGCAAGGCGCCGCAGTCCGTCCCCGAACTCCTCGGCGGTGAGCCGGGTGAACTTCGACTGGGGCCGGGACGTCATGCGAGCGTGGTAGTCGCGGAGGCCGGTGGTGACGGGGCGGGCGAAGGAGGTGACGGTCCGGACCGCGAAGCCCGCCGCGGCGAAGTCGTCGAGCACCTCGGCCCCGGACGGAAAGCGTTGTTCGTCCGACTCGCGCAGGCGCGGCCAGTAATCGTAGACCAGCGCGTCCAGCCGCTCCCGGAACGTCGTCCGGATGACGGCCGTTCCGCCGGGCCGCAGGACACGGGCCAGTTCACGCGCCGCCCCGACGCGGTCGGGCAGATGGTGGATCACCCGGGACAGCAGGGCCAGGTCGAACAGGCCGGATCCGGTGGGCACGGCTTCCGCGGTTCCTGCCAGGTAGTGGACCGCGGGGTGCGGGTTGAGACTCCGGGCCCGGGTGAGCATGGGCAGGGAGGCATCGATCCCGATCACCGCCGACGGGTCCAGCCAACGGGCCATCGCCGAGCAGAACATGCCGGTGCCCGCGCCGATCTCCACCACGGCGGGTGACGGACGGGCCGCGAAGGAGCCGATCAGCCGTGTCCAGTCCCTCAGTGATTCCTCGGGCATCTCGTTGCCGCTCTGGTAGACGTCCGCCAGCCGCTCGTCGTCATGGACCCCACGCATGCCGATGATGCTCGCCGATCACGGCCCCCGAGGCAAGAGCGCCCGCCGTGGCGGGGTCCGGGAGGCGGCGCCGGGGGACCGGGGCCGGTCGCTATCGTGCTGCCGTGACCGACCCCGCGCAGCGTCCACTGCTGTTCCTCGACGTCGACGGACCGCTCATCCCGTTCGGTGCGCCGTCGCACCACTACCCGACCCACCCGGTGGATCCCGCGTTCCTCGGTGCCGCCGCGAACCCGCTCCTGGCCAGAATCGATCCCGGGCACGGTCCCCGGTTGGCCGCCCTCCCCTGCGAGATCGTCTGGGCCACGACGTGGATGGCCGACGCGAACGAGTGCGTCGCTCCCCTGCTCGGTCTGCCACCGCTGGCCGTGGTGGTCTGGCCCGAACCGTCCGACGTCGATGCCCGGGACGAGCGTGCCGGGCTGCACTGGAAGACCCGGGCCCTCGTCGACCGCGCGGCGGGGCGCCCGTTCGCCTGGGTCGACGACGAGGTCACCGGCACCGACCGGGCCTGGGTCGCCGCCCACCATCCGGGCCGTGCCCTGCTCCATCGGGTCGACCCCCGCCGCGGTCTGGCCGACGGCGACTACACGGCTCTCGACACCTGGCTGCGGCAGCCGTCCTGACGCCCGGCGCGGTGGGGACGCGGTGTTCGGGGCGTTGCGGCTGGGGCATCGCTGACGCTGGAGGGGCCGGCCGAGGTCGCCCGGCGCTGTGGGCACCTGCCGCTGGCCCCGCGGGTGGCGGGCAGCTGGCCGGCCACCCGCAGCGGCTGGAGCGTACGCCGTCTCGCCGACCGCCTCGCCCTCGAGGAACGACGCCCGGACACGTTGGCGGCCGGTGACGTACGGGTGTCGGCCGCCTTCGGCCTGCCCTACCGTCAGCTCACCCCCGGGGCGGCCCGGGTGTTCCGGCCGCTCGCCCTGGTCCCGGGCCCCGACACCGGCGCCGCCTGTGCCGCCCGGCTGACCGGGCAGTCGCTGTTCGACGCCGAGGACACCCTCGAGGAGCTGGTGGAGACCGGCCTGCCGGGCACGGACCGGGACCGCTACCGCTTCCACGACCTGCTGCGGCTGTACGCCCGTACCCGTCTGGAGGCCGAGGAGTCCGCCGAGGACGCCGCACGGGCCCGCGGGGCGATGCATCGCTGGCTGCTGGAGACCGCGGTGGTGGCGGGCGGCTGGTTCGAGCCCGACCGGGGTGCTCCGCCGGCCTCGTGGCAGGACATCGTGGACCTGTCCGACGCGGACCGGGCCCGGGAGTGGATCCAGGACGAGAGCGCCAACTGGCCGGCCGCGCCGCGCCCGTCGCGGAACGCGCCGGCGACCCGGCCCAGCAGGCGCGGGCCCACCTCTGCACCGCCCGGGCCTCCCGGAGAACCACGAGGCCCACCCGTCGAAGGCACCGGCAGGGTGGGCCTCATGGTTCCGGCCGGACCCGCCCGTGCGGGGCGGGCCGGGACGGCGGGGCGGTCAGTGCGCCAGCATGCCCTTCAGCCACTTCAGGACCTCGGGGGTCACCGGGTCGGTGATGTCGGCGAACTCCTCGTGCTTCTTGAGGAACTTCGCCACGTAGGGGCAGACCGGCACGATGTGCTTCCCCGAGGCGCGTACGTCCTCCAGCGCCTGCTGCACGAGTACCGAGGCCAGACCCTGTCCGGCAAAGGCCTCACCCGTCTCGGTGTGGTAGAAGACGCGCTGTTCGTCGCGGTCGTGGTACTCGGTGAGGCCGGCGGTCACGCCGTCGACCAGGATCTCGTAACGGTGCTCGGAGTCCACTCGCTGGACGACCGGAGCGGCGGCGGGCTGTGTCATCGTGGGCCTTTCAGTGGTTGGCCGGGTTGCGGCGCGGTGCGATGCGGACGTTGGGGAGCACGGGTGCGGGCAGGCGGTCGCCGTCGTAGCCGTCGACCTCGCCGAAGCGGTCGGACGCGTTCTGCCACGCCTCCCTGGCCTCGACGATGTCCTCGTGGCTCCGGCCGATGAAGTTCCACCACATGACGATCCGCTCCTCGAACGGTGTTCCCCCGAGGAGGATGACCCGCGCGACGGAGTCCGTCCCGTTCGTCAGCGTCAGCGTGTCGTTCCCCGTGCCGAGGTATCCCAGCTCCGCCGGGCGCAGGGTCGTCCCGGCGACGTGCACGTCCCCGTGGTCGACGAGGACGCCGTGCTCGAAGCCGGTGTCGACGGCGAGTTCGGTCGTCGAGTGCGGGTCGAGGAGGAGTTCGGCGCCGAGCAGCGGGGTGAAGGTGCGCACCGGGGAGGTGTCCCCCGCCAGTGTCCCCAGGAACACCCTGATCTCGGCCCCGTCCACCCGGACCGGGGCCGGGACGTGGTGCTGGAAGTCGCGTCCGGTGTTCCGGTGCTCCTCGGGGAGCACCACCCACAGCTGGACGCCGTGCAGGGTCGTGGTGCGGGCGGTGGAGACCTCCGAGTGGCTGATGCCGTGGCCGCCGGTCATGAGGTTCAGCTCGCCGGGCCGCACGAAGGCGTGGTTGCCCATGCTGTCCCGGTGCTCGATCTCCCCGCTGAACAGCCAGCTCACCGTCTGCAGGCCGATGTGGGGATGGGGTGCGACGTCCATGCCGCCGGTGTCGGCGACGTCGTCGGGTCCGTAGTGGTCGGCGAAGCACCATGCGCCGATCGTCGTCCGGGCCCGCTGCGGCAGCGTACGCCGTACCGTCATCGCCCTCGGGCCGCCCAGCGGGACGTCCCGTGCTCCGAGCACCTCGATCCCCGGCGGGTTCTCACCGTGGCCGAAGGCTGCCCGGGGCGGTTCCTCGGGCCCCTTCTCGGCGTCGTTCATCACACGCCCCTCCCAAAAATGGTTTCATGTTCAATAATCATGCCCGATGGTAGGCCGATGCTCCGTCGGGCGCACGGCGAAACGAACGAGGATCGGGCAGGTCCTGTGAAGGAGTCCAGGTTGAGTGACACGGTGGCGGGCCCCGTGAGCGAGCGGGTCTTCGTGGACAAGCAGAGTCCGAGCGCCTACCGCGCCCTGGTCGAGACGTCCGGCGCGGTCCGCGCGGTCGCCGCCGACGCGGGGCTGGACCGGGTGCTGGTGGAGCTGGTCAATCTCCGCGTGTCGCAGATCAACAACTGCGCCTACTGCCTCGACGTGCACACCCGGGCCGCGCTGCGTGCGGGTGAGACCACCCGGCGCCTGGGCGTGCTGGCCGCCTGGCGCGACACCGAGCTGTTCACCGCGCGTGAGCGCGCGGCGCTCGCCCTGGCGGAGGCGACCACCGAACCCGCGAACGCCCTCGCGCAGGAGAACGCCTACGCCGAGGCCCGCCGGACCTTCACCGACGACGAGATCTCCGCGGTGATATGGGTGGCGATCACCATCAACGCGTTCAACCGGGTGTCCATTCTGAGCAAGCACCCCGTGCGCGAGGCCCCTCAGCGGTGAGCGGGGGGCGCCCTCCCCGGTGCTGCCGGGAGGGCCGGGGCGTTCGGTTTTCCCGCGGGACGACGGTCCGGCTCATGCCCCGGGCCCGGTCCAGGGGGCGCCGGGGACCGAGAGCCGGTGGGTGACCGCGGACACCGCCACGAGCAGCGCCGCCGCCAGGACCAGGACCGGGAGGATTCCGGAGCGGGCCAGGAGCACGGCGCCGCCGAGGGCTCCGAGGAACATGGCCAGCACGGACAGGACGCGCCGCCCGGGGCGGGGTCCCGGCCCGCCCGCCGGGGCGGAGTCCGCGGCCAGCCCCGTCAGGGTCAGGGTCAGCACCGTCGTCGTCAGGTCCGGGACGCCGAGACGCCTGGCGACCGCGTTCTGCAGCCCCATGGCGAGGCCGAGGAGCACGATCAGGGTGTACCGGACCTCCCCGGCCGTGTCGTCGCGCAAGAGCCCGACGACGACGGCCGCCGCGGCGACGAGCACCGTCTGGAGCGCCGCGGCGAAGGCCAGCAGCCGCCCGCGGTGCGCCGCGAACCGGGTGGCGAGCCGGCCGCCCGCCAGCGCGCCGGCGAGGAACGCGGCCATCGACACGACGGAGGCGGGCGCGGACAGCCCCTCGGCGCCCGCCAGGGCGAACCCCAGGAACACCACGTTGCCGGTCATGTTGGCGACGAAGACGTGCCCGAGCGCCAGATAGCTGACGGCGTCGACCAGCCCGGTCACCACCGTCAGCATCAGCATCAGCGGCGGCAGCGGGCCGTGCCGGTCCTCCCGGGGCGGGGCCAGCGTACGGGCCATGTCGGTCAGCAGTTTGCGCATACCGGCTCCTTCCCCTTCCGGCCGGGGAATTCCCAGTCGGAGAACTCCCGGCCCGGGAACCCTCTGCCGGGGGCCAGTGCCAGGGCGTGGTCGGCCGACCAGCGGCCCGGCCCGGTGAGGGCGAGCGCCCCGGCGACCACGACGAGGACCAGCGGGTACTCGTAACCGTCGTTCCGTGCCCGGAGCCCGTTGGGCCGTTTGACGATGCCGACGACCGTCATCACGCCCATGGCAGCCATCGCCGCCGCGGGGGTGAGCAGACCGGCTGCCAGGAACGGGCCGGCGTCGATCCGGCTGCCGACCGCGGTGGGCGCGGTGGGCGCGGTGGGCCTGCCGCCGCGGAAGCCGTCGTGGAAGCCGTCGTGGCGGAACTCCTCCGTCCCGCCCGCCAGGCCGTGACCGCCCAGCCCGAAACCGACCTTCCGCACTCCGTGTCCGGCGATGAGGAACCCCGCTGCCGGCCGGGGGACCGGCAGTCCGACGTCCATCGCGTTCCCGCCCGTTCCCGGCATTCCGTCCGTGCCCGGCCGAGGCGTCGGCCGGGCGCGCGGGTGCCGATGACGGCCTGCGCGTGGACCAGGCCCGGACCGGGAGGCACGTCGGCGGCCGCGCCGGAGCCGTAGCGGCGTACGAACGCCTCGCCCTGGAAGGACGGCCGGTTCTGTACGGACATGGCTCCGCCGAGGGCGGCTATACGGTCGAGGCTTTCCTCCGGGACGGTCTCCGCGTGGTCGAAGAGCCGGCGGTTACCGGCCGGGAAGATCACTCGGCGGCCAGTTCATCGAGTACCGCGAAATCCCGCCGAATGGCTTCGTCGCAGGTGGCGTGCCGCCGGAATCTCCAACCGTTCTCCATGAGCAGGTGCACGGCCTTCTGGAATTCCACCGTGTATACGAGGTCGAGTTCGGGGCGCGGCCTGGCGAAGTTCTCGGAATCCGCCGCCGGGGCGAGGTCCTCCCCGGCGCCGTCGAGACGCAGCCATTCGTCGCCGCCCTCGGGGCGGACCGGGTCGCCGGTGTGGATCCTCGCACGGCGGACGACGAGATCCACGGCATCGCCGGTGGCGCGGGGGACCAGCCCACCGACCGGCATCATGGACACCTTTCGACAACCTCCTGCGGTGTGGACGGCGCCGGTTTCCGGCTGCGCCGTTCTGCGCCGCTTCCTGCGCACCGGCGCCCGGCCTCGATGGCGGCGGCGGACGGGACGAGCACTTCGGGCTTGTCGGACCGGTCCGTCCGTGCCCGGCGGAAAGAATTCCGGGCGGCTTTTCCTTGAAATGCCCGGGATCGAAATCCCGGCGGCCCTCGGCAGATTCGCCCTCAGACGATTTCCGGTCGGCACGACACTGCTTCCCGGAAGTGCACCGTGTCCGTTCCAGAAGTGCGGCCTGCTTTCCGTACACTGTCGGGTCATCACCTGTGCACTGGGGGGCAATTTCCGTCGTTCCCATGGTTTTGGATTGACGGATGACGGCCCCTCGGATCCGTGTCCGGCCAGGAGCCGTCCGGCCGGAGGAACCGGCACGTCATCTGGAACCCAGGAGAACCACATGTCCGACGTCGTGGAGCCGGCCCGGCCGGTGCTGGAACCGGCGGCAGCCGCTTTCGCCGAGGCGACCGCCAATCCGCCCTACCTGTTCGACCTGCCGCCGGCCGAGGGCCGCAAGGCAGTCGACGAGGTGCAGTCCGGGGAGATCGAGAAGCCGCGCATCGACGAGGAGTGGATCACCGTGCCGGGCGGCCCGACGGGTGGTGTCCGCACGCGCGTCGTGCGCCCCGCCGGGGCGACCGGCCCCCTGCCGGTGATCCTCTACATCCACGGTGCGGGCTGGGTGTTCGGCAACGCCCACACCCACGACCGGCTGGTGCGCGAACTCGCCGTCGGCGCGAACGCCGCCGTGGTCTTCCCCGAGTACGACCTCTCCCCCGAGGCCCGCTACCCGGTCGCCATCGAGCAGAACTACGCGGTCGCGCGGTGGATCGTCCAGGAGGGCGCGGCCAAGGAGCTGGACGGCTCGCGACTGGCCGTGGCCGGTGACTCCGTCGGCGGCAACATGACCGCGGCGCTGACGCTGATGGCCAAGGAACGCGGCGACGTCCCCCTCGTCCAGCAGGTCCTCTTCTACCCGGTCACCGACGCGAACTTCGACACCGGTTCGTACCACCAGTTCGCCACCGGCTACTTCCTGCGCCGCGACGGCATGCAGTGGTTCTGGGACCAGTACACCACCGACGAGGCCGAGCGCGCCCGGATCACCGCCTCCCCGCTGCGGGCCACCATCGACCAGCTCACCGGCCTGCCGCCGGCCCTGGTCGTCACCGGCGAGGCCGACGTGCTGCGGGACGAGGGCGAGGCCTACGCCGACAAGCTGCGCCTGGCCGGTGTCCCCGTCACCGCCGTGCGCTTCCAGGGCATCATCCACGACTTCGTCATGCTCGACGCCCTGCGCGGGACCCGGGCCGCCCAGGCCGCCATCACGCTGGCCGTCGACGCCCTGCGCACCGCGCTCCAGGCCGGGTGACGCCGCGCCACGCGCCCGTCCCCGAGGAGGGCGGGAGCCTGAGCGAGTTACAGGGCCGCTTCCCCCTCTAGCCGCTCGTCAGCGACCTGAAGGGGGCGACGTACCCCGTGCGGGAGGCGGAGCCCGCGGTCGAGGTCACCATCGGGGCCGGGGCGTTCGGGGACGTCTTCGCCGCCGACGTGCCGGCCGCCGTCACCGAGGTACTCGCTGTGGCGCAACGCCCGTCGGCCACCTCGGTGTTCACGGAGGCCGCCTCGGCCGCCACGCGGCGCACCAAGCCCTCCTGGGCGCTCGTGGCCGACGCGGACCGGGCGATCGATCCCGAGGTCGAGCGGTTCGGGGCCGAGCGGGCCGGGGCGAAGACCGTCGGACTCGACGGCGCCTCGCACGCCGTGGCCGTGTCCCGGCCCGTGGAGGTCGCCGGGCCGGTCCTCGACGCGGTGCGCGCGACGGGTTGACCGGACCGCGGACCGCGGAACAGCCGCGCGGGGGGTCCGGCCGCGCGGCTTCCGTCCGTGGTGCGGGCGGGCCGGAACAGGCCGGTGCGGAACGCCGCGCGCAGTGCGCCGGCAGGCACCACCGCATGCGCCACCGGTCAACGCACCAGGTGCCCGAAGACCTGGCGCCGTCCGGGTACGCACGACGCAGTTCCGCAGGAGGCACACCATGACCAGCAGTTCCAGCCCCTTGCGCAACAACCGGCCGAGGTCGCGCGGTCCGGGCGGGACGCGCGACCGGCCCGGGAAACCGGACGTCCAGGTACACGCGGCCGGCCCGGGAAACCAGCCGGAGAAGCCCGTGCCACGGACCTGACGGCCCCTTACAATCGAGGCCCGGACGAAGCCGGGAACCGGGCGGCCCGAGGCGTCCGGCCCGACGGGACGCCGACGCCCTGCCGAGGAGGCGACGTGGTGATCCGGATACTCCTCGCCGTTCTGGTTCCGGTCGGCCTGCTGGCTCTCTGCGCGGGCGGCTACTGGCTGTGGGTCCGTTTCGGTACGAACAAGCCGTGGCCGTACGGCGGGGGCGGGGACTCCGGTGACGGCTGGGGCGGCGCGTAGGCCCGTCGCCGCCCGGTGAGCGAGGGACCGCGCCGGGAAGGGGCGGGCCGAGCAGGCGCCGGAGGCGTAACAGGCGCCCGGACACCCCCGCCCGGCCCGAACCGCTTTGCTCAGGACGGTGGTTCGCCCCGGCCTCGCACCAGCGGCAGGTACACCTCGTCCACGATCTCGACGAGGACCTCGTCGGGTGCGGCGGGCACCGCGCGTACGACGAATTCGTTGCGCAGCAGGACCATGGCCACGGTGGCGACCCGGGGGTGGAGCGCCTCGGGAGGAGCCTCGCCGCGGGCGACGGCGCGCCCCAGGATGGTCAGCCAGGGTGCGGCCGTGGCGTCCGTCGAGTTCTCCTGGAGCCGTGCCAGGAGTTCCGGGGTTCCGCCGGCGGCGGCGAGCAGTTCGCGCAGGATCGCGCCGAGCGGGGAGCTCCAGTAGCGGTTCGCCTGGCGCAGCCACTCCAGGACGTCGCCGCGGAGCGTGCCGGTGTCGGGCGGCTGGACCGTCGTGGCCAGGTGCTTGTAGGCGGCGACGCCGAGCGCGAGGCGGTTCGGCCAGCGACGGTAGAGGGCGTTCTTGTTGGTGCCGGCGCGGGCGGCGACCTTGTCCATCGTCAGCCCGGCGTATCCGGAGCCGGTGAGCTCGTCCGCGGCGGCGCGCAGGATCGCCTCCTCCAGGGCGGCCCCGCGCCGCCGTGTCCGTCCGGTGTCCGACCGCACCCGCCCCTTCGACTCCTCCGCCATGGCGCCTTCCCGCACTCGATACCGCCCGTACCCTCCCATTCTCCTTGCCGCCCAGGCCTCATCAAAAATAAGGTACGGTCCGTACCGTAAAAGTTTCCGTGCGGAGAGGACATGACACATGCGTGCCAGAGGCATCAGTTACGACACCGGCTTCGTCCGGGGCGGAACCGTCGGGCGCGGCGACTTCGACCCGGAGCTGGTCGGGCGCGAACTGCGCGTCATCCGCGACGACCTGCACTGCAACGCGGTCCGGATCATGGGCGGCGATCCGGACCGGATCGAGATCGCGGCGGAGCTCGCCGCCGGCCTCGGCCTGGAGGTCTGGTTCTCCCCCTACCCGCTCGAACTGACCACCGACGAGATGCTGTCGCTGTTCGCCGACTGCGCCGGGCGCGCGGAACGGCTCCGGCGCCGGGGAGCCGAGGTCGTCTTCGTCACCGGCGCCGAGCTGAGCCTCATGAACAAGGGGTTCCTGCCCGGCGACGGGCTGGACGAGCGGGTCGCACTGCTGGCCGACCCGCAGCACGTGCACGAGCACATCGCCGGGGCCCGTGCCCGGGTCGACGAGTTCCTCGCCGAGGCCGTTCCCCTCGTTCGCGAGCGCTTCGGCGGGAAGGTGACCTACGCCGCCGTACCGCTCGAAGGCGTCGACTGGTCCCTCTTCGACATCGTGTCCCTGGACCTCTACCGGTCGGCCGAGACCGCCGACCGGTTCGCCGAGGGGGTCCACGGCCTCGTCGCGCAGGGAAAACCGGTCGCGATCACCGAGTTCGGCTCGGCCTGCTACCGGGGCGCCGGTGACGTGGGCGCCCGCGGTCTGGAGATCGTCGAGCACGACAAGGACACCCGTGTGCCGCTTCGGCTGAACGGGGAGTACGAGCGTGACGAGGCCGGACAGGCCGCGTACATAAGCGAGTTGCTCGAAGCGTTCGACGCCGGGGGCGTCGACAGCACCTTCGTGTTCACCTTCGCGCTCCGCGACTACCCGCACCGTCCCGACGGCGGTCCGGGCGAGGACCTGGACCTGGCCGGCTACGGCGTCGTGAAGGTCTTCGAGGACCGTTCCGGGACCGCCTATCCCGACATGCCGTGGGAACCCAAGGCCGCGTTCACCGCCCTCGCCGACTTCTACCGCGGCTGAGCCGCACGGAGGGCTTCCGGGCGGGGGCGGGTCCTGTCACCTCCACCTGGGCGGGGCGCAGGAGATGGCCGCCGACCCGGTAGCCGTACCGCAGCACCTCGGTGCACACGGCCGCACGGGCCGCGCCCGAGGCACGGAAGGCGACCGCCTCGTGGGCACGGGGGTCGAAGGGCTCGCCCACCGCCCCGACGGTGCGCAGACCGAGCGCCGCCAGCCGGTTCTCGACCACCCCGGCGAGGGCCGCCGCGCCGCGGTCGTCGCCCCGTGCGCGGACCTCCTCCACGACGTCCAGGACCGGCAGCAGACCGGTGAGGACGTTGGCCACCGCGATCTCCCGGACCGCCAGGCGGTCGCGGCGCACCTGCTTGCGGTAGTTGTCGTACTCGGCCTTCACCCGTTGCAGGTCGTCGGTCAGCTCCGCGATCCGCTCGCGCGGCCCCGTCCCGTCCTTCGGCTCCGTCCGGCCGGTCCCCGCCGCGTCCCGGCGATGCCGGGGCGGGAGCCCGGCCGGGGCGGCCCCGTGCCAGTCGCGCACCGGCACGAGCGACCGCTCGCCCGGCCGGCCGGGGTGCGGGTTCTCACTCATCCGGCCTCTCCCTTCCGCTCTTCGTCGACGGTCGTCGCGTGGACGGCCTCGTCGTCGCCGGAGGTCGCGCCCCCGGTCGTGCCGTTGCCGGTGCCTGCGCCAGTCCGGTCCGGTCCGGGGCGGGGCGGCGGAAGCGTTCGGTCACTCCACCCCCAGCCGGTCCCGCGGGGCCAGCGGCAGCAGGGCGCCCATCGCCTCCTCGGGGTCGGGGACGAAGACCGCCAGCCGGCTGTACGGGGCGCCCCGGCGCAGCTCCACGCACAGCACCGGTCTGCCCTCCCGTATCGACACGAAGTCCCGTCCCTCCTGAAGCGGGCGGACACCCGCGTACAACCGTCCGGGGATCCAGGTGCCCCGGCCGCGCTCGCCGCGCAGCGCCCGCCACCAGTCGGGCTCGACACGGGGGCGGCGCAGTGCCGTGACCGGGACGCGCACGTCGCGGTGGCGCGCCATCGCCTTCTCCCACCAGGACAGGCGCACGACGATGTCGGTGCCCTCGACCACCACCCGTGCCATGTCCGCTCCTCGTCGTCGCGCCGGTGCGCCGGGCACGGACCGGCCCGGGCGGGTCCGGGAGCTCGGCGGTACGGCCGGTGGAGGACGCAGCCGCGCGGGGAGGCCCTTCGCCGGAGCTGCGGGAGCGCGGTCCTCCGGCGCACGGCGGCGTTTCCTCACTTCCATTGTCCTCGCCCGGCGGACGGACCGGATCGCCCCGAGACTCCGGAGCCGGAGCCGGAACCAAAGCGGGCGCGGGCCGCCGAGGGTTGTCCGGGCCGGGGTGGTGCGGGATCGGGCGCGGGCGCCGTGGTGTTGATGTGCGGTGGGGTGCGATCGGCGCCAGGGTGGGGACAGGGGTCCGGCACGGCGGTGACGCGGTCATGGTGTTCCCGGCCCGCCGCGGCACGCCGGATGAGCCGTGCGCACGGGCGGGGCCCAGTAGTCGGGGCGCCGCTTCGGTATCCCGACGGCAGGTGGGCAC
Organism: Streptomyces sp. NPDC006435; assembly: GCF_040612315.1. Lineage (NCBI taxonomy): Bacteria > Bacillati > Actinomycetota > Actinomycetes > Kitasatosporales > Streptomycetaceae > Streptomyces > Streptomyces sp. NPDC006435. The sequence goes on from NZ_JBEXPY010000007.1 coordinate 105,022, forward strand.
ACGCACACGGTGCGGCACCGGCATCGGCACCGGTGGTCCGGGCCGGCCCTGGGCCGACCCCACCGCCCTGCACGTCCGGGGGCTGTCCCTCCACGCATCCGAAGGAGTTCCGAATGACGACCTCCGACAAGATCATGCCGGTGATCGGCGCGCCCTGCTGGGTGAACCTGCTGACGCAGGACCTGCGTGCGGCTCAGGCCTTCTACACCGACGTCATGGGGTGGAAGTTCAGGGACAGCGACCTGGGCGACGACTTCTCGGTGGCACTGGCACGGGGCGAGCCGGTCGCCGGGATCGGATGCTGTCCGGGCGGAAGCCATCCGGCCGTCTGGACCCCGTACTTCGCCGTCAAGGACGCGGACGGGACGGCGGGCCGGATCAACGAGCGCGGTGCCACGCTCGCCGTCGGCCCTCTCCCGCTGGGCGAGGGCCGGGCCGGGATCGCCGCCGACCGCGACGGGGCCGTGTTCGGGTTCTGGGAGGGCCCGGCCCTGTCCTGGCCGGTGGGGCTGTGCGGTGCCCCGGTCCGGCTGGACCTGCGGACCCGGGACGCGTTCGACGCCGCGATCTTCTACGCGGAGATCTTCGACTGGGCCCGCCCGCCCGGCGGTTGCACGGTCGACTACGCCCAGGACCACATCGTCGTCCAGGCCTCGGGGCGCACCGTCGCCACCCTGCGCGGCGGGGGCGTCGAGGACTCTCCCGACCCCGAGGTCCGGCCCCGCTGGAACGTCGACTTCCACGTCCGGGACAGCGGGCGGGCCGCAGCGGCCGCCGTCGCGGCCGGGGGCGAATCGTCACCGGTTCCCTCACTCACCGGTACCCCGGAGGACGCCTGCGTCATCCGCGACTCCGACGGCGCCCTCTTCACCGTGTCCGGTGTCTGAATCACCGTGTCCGGCGTCCGACGGCAGCCACCTCGTCCAGCGTACCCACATCGCCCGCGTCGACCGGGCGGGTGCGGGGCCGTCCGGGAGCGGGCAGGCGTGAGCCGCGCCGGTCGTCCGGGGTGGTCCGGGCGAGCGGCGGGGCGGGGCCGCTCCTGCGGACAGGGGCGGCCCGGTGGGTGGTCTCAGGCCCGTGCGACGGATTCGTAGAGGTCGAGCAGCCTGCCGCGGGTCGCGTGCAGCCGACGGGTGAGCACCATGCCGACCCACTGGCTGATCTCGAATCCGAACTCGGGGTCCGACCGGCACAGGGCCCGTACCCGGGCCGCGTCGAATTCGTGGGCCCGGACGGGGCTCAGTGTCTCGGCGCCCAGCTCCCACTCGTAGGGCGGGAAGAGCCAGGACAGTCCGACCAGCTCGCCCGGCCCCAGGGTCTCGATCTCCGCGCGGCGCCGGTTGGGCAGCTGCGAGTCGAGGGTCACCGCCCCGGTCTTCAGCACCCAGAAGCGGTCGGCGGCGGTGTGTTCCTCGAAGAGCCGCTGTGCCGCGGGGAAGTGGACGTCTTCGGCAAGGCTCAGGAGGTGGTCACGGCGTGCGGGTGGCAAAGACGTGATCTTGAGTGTGGTCATCGGAGTACTCCTGCGAGGAGCGGCTCTCCGCGGCGGGCAGGACCCTCGGGTCACTCCATGGAGCCGTTCCGTCACCACGACGCACAGCTCCCGGGAGATGGCGTACGAGGAGGTGCCCACGCGCATCGCCCGTGCGGTCACGAGGTTCTGGCGACCTCTCGTAGAAAGGTTTTTCCCCCGCCGGGGCAGAAGTACGCAGCCGAGGCCGTGTCTCCGTGTGCGATCACGCCCCGCCCGCGTGAGGGTCGGAGCACGGGCGGTGGTCCGGCGGCACCCCGGCCCCTTCGCGGGACCGGCCCCTTCCCCGGTGCTCCGGTCCGCTACCCCACCCGTACCCCACCCGCGTCGTATGCCGGGGCCCGGATGTCCGGGGCCCGTTCCCGCCCCGTGGTCCGCCCCGGCCCGTGACGGCGCCCGCCGCACCGCGTGACGGACGGGAACGGATCGTGTCCGGGCTTCGTCAGGACCCGACCGCGGCGATCACCGCACGGCCGTGCCGCAGCAGCCGCTCGTCGTCGGTGCAGCGGTAGCGGTTCCGGCCCCGGCCGCCCGTGTTGTCGCGGCGCCGGGCGGAGGCGAGATCCCGGCGGAGCGGCGGGGCCGCGGCGGGCCCCATCCGCGCCCACTCCTCGGCCGCCCCGCAGGAGGTCTCGTTCCACCGCGCCTGGGGAGGGGAGCCCGGCCCGGCCGTCACCCGTTCGGCCAGGGCCTCGGTCGCCGGCCCGCCGATGGCGTACAGCCGCTCCGGTTCATCGGCCGCCCACCGGACGATGCGGGGTTCGGCTTCCCTGATCCGCTCGCCCAGGAGCCGTACGGACTCCTCGTGCGGGCCCCGCCGGCCCGTCAGGAGCAGACCGCTCGTGTCGATCGCTCGCGCCGCTGGCCCCGGTCAGGGCTGCGCAACTGGTCCTCCAGCAGCGCGAAGCGTTCGGCGACCCGGTCGTCCGGGCGTAGTGCGGTTCCCTGAGCAGATCGGTCGCCCAGGGGCCCGTACCCCGCCCCGGTGCGACGCCTCGAGCCGACGCGGGTACGAGATCATCAGCGCGGTCAGGGCCTCTTCCGTCGCCGTACGCACGGTTCATGGACGCCCGGTCGACGTCGTCGATCCCCGTGGACATGATCGGAAGTCCGCCGCACGCCGCTGACAGGAGACGGCCGGCCCCGTCCGTCGTGTCCCGCGAGCGGGGCTGCCGGGTGTCTTGACAGGGGCCGTCGGACGGGGATCGGCTGGGGCTCCGCTCCGTCCCGTACGGAGTTCGTCCATGGAGTCGGGTAACGGGGGTCGACTGGCCGTGCTGCGCGTGTACTTCACGTCCGAGGACCTGGGCCGGGTGCGCGTCGCCTCGGGTCCGGACCATCTGTGGGAGATCAGCAACAGTGTGCAGACCCTTCAACGGCGCGACGGGGAGGGGGTGTTCGGCGAATGGCGGCGGTGGGTGCGGCCGCGCCTCTCCGACAGTTGCAGATTCCTGTCGCCGCTGCTGCCGCCCCACGGCTGTTCCCCGGACTTCCTCACGCCCACCCGCGGTGGTGGCGAGACGTTCCAGGCGGCGGTGGACACCCTGGTGCGCACCCCCGGTCCGCGGCTGCGCAGGGATCTGGCGCGGGTGGCCGCCTCGCGCCGCCTTCCCGGCTGGACGGACGCGTTGGCGGGCGGGGACGGTGACACCCTCCTGCGGCTGGGGCACGCCCTGCGCACGTACCACCAGGAGGCACTGGCACCGTTCTGGCCGCGCGTCCACGCCCACATCGACGCGGACCGCATCGTCCGGCTGCACAGCCTCCTGGACGGCGGGACGGAAGGTCTGCTGGCCGCTCTCGGACCGCGGCTCCGCTGGCGGCCGCCGGTGCTGGAGGCCGACTACCCCGTGGACCACCACCTCCGTCTCGACGGCCGCGGGCTCATCCTGCAGCCCTCTTTCTTCTGCTGGCCCACGCCCATCACGCTCGCCGACGGGGACCTTCCCCCCGTCCTGGTGTACCCGATCGACCACGCGATGGACTGGGCCCGGCCCGCGCCCCCGGAACGGACTGGTGGCGACGCGCTGGGGGCGCTGCTCGGGCACACGCGCGCCTCGGTCCTCCGGGCCGTTCGCACCGGCTCCTCCACGGTCGGCCTGGCCCGGCTCCTCGGGGTGACGCATCCGGCGATCAGCCAGCACATGAAGGTGCTGCGCGCGGCCGGTCTGGTGACCACGGTCCGCGGGAACGGGCGGTCGTTGCACGTCGCGACCGCGGAGGGGCGTGCGCTGCTGCGCAGTTGCGGGCGCGGGGAGGCGGCCGGTCCGCCGGGGTGGCCGACACCGCCCGGCGCCACGCGGTAAGCCTGGGCTTTCGGGCCTTGCGTCTGTCATGGGCACGCAAGGATGCTGGGAACCGTCGCGCGCATCCCCCACCCCCCACAGTCCCTCCCCCACCGCCTCTTCCCCACGCCCCGTCACCAACGCCCGTTCCAGGCCCGGTCACCCCACGACGTGCCCCGAGCACCCCTCGGGGCCCCGGGCCTGAGCGGTCGTGCCGCGCGACGCGCACGGCAGCGGGGCGGCGGGGGCGACAGCCCCACGCACGGGGCGGACGGGCGGGGTGACGCCCCGTACGAAGGAGATGAAGCAGTGGCATTGCGCACTGCCCTCGCCCGCACCGCGGCCGCGGCCGCGTCGCTCGCCGTCGCCGGCACCCTGTTCGCCGCCCCCGGCGTGGCCCGGGCGTCCTCGTTCCGCAACCCGACCGCCGAGGCCGGGGAGACGGGCCCGGGCCACGGTGTGGCGCGGTTCCAGGAACGGCACGGGCTGCCCGCGACCGGACGGGTCGACGGCGCGACCGCCGACGTCCTGCGGCACGCCTCCGATGCCGAGTTGCTCCGCACGTTCCGTACCGCGGCCGACCTCGGACCCGAGGAGCTCGCCAACGCGCGCACCGTCATCGGTGTCGGCAAGGGGGCGGGCATTCCCGAACAGGGTCAGGTCATCGCGCTGATGACGGCCATGCAGGAGTCGAAGTTCGTCAACTACCTGGTCCCGGTGGACCATGACTCGCTGGGCATCTTCCAGCAGCGTCCCAGCACCGGCTGGGGCACCCCCGAGCAGATCACCGACGTCGCCACGTCGTCGAAGTCCTTCTACGGCGTGGCCCCCTTCGGCAGCAATCCCGGGCTGATCCAGATCGACGGGTGGCAGACGATGCCGCCGGGCGAGGTCTGCCAGGCCGTGCAGGTCTCGGCGTACCCCGACCGCTACGCGCAGTGGGAACCGTTCGCCCGCGACCTGCTCGCCCGGGAGAGCCCCACAGTGCCCCCGATCCCCTGATACCACCCCGGCCGCACCGGCCCGCGCACAGCACACGCGTTCCGGGCCACAGCCACAGCCACACACGCACAGGCACAGGCACAGGCACCGCCGCACGGGCGGTCGTGCCCTCCTCCTCGTTCTCTCTCCCACCTCACCCAGGAGCCCTCATGCGCAAGAGATTCCTTTCCGCGGCAGTCGTCGTGGCCGCCCTCGGGGCGTTCGTAGCCCCGGCCGCGGCCCGGGCCGAACCCGCCCGGCCCGGCCCGGTGTCGGTGCTCGCCCACGGCTCGAAGGCCGGAACCGCCGTCGTCAGCGGACACGACGAGCCGGGCACCCGGTTGCGGGTCGACGGCGTGAGGACGGCGAGCGCGCACACCCTGCAGATCGACTACCAGGTGCAGCAGACGGGTTACTGGTGCGGCCCCGCCGCGACCCGCATCGCGCTGTCGGCACGCATCGCCCCGCCCAGCCAGGGTGACCTGGCCTGGCAGCTCGGTACCACCGAGGCGGGCACCGACCACATCGGTCAGGTCACCGGTGTCCTCAACGCGAACCTCGGCACCGGCTGGTACGAGACCAAGGAGATGCCGAACGATCCGCCCACCCAGGCCCAGCGGGACCTGTTGTGGAGGGACATCGTCCTGGACATCGACAACAACTACCCACTGGTGGCGAACATCGTCGCCCCGCCGGGCAACCAGCCGCCCGGCTACCCGTCGGACCAGACGATCTACCACTACTTCACGGTCATCGGGTACGACGACGCGAACCGCACCGTCCTCATCGCCGACCCGGCCTCCTTCGGCGGCAACCAGATCTACTGGCTCTCCTTCGACCAACTCGCCACCCTGATACCCCCGAAGGGCTACTCCGCCTGACCCATGGGCACGTCCCCCATGGACCTGCCGACGCACGAGGCGGGCGACAGCGCGGACCGGCCGCTGTCGCCCGCGTGCGGGGTGGTACGCAGGCACGGGCCCGGGTGATTCCGACGTTCCCGCCGGAGGCGAACGAACCGGTGTGCGGCGCCGGAGTCACCGTCCACCCGCTCGCCCCGCAGGGCATGGGCTACGCGGGCCAGACGACCCGGCCGTCCTTCACTTCGAGCACGTCCGGCATCAGGTCCTCGTAGAACCTCAGATACCCCAGCCGGACCGTCGTGTCATCCGGGAAACGGTGACTCCCGTGCGCGCGGGCGGCGAGCCAGCCGAGCAGTTCGCCCAGCTTCTCGAATTCGTCCGGGTGGACCTCCTGGCGGGAGGTCAGCGCCCAGCCCTTCCGGGGCGGCTCGTCACGGACGGCGAGTGCCGAGCAGAGCGCGCCGCCGACCTTCCAGGCGCCGCCGTTCACGGCCAGCAGCGGGGACGGATCGTCCTCGACCACCCACTCCCCCGACTCGTCCTCGGTCATGAAGGGGAAGTCGGTCACGATGGACAGCTGCTCGGGCTGCGGCCCGGCTCCCAGGTGCCAGCGCAGCTCGGCGACCTCCTGCTCGGAGAGCTCGTCGCGCAGGTCGACCGCGATCACCAACTCGTAGATGTCACTCACGCGACGCACCCTACAGAAGGGGTCCGACAGATCCCGCCGGCCCGTTGTCGCCCCGCTCCTGCGGGCCCGAACCGGAATGCCGGCGGCGACGTCACGGGCCGGCCGCGGCGGGCCGTGACGTCGCCGCCGTTCTGGAACCCGGGCCGGGACCGGGGCCGTTCGTGCCCCGGTCCCGCTCCGGGCTCAGGACTCGTCGTTCACCCAGAGCTGCCACTTGCCGCTGCTGGACGGCTTGCAGTCCCACTCGGCGTAGGCGGAGTTCACACCATCGTCGTAGCACGCCTGGTGGGTGCGGTAGGTGCCGACGTAGATCCACGAGTCGGCGATCGGCGCGACGGACGTGGTGCTCGTGCCGGAGGTCGCGGGCGCCGCCTGGGCGGTGGCGGAGGCGGCGCCCAGCAGCAGGGCGGCTCCCGTGGCGGCACCGGCGAGCACGAGTCGAGTACGCATGTCTCTCCTTCGGGTCGAAGCGTTGGCTGTCGGAATCGATCCTGGGAGCGGCGGTGACGCGAGGGGAACAGGGGACGGGTGTCCCGGACGCGTCCGGGACACCGCCCGGAGCAGGGTCCGGGCGCGCCGAGCAGGCGTTCTCGCCCCGGGAGGCCCGGAGCTGTCCGGCAGGTGTCCGGGCGCCGGGACGGGACGGGACGAGCGCGGGACGGGACAGGGAAAAGGGGCGGCGGTCTCCCGTCCCGGGCCCGTCCGCGCGCGAACGGGCCCGGGCGGGCGGGTCTCCGGGGGTGGATGGCCTCCGGTCGGCGGGCGGCAGCCGACCGTACCCCTCCGCACGGCACTGGGCCGATCGGGTGGAACCGAACGGCGGGGCCGGGTGCCCATGGGCTTCCGTTCGCGGGGCGGGCGGGGCTGGGAGAGGCTCGGGAGGGCAGAGGTGGCCGGTGTGGTGGTCCGTCGGGTCTTCCGGTCGCCGCCAGTCCGGCCCGACGAACCGGAGGACGCCATGCCGGCATCGCCGAACTCCAAGGTCTATCTGGTGGGCGGGGGAATCGCCTCGCTCGCCGCCGCCGCGTTCCTGGTGCGCGACGCGGGACTGCCCGGGGAGAACGTGCACATCCTCGAACAGTTGCACATCGCGGGCGGTTCGATGGACGGCGCCCCCGCCCCCACCCCGGAGGGCGGCTACGTGACCCGTGGCGGGCGGATGTTCGAGGAGGAGCACTACGTGTGCCTCTGGAACCTGCTGGAGTCGATCCCGACCCTGGACGATCCGGCGGTCTCGGTCAGGCAGGAGTTCCTGGCGTTCAACATCGAGCACCCCACCCACGCCAGGGCTCGGATCATCAACGGCGACCGCTCGATCGCCGACGCCTCGCAACTGGGCCTGGATGCCCGCGACCGGGCGGACATGACCCGGCTGCTGGCCCTGCCCGAGCGGGTCATCGGTGCCCGGCGCATCGACGACTTCTTCCAGCCGCACTTCTTCACCACGAACTTCTGGTGCATGTGGCGGACCACCTTCGCCTTCCAGACCTGGCACTCGGCGATCGAGCTGAAGCGTTACTTCCTCGCCTTCGTGCAGGAATTCGACCGCATCCACACGCTGTCCGGGGTGCGCCGCAGCAAGTACAACCAGTACGACTCGGTGATCCGGCCGATCCAGGAGTGGCTGACCGCCCAGGGGGTGCGGACCGAGTTCGGGGTGACCGTCGAGGGCGTCGACTTCTCCGGGCCGGATGCCCGCCGGGTGTCACGGCTGCACGTGGAGCGGGCGGCTTCCGATCCGGACTCCGGTGCCGGTACCGGCACCATCGAGCTGGGCCCCGACGACTTCGCCTTCCTGACCCTCGGCTCGATGACCGCGGACACCACGTACGGCGACCGCACCACGGTCCCCGAACTGATCAGGGACAAGCGGGACGGCTCCTGGCGGCTGTGGGAGTCCATCGCCAGGAAGGCCCCGGACTTCGGCCGCCCGACGGCGTTCTGCGGCAACATCGACGAGACCAAGTGGGAGTCGTTCACGCTGACCATGAACGGGCGCGTCCTGCTCGACCGGATCCAGGCGTACACCGGCAACGTGCCCGGCGAGGGCGCGCTGATGACCTGGAAGGACTCGCGCTGGCTGCTGTCGATCGTGGTGCCTGCGCAACCGCACTTCCGGGACCAGCCGAAGGACATCCACACGCTGTGGGGCTACGCGCTGTTCGGCGACGTCCCGGGCGACCACGTACCGAAGAAGATGGACGACTGCACGGGCGCCGAGATCCTGGACGAACTGCTCGGACACCTGGGGTTCGACGACATCGCGGACGAGGTCCGGGCCACCACCAAGGTCACCACGGTCCAGATGCCCTACATCGACGCCCAGTTCCAGCGGCGCGTGGTGGCCGACCGGCCGCTGGTCGTGCCGGACGGGGCGCAGAACTTCGCCTTCCTCGGGCAGTTCGTGGAGATCCCGGAGGACGTGGTCTTCACGGTCGAGTACTCGGTGCGGTCGGCCATGAAGGCCGTCTACCACCACTTCGGCGTGGAGAAGGCGATCCCGGCGGTCTACCACGGTCTCGCCGACCCCCGGATCGCCTGGTCCGCCCTCCGCACCGCCTTCTCCTGACCCGGGTCCTGCGGGCACCCCGGTCCACCCGGGCGGCCCCGGCCCGATCGTCGGGGCCCCGGGGCGACCGGAATCCGGGACATCCGGGTTCCGAGGCGGCCGGGGTCCGGGCCGGGCCCGGTCAGTCCTCGTGCGGCACCCGGCCGGGGGCGGGCGTCCGGGCGGCCGTCCCGAGCCGGTCGCGCTGGAGCCGGTGGGCGAGGGCGCGGCGCACGGAGGCCGACGCGGTGGCGGTGACCTCGGCGGGCACGTCGAGGCCGCGGCTGATCCGGTCGTACGCCTCCCGGTAACCGCCGGGCAGCTGTTCCCGGTGCGCCCCGAGGTCCTCCTCGACCAGGCGCCGCAGCTCGTCGACGTTCCGGGACGTGAAGCGTTTCCGCCCCCGGGCCAGGGCGTTCACGCAGCGCGTGCAGCGGGCGGTGTCGGGGAAGGCCTCGGAGATCTCCTCGGCCAGACCCCACAACCGCCCCTCCAGCCAGGGAACGTCGCCCTGGTCGAGGGAGAGTTCCGTCATGGGCGGCGGTTCGTCCGCCCCGCCCCTCGCCACCTGCTTGGACACGGCGGGCTGACTCATGCCGGCGAGCCGGGCGATCCTGTCCTGGGTCCAGCCGAGGCCGACGAGCAGTTTGATCATCTCGGCGCGCAGCTTCCGCGTCTCCTCCCCCGCGCGGATGACCTCGTTCATGTCGGCGAGCATGCGCCCGGCCTGTTCTTCGGTCAGTTCCCCGAGGTGCCGGGGGGTGTTCTCTTCGCCTGCCACAGCTCGGTTATACACCCTGACCGACTTCTCATAACCTGGTTGTACAACCAGGTTATGAGTGGCAGGCTTCGCGCCATGCCCACTTTCTCCGCACCTGATGGAACCCGGCTCGCCTACCGTGCGCACGGCGACGGCCCTCCGCTCGTCTGCGTTCCGGGAGGCCCCGCCGACTCCCGCTACCTCGGCGATCTCGGCGGCCTGGCCGCGCACCGCCGGACGATCGTCCTCGACCTGCGTGGAACCGGCCGGTCCGCGATCCCCGACGACGCCTCCTCGTACCGCTGCGACCGCCTGGTCGACGACATCGAGGCCCTGCGCGACCATCTCGGCCTCGCCCGGATGGATCTGCTCGGCCATTCCGCCGGTACGAACATCGCGGTGCGGTACGCCGCCGAGCATCCGGACCGGGTCGGCGGGCTCGTCCTGATCGGCCCCAGCGTCCGGGCCGTCGGCCTGACCGTGACCGGGGAGATGCGGCGCGAAGCGGCACTGCTGCGGAAGAACGAACCGTGGTTCCCTCCGGCGTTCGCTGCCCTGGAGGCGCTCGTCGCGGGCACGGGGGCCGGATCGGGAACGGGGGCCGGATCGGGAGCAGGGACGGGAGCGGGAACAGGGACGGGGGCCGGATCGGGAAAGAAGGCGGGAACAGGTGGTGGCTGGGAGGCCGTCGCGCCGTTCCTCTACGGCCGTTGGGACGCCGCGGCGCGGCGCCATCACGCGGACGGGCGGCCGGACAACGAGGAGGCCGTCGCCCGCTTCGGGGCCGACGGCGCGTTCGCCCCGGAGGCGACCCGTGCGGCGCTCGCCGCCCTCGGCTCGCCGGTCCTGCTGCTCACCGGCGAGTTCGACCTGAACAGCCCGCCCCGGTCGACGGCCGAGTACGCGGAACTGTTCCCCGACGCCTCGTTCGTGGTGCAGCCGGGAGCGGGCCACTTCCCCTGGCTCGACGACGCCGACCGGTTCGTGGCCACCGTCGCGGGTTTCCTGGGCTGAGCCGGACCCCCGGCCCGCGGGCGCCGGTGTCAGGCCCGGGTGAAGCGGCCGCTCGGCCCGCCCCGCAACCGGCCGGCCGGGAGCTTCCGGCCGAACGTGACCAGCAGGAGGTCCTGGGCCGCGCCGTACACCGGCGTACCGGTGCCGAAGGACCAGTCCAGGTCGTCGGCGCACAGCCGCACCCCGTCGATGTCCGCCCCGAAGAACTTGAGGCCCCGGGGGCGGGTCGCGTCGAGCAGGACGCGCAGCCGGTCCTCGGGGACGCGCCGGTCGGCGCCGAGAGCGACGGTGACGTCCAGTCCGTGCACCACGTCGTGGCCGAGCGCCGCCGCGAGCCCGCCGACCGGCGGTTTCCACGGGTGGTGCGCGTTGTCCCGCAGGAACTCGGCGAGTTCGGCGGTGGAGTGGACGCGCGCGTCGCGGCGGGCGACCCGGTCGGTCATCCGGTGGAGCCCGCCGCGCGCCTTCACGAGTTCGGCGACGGTCGCGGGCAGCGAGTACCGGAATCCCATCGACATATGGGCCGCGACCTCGCGCACCCGCCATCCCGCGCAGAGGCTCGGCTCGTCCCACCGGTCGGCCCGCAGATCGTCGAACAGGTCCGCCAGTTCCCGGCGTTCCGCCGCGATCATGGCCCTGATGCCGATCCCGTTCCCCGTGTGTTCGGTCGTCTTCCCCATGCGTTCAAGGGTGCTGGGGTCTCACCCATAAGTCCAATACCTGATCATGCTCCGATCTAGAATCACTGGTTATGGAACTTCGGCAGCTCCGGTACTTCGTCGCCGTCGTGGAGGAGGGCGGTTTCACCCGTGCCGCCGCCCGGCTGCATCTCGCCCAGCCCGGGCTGAGTGCACAGATCCGCAGCCTGGAAAGGGAGTTGGGGCAGCCACTGCTGGACCGATCCGGCCGGTCGGTGACACCGACCGAGGTGGGCCGGGCCGTACTGCCGTACGCGCGGGCCGCGTTGGCCGCCGTGGAAGGGGTGCGGCAGACGGCGGACGAGTTCGGCGGGCTGCTGCGCGGCCGGGTCGCGATCGGGCTCGTCTCCGGAGCCATCAGCCACTCCTTCGACGTGGCCTCGTTGTTCGCCGACTTCCACGACGCCCACCCCGGGGTGGAGATATCGCTCGGCGAGGCCACCTCGGAGCAGATGCAGACCTCGCTCCTGGCCGGGGAGCTGGACATCGCCCTCCTCGGGCGGACCGAGGAGGGCCCGTCGGCCGGTCTCTCCTTCCAGACCGTGATCGACGAGGTGCTGGTCGCCGCCGTCGCGCACGACGACCCGCTCCTAGCCCGGGGCGACCGCACCCAGGTCCCGCTGACCGAGCTGCGGGACCGGCCGCTGATCTGCCTGCCGCGCGGCACCGGGGTGCGCGCGGTCTTCGAACACGCCTGCTCCCGGGCCGGGTTCCGGCCCCGGATCTCCTTCGAGGCGGCGGCCCCGGCCATGCTCGCGCAGCTCGCCGCACGGGGGCTCGGGGTCGCCGTGCTGCCGGCCGGTGAGGAACCGTCCGACGGGCCGCTGCGCATGCTGCGGATCGTCCGGCCCGAGCTGCGCGGCCGGGTCGTCCTCGCCTGGCGGTCGTCCGGACCGGCGGGGCCCGCCGCCCGGTCGCTCCTCGCCCGGCTGCGCGAGGCACTGCCGGACCTGCCGGACCCGTCGGCTCCGTCACGGGACTGATCCCGCCCGCAGGGGTGGTGAACGGCCGGAAGCCGGTTCACCACCCCGCCCCGGAACGGGTCAGTCCAGCATCTCCTCGATGAGGTCGGCGGCCCGTGCGGTGCCGCCCTCGGCGCGCGCGGCGGACCGGAGGCCGGCCGAGCGGCGCCGCACCTCCGGGTCGGTGACCAGGTCGTTCAGTGCGGTGCGCAGCGCCTCGGGGGTGGCCTCCTCGGTGTCGATGCGGCGGGCCACACCGAGTTCCACGAGCCGGTCGGCGTTGAAGAACTGCTCGGCGCCCTGCGGGACGGCGATCATCGGCACACCGGCCATCAGCCCTTCGCCGCTGCCGCCCATGCCCGCGTGGGTGACGAAGGCGTCGGCCTGTTCCAGGATCGCCGGCTGGGGCACCCAGGAGTGGACCTCGACGTTGGACGGGATGTCACCGAGTTCCTCCGGGTCGGTGTACTTCCCGATCTGGAGCACCACGTGCCAGCCGGGCAGGTCGCCGTAGGCCGCCAGACACCGGCGGTAGAACTCCGGCCTGCGGGTGTACGCCGATCCCAGGGAGATCAGCAGGACCTTCTCGGCCCCGGCGGGGCGGGTCCAGGTCCTCTCGTCCTCGCGGGGGCCGGGGCACGGTCCGACGAACGTCACCGTGTCGGTGTCGACCCGGTCGGCGTACGGCTGCATCGCGCGGGGGATCAGGGCCAGGGCCCGCGAGGGGCGGCCGGAGAAGGTGTCCACGTCGGTGGTGGACGCCCCGCAGTCGACGAGCCAGCGCGCGAACTTCGCCCGGTACGCGTCGGCGCCGGGAAGTTGCCGCTGCCCCGCGCCGATCTCCTGCTCGTAGCCCTGCCAGGCGACGAACGTCGGGGACAGCTGCATCAGGGGACGGCCCTGGATCTCGGCGAGGGCACGTGCGGCGTAGGCGCCGATGTCGTACAGGTAGAGGTCCGCGGGGTCGTGGTCGTAGACGGCGCGCAGCCGGTCGAGGGACTGGACGGCGTTGTCGAGGAAGAGGTCCATCGCGGCGATGGGGTCGTCCGGCCAGTTGTTGTCGGCGACCGGGAGCGTGGAGGCGCAGGGGACGAACTCGGCGCCGGTGGCCTCGATCCGTTCGGCCACGACGGGGTCGTTGGCATAGGTCACCCGGTGGCCGCGGGCCACCAGTTCACGGATGACGTGGATGCTGGGCAGGACGTGGCTGACGGCGGGGATACCGATCATCGCGACATGGGCGCGGCGACGGGACATGGGGGAATCACTCGTTTCAGGTCTGCGGCGAAAAGGGAATGGCGCATCGGTGCGCCGCGGCAGCAGGGAGAAGTCCTGGTCACAGGGCGCACAGGGATGTGCCGGACGGGAACGGGGTGTTGCCCCGTCCGCTTCAGCCGTAGATCTGGTAGAGATGCATGCCGAGCACCTTACCCTCGCATCGTGCGGCGCGTTCCTGATTTTCCGGCGCCGTGAGATGCCCGCGGCGCCGGAACGGGAAGGGAGCGGAGGAGTCAGTCGCCCTGGCCCTCCGTCTCGCGCGACGACCGCCACGCCTCGGTGAACAGTTCCGGCAGGGTGCCCGGCAGCCCGGGCAGGTGCATGACCTTCCTGTCCTCGCCGGCGCCTGCCAGCCGGGCCCCCAGCAGCCGTGCCTTCCCGCACTCCATCGGCGGCAGCGGCTTCGCGGCGTGCGCCCACGGGCCGGGCAGGAAGACTCCGCGGCCGGCGCGCGGCCGCTTGTCCTCCACCACCAGACCGCGTTCCACCAGTCGGGCCGCGGCCTGCTTGTGGCGGGCCGGGGTCCACCCGTTCCAGCGGCGCACATTGCGGTCGGACGGAACGGCGAGCGTCAGCAGCTGGAGATACAGCGCGGCCGGGTCCTCGGGCAGGTCCAGGGTCTGCGCCACTTCCTCGACCAGGTCCGGTACGCAGGCGCGCGGATCGGACTCGTACCGGCCGGGCGGCAGGTCGGCGGCGATGATCCGGGCCATCATCCGGTCGCAGGTGCCGTCCGTCAGCCAGTCCCACCGCCACGAAACGGTCCGGCCCTCCAGCACGCCGGCCTCCGTCACGCCGGTCCTCAGCACCCCGGCCGGGGAGTCGCCGCGGGCCAGCACCTTGCGCAGCACGCGGACGACCTCCGGTGCCCCGTTCCGGACCGGGTCCCCGGCGGGAAGGTCGGCGTACGCCCAGGGCAGGCCGGTGAAGACCGCGTCGACGAGGCTGTCGGCGTCGGGGAAGCCCATGACGTCCCAGATCGTGCACAGCTCGCGGTACCGGTCCGGGCAGGAGGGCCACGCCCGCAGGTAGAAGCCGGGCGGCAGGGGCGCCCGCTCCGGGTCCAGGAAGAGATGGCACAGATCGGTCGCCGGTATCCGGGTGCCCAGTGCCAGAGCGGCCTGCCAGGTCCGCTCCGGCGGCCGGGGGCGTTTGCCGTGCCGGGCGTTCCAGGCCTCGGCGGTGCGTGCCGCGACCCGGCCGAGGCCACCGGGCTCCCACAGGTCGGCGGGGTCCTCGGGGAGCACGTCCGCGAGCAGGGCCATCCGTCCCCCTTCCCGCAGAACCCCCAGCTCCTCCCGCCCTGATTCGAGTTCAGCGGCCTTGAAACCGAGAGCCGCGCGCTCGTCGGCGTCGAGATAGGGAACGTAGTAGCTGCCGGCACCGGGGTTGCCCGCGAGGATGAGCGCGGCCGCCGGTCGGCTCGTCCCGGCGGCGTCGCTCAGTTCGACGACCGCGGCCGGGTCCCAGGGCATCGGCCCCCGCTCACGGATCAGGGAGACCAGGCGGCGCAGTTGGTCCCGGCTGCCCCAGCCGCGGTGGCAGTCCTCGATGTACCGCAACTCGTGGTGGGGCGGTCGGACGCAACCGGGCGGGAGGGCCTCCAGGTAGGGGCGGTCCTTCCGGGCCGGGAGCCACCGGGCGAACGCGGAACCGTGTTCGTCGCGAACGGTGAACGAGCCCTCCCCCTCCAACCGCCCGAGGCGGAAACGGTGGTCGGGATCGACGAAGGGGGTCTGCGCCCACATCTCCAGGAAATTCAGCAGCACCTCGCGCCGCTCCGGCAGGGTGACCGGCGAGGCGGCCCGCAGCGCGACCACTCCCACCTGCCCGATGAGGTGGACCCAGCTGGCGTCACCGGCCAGTACCGGTCCGCCCTCCCCCTCCTCCGGCGTCCAGGTCCCCGCGATGTAGCGGCCCGTGCGCTCGATCCTCACCAACTCGTCGTCGTACCAGGAGCCCCCGCCGCTGACGAGTCCCTGGAGGGCCGAGGTGACTCTGACGCTCTTCCACTTCCGGGCGACCCACGGAACGGTGTTCGAATCGGTGCTGTGCATGGTCACCATCATGACCCGCCCCACTGACACACCCCCGGTCCGGCCCCGCCCCCCGCGCGGGGCCGGACCGGGCTTCTTCCGCCCGGTTCCGGCGGTGATCAGCGGCGTCGGGCCCGGCCGTAGCACTGGGCCAGTGCGTGGAAGGCCTGCTTGGGTTCCCAGTGCCAGTCGGATTCGGGGTCGTCGAACCGGTCCTTGACGGGTTTGACGATCGCGTAGCCCACCTTGTCCAGGTCGAGGTGGGGGTCGGTGGAGTACGGGGCGTCGGCGGTGACGAACTCGAAGGCCATCGCCGCATAGAGGTCCAACGACTCGAAGATGCCGAGGAGTTCGGTGAGGTAGGCGGCCTGGGTGCGTTCGCTGCGCACCAGGTCCTCCTTGATCCTCGGCGGTTCCTGGGTGTAGTCGACCACGTCCCACCCCATCCCGCCCGCTTCGGGCGCCCCCACGTACGCGCACGTGCCGAACTCCGTGATCGCCAGCGGCTTTCCCCAGCTCAGGTACTTCCGCAGCTCACGGACGTGGTCCGCGCGGTTCGGGTAGGACGAGTAGTAGTCGATGCCCACGATGTCGAACAGGTTCCAGTCGACCTCGTCGTCCTGTGCGGCGGCGTACGACAGGTTGCCGCCGAAGACCGAGCGTCCGACCGCCGCCGCCCGCCGGGTGAAGGCGTCCAGGCGGCGCATCATCAGTTCGGGGTCGAAGTTGCCGGCCATGAGGTTGCGGATGCGTTCCTGCGCGTTGTCGCCGGGGACGATGCCCGGTACGAACAGCCAGAACTCGCATCCCACGCTCAGGTCCGCGCGGGCTCCCTGCCGGCGCAGCCGCTCCAGGTGACGGCCCGTCTCGGCGAGGTGGTCGAGGATCTCGTGGGCGGGCCGGTCGCCCAGGGTCGGCTGGAGCCAGACGTGCAGCCCCCGTTCGGCGGCCTCCGACGCGGTGGCGTTGAGCCGTTCGACGCCGTCACCCGTCACCTCGATCGACGTGGCGTGCAGGTCCTCGGCGATGGCGTGGACATCCGCGCGCATGCGGGTGGTGCTCCACGCGGTGGCCGGCTTCTCGCCCGCGCCGACCGTGTAGCACACCCCCCGGTGCCGCAGGCCGCGGCCGCCGTCGCGCTTCCCGCTCCGGCTGCCCGGCGCAGCCGCCCTCGCGGGTGCGCCGGCCAGGAGGCTCCCGGTCGCCGCTGCGGCCCCGATCGCCCCCGCCCCGGCCAGGAACCGGCTGCGGCTGATGCCTCGTCCGTGTTCGTCGCGATGCACTGTTTGCTCCCTCTCGGTGGGCGGTCCGTGTATCGCTGTCAGTCTGTTCGGCGGGGCCGGTGGGGCGGATCGGCCAAAAGTCTGCGGACGGCCGACCAAGGGATGAACCCATGGGAACCCATGGCGACGAAAGGCTGCCCCGGTGTGACGGAGCGAGACATCTGTCGCCTGGGCAGCGCGTCTGTCACCGCGCTGCCTGTGACGAGGCCGCGGCCCCCCTGGTGTCCCGCCGCGCTCAAGCCGGCGGATTCTCACTCGATCTCATTCGGGCCGGCAGATTCCTGCCGACCGGACTGTGGGCGACGGATCCGTGCGACGCCCTTGTCCAGGTCCACGCCGAGTGGCGGGCCCTCGGCAGGCCGGACGTTCTTGCGGACCCTCTCCTGCTCCATCGCCCGCTTCACCGCTTGTGCCGCCGGGGAGAACTCCTCCGCCAGCGCCGCGGCACGCCCCTTCGTCCTGCGGTAGTAGATCCATCCTCGGCGCTCCACCCACAGCAGAGCGCGATCCACCAGGATCAGGCAGATGCCGGCAACGACGCCGACTGCCACCACGAGCAGAGCGCTTCTCATACCACCGAAACGCAGCAGCCCTCTGCCGCGTTCCACGCCCCAGCCACAGGTGCGGCTGCACGACGACCCCAACTTCCGTGCAGGCCATGCCGTTCGTGAATGCCAAAAGGCATCGCTCCCAAGTGACACGGCAACCGGGGGAGGTCATCGGCTCGCCGTCCGTCGGATGCACTGCGACAGGACGATCACGCCGCTGCGGGGTTTCACCGGTGACGGAACCCGGGGAATTCCACGCCCGCGGAATTCCTGCGGGCCCGGTCCCACCGGAGGCTCCTCGCGCACACGCGCAGAGGCCGTTCCCTCGGTCCCAGGTTCAGGTCGAACGATGCCCAACGGTGCGGATCTTCACCAGGTAGGTCAGCGGCGCTCCCGTATGGACCATGAGCAGCCGCAGTTCCTCCTTCTCCGCCGTGGTGATCGCGACGTCCTCTTCCGACAGCGCTCCGACGAGGTCGGGGACCGCGATGTCCCAGGCGCCCGCCTGCGCGGCGGTGAGAATCATCTCCCTGTACGTGGGGCCGATGCGCGGCGCGAGACGCTCGACAGCGAGCGCGGAGCGGCGCAGGTACTCATGCACGTCCATATGTCCCCCAGAGCTGTTGGTCTCTCCGTCCTGCTTCGCCGGCCGACGAACACGTCCGCCGTCGACTCATCCGTCGCCCGCGCCCACCCTATGGCGCGATCGGCACCGCAATGCGACGGTCGACGCCGAACGGCCTGCCGGAACCCCGCCGGCGGGCCGTTCCCGTCACCCCGCATGTCCGTCGGCAGCAGCACGCGGATTCCGGTTCCCCACGGCAGTCGGCAACGGACTTCCGCCTCACGGGCTCCTGCCCGGCCCGCGGGGTTGTCAGGCGCGGAGGACGACGATGCGGCCGTTGTCGCCCCCGCACGCCAGCAGATCACCGGCGTCCGCGTGGACGACCCGGTAGGTGCGGCCCGTTCCCGTGTGCAGCTCCGGGTCGAGGAGCGCGGTGCCGGTGGCGGGGTCGTGCAGCGCGACCTTATCGCGGCCGCCGGCCGCGAGACGGGTGCCGTCGGGGGAGAACGTCCAGGCGTAGCACGTGCCCCACCGGTCGGCCCGGTACTGCTCCGGGAGCGTCCGCCGGTACGGATCCGGGACCGCCCACGCCAACGCGCCCGTGTCGAGCGCCATGGCGAACGGGCCCTCGACGAAACCCCCGTTGGCGATCAGGAGCCGCTCCGTCGGGTCGAAACCGAGCACCTCCACGCCGCCGCAGCCGGCCGCGGCGCGGCGCTCCGGGTCCAGGTACGGGAACGGGAACCCGTGGCGCTGCACCTGTCGGCCGGTGTCGACGTCCCAGACCTCGACGTGCGCTGGGCCCGTCCCGAACGCGAGCGCCAGCAGCCGCCCCGACGGGGACAGGGCACCGGCCCGGCACTCGGGCTGCCGCGCCGCGTCGAGGTCCAGCAGCGGTGCGCCCGCGGCGTCGAGGACGCGGACCCGGTTCCCGGCGTCGAAGACCAGCAGCCGTGCCCGGGCCCGGTCCCAGGACGGCTGCACGCAGAACGGATTGAAGTCCGAGGTCTGCCACTGCTCGTAGGAGGCGAGGGTGCGCGAGGTGCCGGTGGCGAGGTCCAGGTGCCGGGTCTCCCCGTTGAGTGCATAGACCACGCCCTGCCCGGCGGCGTCGAAGCGGACCGTGTGCACGAACGTCTGTCGCTCGCCCGCCGGCTCGGTGTGCACCGGGCGCCGGACGCCGGTCGCGACGTCGACCAGGTGGATCTCGGCGCCGTAGGCCCCCTTGAGCATCGTCCCGACCACGAGCGTGCGCCCGTCGGGGTGCACGTCGAGCGCCCGCGACGAACAGTGGTTCGGTGCAGCGGCGACCAGCACCGGCTCTCCGACGGCCGCCTCGGCCGGGTCGCGGAGCATCACGAACCCGTCGTGCAGCCGCTTCCGTGTCTCTTTCGCCAGGGCGTATCCGGCTTCGGTCGGCGACCCGCAGTCCTTGGCACCGTGCCGGGGCTTGCCGGATTCCCCGCTGCGGCTCTCCCTGCGCAGCGAATCGCCGTCCACCCACAGGCGGGCGTATTTGGGCTTCGGAAAGCCGTGATGCACCAGCGTGATCTCATCCGTGTCCACGAGGCGGAACCCTAGTCAGGTGCACCGACAGGGGCGTGGGGTGTGCCGTCCGGGGCATCGCGAGCAGCGCGCTGATGCGGTGGCGGGCGTACGGGAGCCCCGGACACTGTCCGTCCTCCCCGGGATCGTCCGGACGGACAGCGGTTTCGGGCGAACCGGCCGTCCGTTCACAGCGGATGCCGTTGTGCGGTCGCGCGTCGAAGTGGGGGTGGGGGCCGGGGGGAGCATGGTTGTGGACCAGCCGACGGAGACACCGGGACAGGGGCCCTGCGGGCCAGGAGGACGGTTCCAGGTCCGTGCATCCGCGTCGCCGCGGTGGCCGACAGGGCCGTCGTCCGACGGGCACGACCGCTGCGCGTACGGGGCGAACGAGGTCTCGAACCGGTGCAGTTCCTCGTCCCGCTCCTCGTCCCGCGCCTTGACCCCGCCGAGGGCGCACGGTCTTCCGGAGGGCAGTGCCGGGGTTGTCGTCCCACGGAGCCGGTCGACGGATTCGCCGTCCGGCCGGGCATCCCGGCGCAGGTGCCCGTGGCCCTGCCGGGTGCGGTGCGGCCGGACCGCATGGGGGCGGGCGGGTGTCGTGGACCCGTACCTGCTACAGGGCGGGTTACCGGTCCGGGTCGGGGCGCCGGGCGAGGAAGACGAACTCGCGGCCCGGCCGGTCGGGGGCGTCGCGCACGTCCTCCACCACGTATCCCCGCGCGGTCAGATCGGCCTCGATCTCCTGCCGTTCGCGGAAGCGCAACGTCGAGTCCGACGTCAGCACCTGTCCGTCCGCCGCGAACGCGTAGGTCCAGCGGAACGTCACCAACGGACCGCTGACGTCGACCAGTCGGACCCACGTCTCGACCTCGCCGACGCCCGGAATGTCCGTGACCCGGTACGATTCCCGGCGGTTCCACTCCTCCCAGGCGCGTCGGGCCGGGTCCCGTGTCTCGAACACGAGGAGGCCGCCGGGCCGCAGTGCCTCGTGGGCTCCCCGCAGGGTCAGCCGCCACGTCCCGGGGTCGACGATGGCCTGGGCGACGTTCGCCGTCATCGTCGCGAGGTCGGTCCGCAGGGGCGGCAGCGCCGTCGCGTCGCCGTGGATCCAGCGCACCCGTTCGCTGCCGGGCTTGCCCCGGGCCACGTCGAGGGAGGCCCCGGCCGGGTCGACGCCCACGACCTCGATCCCCCGGTCGGCCAGCAGGAGTGCGAACACTCCCGTCCCGCACCCGATGTCGAGCACGCGCCGCGCCCCGGACGCCTCCGCGATGCGCACATACGTGTCGAGATCGCTGCGATCGGGGTCGAGCACGTCGTAGATCGCGGCGAGCCGCGGATTCGTGAAGCCCTCGTCAGCCATGCGGCCGACCGTATGCCGGGAAGCGCGCGGACGGCCAGCGGGTTGTGTTCCCGGACGTTCTTCCGCCGACGGTAGTGTCACGGCATGTACTCACCGATTCCCGAGCTGAACCTTCTCAAGGAGTTCGAGGAGAGCGTGCCCAGCTGGTACGCCCCCGGCTTCGAGCTGCAGGCCTTCGGCGAGGACGACGGCGGATACCCCGGCACCGCCGACCGTCTTCGTACCTTCGCGCTCGCCACGGGTTCCGGCTCGACCTATGCGATCTGGCTGCTCGACGAGCGTCCCGATCTCGCCGCGCTGCCCGTCGTGTTCCTGGGCGACGAGGGCGGCATCAACCTCGTCGCCCGCGACCTGCGGGAGTTCTTCCGCGTCCTGGCCTCCGGCTGGACCCCCATGGGCAGCTGGGAGAAGGTCGAGTACGCCGACGAGCGGGAGGACGACGAGGACTACGACCCCTGCCCCGACAACGAACGGTTCCGGGCGTGGCTGCGCCACCACTTCGGCTTGGAGGCCGTCGAGGACCCCAACGACGTCGTCGAGGCGACCGAGGCCGAGCTGTGGGACCGCTTCGCCGCGTGGATCGGCCCGCTCCACCCGGACGTGGTGAACTCGCGCACGACGCCCTGACCGGCCGGCCCGGCGCATGACCGGTGCCGGGCGGTGACGGTACGGGTGGGGGGCCGGACCCGGTCGCCCGGCCCGGCCCCCTCGTGGCACCCGCGGTACCGGCCGCCGACGGCGGCCGGTACCCGTGGTGGGCGCGCTGCCCGTCGCGGGCGTGCTCCGCCCGCCGGGCTCACGCACCGGTCAGCAGCACCTCCAGGGCCCGGGCCGTCTCCGGGTGGCGTCCGAGCAGTTCCGCGCCCGAGGGGCCGGGATCCGTCGTCCGCCACGTCCCTTCGCAGCCCAGCAGCTCCGCCACCGCGTCGCACGTCGCGGGGTGCGCGACCAGCAGCGCGGAGCCTTGGCCGGCCCCCGTGGACCT
This sequence comes from Streptomyces sp. NPDC006435, assembly GCF_040612315.1. Classification (NCBI taxonomy): domain Bacteria; kingdom Bacillati; phylum Actinomycetota; class Actinomycetes; order Kitasatosporales; family Streptomycetaceae; genus Streptomyces; species Streptomyces sp. NPDC006435. The sequence goes on from NZ_JBEXPY010000007.1 coordinate 126,961, forward strand.
GGTCGGCCGCGCGACCGGTTCCGGCTGTGCCAGCCACGGCGGTACCCACTCGTCCAGTGCCGCGAGCCTGCCGGGGAAGGTCCGGCCGGCCTCCCGGATCAGCAGGGGTGCCAGCTCGGAACCCGACCGCAGGGTGGTGATCAGGGTCGGCAGCCACGGCAGCAGCACCGGGTCCGGCAGCCGGGCGAACGCGTTCGACACCGCTTCCACGACGAAGTCGGTGAGGCCCGGTACCGGGCCCAGCGCGTGCAGGAAGCCGCTGAGGTAGCGCGGGTAGGACGGAACCGCCAGCGGGTTGCCGAGCAGTTCGTCGCACCTCGCCCGCAGGTCCACACGGGAGAGGTTCCCGAGGTGGACCTGGGCCGCCCACAGCAGCGCCGTCCTCGACGACTCCTCGGGGTGGGACTGGGCGACCGCCAGTTCCAGCTGTGCCCGGTCGCAGCCCAGCGACAGCGCCAGACCCTCCATGCTGAACAGGAAGCCCAGCATCGCCGCCACCTGGCGGACGGTGGCGTCCTCGTCGGTGAACGCCGTCGGCAGCAGGGTGCAGTAGTGCGCGTAACCGGCCTTGACGAAGGACTCGATCCAGGACGGCAGCACCGGCTCGCTGGTGCGGTAGTACGCCAGCAGCCGCCGTACCCGGCGCAGCACCTCCGGTGCCCCGTCGACGCTGCGCTCGGCCGCCAGGACCTCCAGCGCATGGGTGCCCAGCTCGTCCGCGAGGCGGCGGCTGCGCAGGTACAGCGTCGCGTCCTCGACGGCCTCCAGGACGGTCGCCGCGGTGGCCTGCCGGTCGTACGCCCTGCGGCGCAGGCGCTGTTCGAGGACCTGCTCGATGCTGACGCCCTCGTAGCCGAGCTCGATGAGTGCCCGCTGGTGGGTGCCGAGGGACAGGTCCCACGACTCCTGGATCGACCGCTCCCCCAGTTTCCGTTCGCCCATGATCGGCCGGACGGCCTGCTGCGGCATCAGTCTGCGCAGCATCCACAGCACGTCGGAGCAGCGCTCCAGCTCCGGCCGGCCGGCTATGTCCAGCAGTGCCCGCTGCACCCCCGACTGCTGGAGTTTCAGGTTCAGGGGCGCGAGCCGGTCGTGGACGTCGCGGGCCAGGGGCGGCAACGCGTCGTAGCCGACCTGTCCGACGCGGTCGCCGCCCATCATGATCTCCACGAGCCGGCGCACGTCGCGCCGGCCCGGCACGGTGTCCTTCTCGATGCAGGTGACGGCCGCGTCCTGGAAGTCGTACGGCGTGGGCCTGGCCCGGTCGCGCATCCCTGCCAGCAGGATCGACGACTCGAACACCGCGATGGCGTCGGCCGTGGAGGACAGGTAGCCGTTGCGGCGCGCGGCGTGCACGATCTCCACCGACCAGCCGAGCAGTTCGGCCTCGTCCAGCCGGTCCAGGACGGGCGGCTGCTGCAGGAAGCCGGTGAGCTTGTCCGAGGGCGCGGGCGCGGGTACGGGGGCCGGCGCGGCCGCGGTCTTCCTGGCTCTCGACTTCTTCGTCCCCGCCTGTCCCTCCAGGCGGTAGGGCTGCACACGGGTCCGCTTGAGGTTCTTCGCCCAGACGGTCGCGGCGATCGACACCGAGCCGGCGGCGAGGCCGAACTGCGCCTCGATCGCCGCGTGGCTGGACGGGATCAGGCCGTGCTGCCACTTGGTGGCGCTGCGCGGGGAGATCTCGAAGGTGTCGGTGCCGTGGACGCCGAACTCCGCGACGCGGCTGGCCGCGTGGAACGCCCCGCAGACGTAGAGGCAGTCCTCGGGGTCGGTGCCGGTCGCGGCCAGGTGCTCGCGCATCCTGGTCCACATGTAGCGTTCGCGGTCCTCGTCGACCCGTACCCGGTGGGGGTCGCCGGGGGCCAGGCGCCGGAAGAGGCTCCCGATCAGGAGCATCACCTGGCGGTAGGTGTCGTGGTCGCTGTCGCCGAGCGGCAGCTCGACGTACTGGTGCCACCACTCCGACCAGTGCCGCACCTTGCCGTGGCGCAGCAGGTGTTCCTCCAGCTCCGCGAAGCGGGGCCGCAGGTCGCCGATCTCCACGCCGACCGCGTCGCCGTGCAGTGCGGCCTCCTCCTCGGCGGGCGGCGCGTCCGGGTCGGCGGCCCCGTCGGTGTGCGCCCCGCGCGCGTCCCACTGGAAGACGTGGTCCGAGGAACGGTCGACCAGGACGAGTTCGACACCGGGGGTGTCGAGCGCGTAGGCGATCGCCTGGTACTCGGCCGACGCCTCGGTGATCGGGGCGACCACCGACAGCGGGGACCATTCGGCGGGGAAGCCGTCGACCTCGGAGGCGAACGCCTGGACCGCCACCGGGAGCTTGCAGTTGCGCAGTTCGGTCAGCAGCGGCGCCATGTCCTCGCACAGCTCCAGGTACACGACCTTGGGCTGCTTCTGGCGCAGGCGGCGGGCCATCGCGGTCGCCGACGCGGGCGAGTGGTGGCAGACGGGGAAGATCTCCAGCGGCTCGCGCACCGCGTGGTCGACGTCGTCGACGATGCCGAGGAGGATGCCCTCCAGGGCGTCGGGGCCGTCGGCGAACGCCGAGGCGGCCTCCTGCAGTTGCGCGCGCAGTCCTTCGAAGGTCCCCTCGTGCGCGCCGCTCATGACAGGGTGGCGATCGCGTCGCGGCCGCCCTCCAGGAACTCCGGCCAGGAGCCGCCCTCCTCCTTGCTGCGCGGCTCGACGACGCCGTGCAGGTACTTGTTGAGTATGGCCAGGTCCTCGGGCTCGCGCCGGGCCAGGGAGCCGACGAGCGAGGACGCCAGCGTGCGCGCGGTCAGGGTGGTCTCGCCGAAGAAGTTGCTGTGCAGGACCGCGTCCTCGAGCACGCCGATCTGTTCGGCCGTGGACAGCGCGGACTCCAGCTTCTCGTCGTCGCTGCCGGCCGCGGCCGCGGAGGCCCGCAGGTCGGCGAAGCTCTGCAGCAGCACGTCGAGCAGTGTCGGCGGCACGTCCAGGTCGATCTGGTGGCGGCGCAGCAGTTCCTCGGTGCGGAAGCGGACGATCTCGACCTCGCTCTTCTTGTTCGTCACCACCGGGATGCGGACGAAGTTGAAGCGGCGCTTGAGTGCCGAGGACAGGTCGTTGACGCCCCGGTCGCGGCTGTTGGCGGTGGCGATGATGGAGAAGCCGGGCTTGGCGAAGACGATGCTGTCGCTGTCCAGTTCGGGGACCGAGATGTACTTCTCGGACAGGATCGAGATCAGCGCGTCCTGGACGTCGCTGGTGGAGCGGGTGAGCTCCTCGAACCGGCCGATCGCTCCGGCCTCCATCGCCGTCATGATCGGCGAGGGGATCATCGACTCTCGGGACTGGCCCTTGGCGATGACCATCGACACGTTCCAGGAGTACTTGATGTGGTCCTCGGTGGTGCCTGCCGTGCCCTGCACCACCATGGTGGAGTTGCGGCAGATCGCGGCGGACAGCAGCTCGGCCAGCCAGCTCTTGCCGGTGCCGGGGTCACCGATGAGCAGCAGGCCGCGGTCGGAGGCCAGGGTGACGATCGAGCGCTCGACGAAACTGCGGTCGCCGTACCACTTCTGCGAGATCTCCCGGTCCAGGCCGTCGGAACGCTCGGAACCGAGGATGAACAGGCGGACCATCTTCGGGGACAGGCGCCAGGAGAAGGGCTTGGGGTTGTCGTCGATGGACTCCAGCCACTCCAGTTCCTCGGCGTACTTGATCTCGGCGGGGGCGCGCAACAGGTCGGACATTTTTCGGGGCCTTTCTAAGCGAGGAACGTCTTGAGCTCGTGGACGAGCTTGCGGATGTGACCGGAGAGCACCGGTGCGCCGAGGTCCTTGAAGCGCTCGCGGAACCACGGGTTGACACTGCCGCGGCCGGAGCTGGTGACCGATCCGACCGGGATGAACTTGGCTCCCGAGCGGTGGATGGCGGCCATGCTCTCGAACAGCGGCTCGGAACGCCATTCGTAGAAGTCGGAGATCCACACCACGACGGTGTTGCGGGGTTCGGCGATCTTCGGCTGGGCCAGTGCCATGGCGACCGTGCCGTCGGTGCCGCCCCCGAGGTTGGTGCGCAGCAGGGTCTCGAAGGGGTCGTGCACCCAGGGTGTGAGGTCGAGTGCCTGGGTGTCGTACGCGATCAGGTGGACGTCCACCTTCGGCAGCCCGGCGAAGATCGAGGCCAGGATGGTGCAGTTCACCATCGAGTCGACCATCGAGCCCGACTGGTCCACGACGACGATCAGCCGCTGGGGTGTCGTCTTGCGGACGGTGTGCCGGTAGTAGAGGCGGTCGACGTACAGCCGCTCCTCCTCCGGGCTCCAGTTGGTGAGGTTCTTCCAGATCGTGCGGTCGAGGTCGAGGTTGCGGAACACCCGCTTGGGCGGGACGGAGCGGTCCAGGGCTCCGACCGTGGCCTTCTCCACCTGGGTGCGGAGCACTTCGGCGACCTCGTCGACGAAGCGGCGGATCAGTGCCTTGGCGTTGGCCAGGGCCACGCCCGAGAGGTTGTCCTTGTCCCGCAGCAGTTGCTCGATCAGCGACATGCTCGGGGTCAGCTGCGCGGCGAGCTTGGGATCGGCCAGCACTTCGCGCAGGTGCATCCGTTTGACGAGGTCGGCCTCGATGGCGCCGAGTTCGGGTCCGATCGCCGGAATCAGCCGGCTGAGGTCGGGGCTCGTGCCCCGGCCGCCGGTGCCGGTCGGGCCGACTCCCCGTCCCGCCGCCGCTCCCCCGGCCCGGCCGCCGCGCAGCTCGCCGGGCTTGCAGCCGAGCGCGCGTTCCAGCCAGCCTGCGTCGGACTGCCAGCGGGCCAGTTGTCCGGCGGTGACCGTGCCGGAGCCGGAGGCGAAGACGTTGAGCAGGACCTTCGACACCAGTGCCGCGCGCCGCACCTCGGCGGCCCGGTCGCGTGCGGTGTCGTCGTCCTCGTCGGGGGCGGGTGCCATCAGGCCGTCGAACTCGGCGGCCAGTTCCGGGTGGCGCTGCACGATGGAGTCGACGGACGCCTGCGGGTCCAGCAGTGCGGTCGGCAGGCCGATGTCCTCGACGACGCCGAGGCTGGCGGATTCCAGGGCGGCCTGCTCCTCGGGGTCGAAGAGGCGGGCGAGAAGTCGCCAGTACAGGACCTGGCGGCGGTTGTCGTGGGGGTCGGGCCCGGGGCTCCGCGGGGTCGTGTGCCCGGCGGGCCCGCCGGTCGTCTGGTCCGTCATTTCCGCAGCAGCTTTCCGGCGCGCTCCCGCAACACGGCGACGGCGTCGGTGGCGGCCTTCTCCGCCTTGACACCGACCTTGTCGGTGGTGCCCCCGGCCCATTCCCCGGCGTGGATCGCGACCGTCTTCTTCCGTACGGTCCTCTCGACGGCCAGGGGCTGGACTCGGTAGGCACCGGCGTCCCAGCGGAGCAGTCCGATGCATGCCCCGGACGCCGCGACGGCCTCGGGGGTCAGCGGTCCGGCGGCCGGCGCGCGGTCGGCGTCGACGGCGAGCGGGTGTCCGGCGACGGTGAACGTCAGTGCGTCGTCGTCCTGCTGGGCGGTGTAGCCCTCCAGGAACACCGGGACCGCGATGCGCGCCGGGTGCCGGTCCAGGGGGGCGGTCACCGCGTCGGCGGCGGCGGGCAGGGCGACCCGGGCGGTGACGAACGCGTCGGCGGGCTCGCCGGAACGGGCGTGGGCGTCGTCCCAGATCAGGTCGTTCTCGCAGGTGATCGGCATGTCGGTGAGTTCCATGGCGCGGCCCTCACCGGCGGCGGCCAGGAGCGACATGTGCGGGCGCAGCAGTTGCCACAGGCCGGCTCCGACGACCGTGTCGGGCTTGGGCGCCGACACACCGGCGCGCACCAGGCGGGGAGTGGAGCCGTCCGCGGGCTCGAACACCGCGTGGACCTGGGCCTGTACGGCGGTCGCGTGTTCGTGCACGTCGATGCCGAGGGGCAGGAGACGGCCGGTGACCGTGCCGGTCGTGGGGACGTGGGCGGCGCCGGGCAGTGTCAGCAGCATCGCGCGTGACCAGAGGTCGGCCCAGCGGCGTGCCGGTACGTGTTCCATCGAGGCGCCGGGGCAGGACGCGGCGAGTTCGGCGGCGAAGCCGTCGAGGAGCGTCGCCAGGCGGCGCAGCGCCGGGTCCGGGAGCATCGCGGAGACGACCTGTGCCGCTCCGGAGACCACCTCGTGGTCGATGCCCTGCCAGCCGGAGCGGGCCAGGTCGGACAGCCAGGAGCGGGCGGCGGCGAGGAGGTTCGCCGCTTGCTGTTCGCCGGGCACGGCGGTGGCCGGCTCGCCGTCGGGGCGGCCGACCGCTTCCCGTATGCGGGCCGTCAGCGCGTCGTGGACGGAGCCGAGCAGTGCGGTGCGGGCGGCGGCGAGGGCGACGAAGTGGTCCTCGTCCGCGGCTCCGCCCGCCGCCTTCTCCGCGGCCTCGGCGACCCGGTCCGCCAGCGGTGTGCCCGCGAGGGCTTCGGCGAACTCCATCAGGTCCGCGGCCCGGTCGGGCCTGGGGCGGAGCAGTCCGGCGACCAGTACCCGGTCGAAGGCGTCGACGGCCGACAGTGCCTCGTCGAGTCCGGCGACGGGTTCGTGGAGCAGATCGGTGCGCATCACGCCACCGCCCTGGTCGGCGGGAACCACTGCATCTCCGGCAACGGCGCGGTGGTCGGGGCGAGTTCCAGATAGGCGAGGTGGCGCAGGAACCGGCTGAAGACGGGCGCGGCGGCCGCGGTGTCCCCCTGCGGCGGGCGGGTGCCGGTCATCTGGGCGGTGATGACCGGTGCGCTCGACGCGCCCTCCGCGATGTCGACCTTCAGATAGCGGGCGACGCGCTCGGCCCCGTACTGCAGCACCGCCTCGCCGATCAGGGCCTGGATGTGTTTGCAGAACGATCCCCGCGCGCCGCCGCAGGGCCGGTTGTTGTTGGTGCTGCAGGCGAAGGCGTAGGTGCCGACCGCGACCGACGAGACGTAGACCCGTCCGATGTCCGAGCCGCTGGACACCACTCCTTGCAGGCGCCCGTCGGCCAGTTCGACGAACGGTACTTTGGCGAGCTTCCGCGGCCGTGCGGGTGCCGTCACCCGCGCCGTGCTCGACCTCTCCCAATCCGACAACGCACCACTCCTATGCAACAAAAAGGGGACGTCCTCGCCACACCGGCTGGACACGAACCGAACATACCTGCGCCCACTGACAACGCCCCGATCGTGGCGGGACTGCTCAGGATGTGAGCACGGGAGACCCCGTGGGCGACCGGGCGGTGTCGGTGGTGCGGACGGTTCTGCGGTGCGGACGGTGCGGAGTGCGTGTGTCGCGGAACGCGTGCCGTGGAGTGAGTGGCGCGGTGGAGCGAGTGGTGCGGTGGTCCCTGTGCCCGGTGCCCTGTCGTGCGGTCACGGACGTGGCCGGACCGCACGACAGGGCACCGGAGTTGTGTCAGGGGGTGGGGTCCGTTCCGTGTGCGGCCATGACCTCCTCGTACGAGGGCAGCGGGTAGTACGGGAGGATGTGGAGCAGGTCGTACTGGGGGCACGGCGCCTTGATGCACTGCTTGGGCGACGGCACACAGATCTGGCCGGCGGGCGCCACGACGGCGGCGCACGGGCTCACCTGCGGCACGAGGGGACCCTCGTCCGCGAGTGCAGCGCCCGCCGGGGCGAGGGACAGGGCGGTGAGAGCGGCCACCGTGGCGGCACGCAGCAAGTTCTCGATCACAACCAGCAGAGATAGCCCCACTTCCGGGTGACGTCGCACCACCGTCGAGGACAATCACCCGTACGTGTCATGGAGTTCACTCCGTGAACGTTCGTTCCTTGCCGCGCTCCGGCGCGGGGCGACCGTGCAGGAGCGCGGAGCGGCAGCGGCTGAGGCCGGAAGCGATGAACACCGGCCGTCGGTACCAGGGCCATGACCTGCCGGAATACGTGGTCTGACAGAATGGCCCGGAGAACATGGGCGACGCGCGTCAGGAAACCGGTGTGAATCCGGTACGGTCCCGCCACTGTGACCGGGCTGCAACGGCCCGGAAGCCAGATACTGGCCGCGCCGCCTTCCCAGACGACCCAGGGGACGAGGACATCCCCCGGAAAGGGCCGGCCATGCCACGGATCCGCCGTGTACCGCTCGTACTCATACCGCTGCTCCTGCTGCCGCTCGCCGGCTGCGGCACCGGCGACAAGGACGGGACGGGGGCCGCACCGGCCGCCGACGGCTTCCCCTACACGGTCACCAACTGCGGTACGAGAACGACCTTCGACGCCCCGCCGGAACGGGTCGTCACCATGAACCAGCACGTCACCGAGATCATGCTGGCCCTCGGGCTCCGGGACCGGCTGGTCGGTACGGCCTACCTGGACGACAGCGTCCTGCCGGAGTACCGGTCCGCGTACGACCGGACCAAGGTGCTCGCGAAGGAGTACCCCTCCAAGGAAGTGCTGCTCGGTGCCAACCCCGACTTCGTCTATGGCGGGTACGACAGCGCCTTCGACAGGGCCAGGGGCCAGGACCGGGCGGGGCTCCACAAGAACGGCATCGACACCCGGCTGAACATCGAGAACTGCACCGAGGGCGGGGTCGGCCTCGACCAGTTGGCCACCGAGATCACCCAGGTCGCCAGGACCTTCGGCGTACCGGAGCGCGGCAGCGAGCTGATCGCCCGGGAACGGCGGAAGATCGCGGCGGTCGAGGCGGGCCTCAAGGGCTCCTCGCCCCGCTCGGTGTTCGTGTACGACTCCGGCGACAGCTCCGCGTTCACGGCGGGCGGCAAGGGCATCGGCAACGAGATCGTCGAGCTCGCCGGTGGCAGGAACGTCTTCGCGGACCTCGACGCCACCTTCGGCGACGTGTCCTGGGAGCAGGTCATCAAGCGCAGGCCCGAGGTGGTCGTGATCTACGACTACGGAGGCACCACGGTCGCGGCCAAGAAGAAGCGGCTGCTGGACGATCCGGCGCTCGCGGACGTGCCGGCGATCAGGAACAAGAAGTTCGCGGTGCTCCCGCTGTCCTCGGCCGTGCTCGGGGTCCGGGTCGCCGACGCCGTACGGGACCTGGCCGGGCAGCTGCACCCCGGCACCCCGTGAGCGCGGGGTCCGCCCGCCCCGGCCCGAAGTCCGCCCTGCGCTCGGCCCCCGTCGTGATCGGCGTCCTCACGGTGCTGCTGCTCGCGGCAGCGGTGGCCGGTCTGGCGCTCGGTCCGGTACGGATTCCGCCGGGCGAGGTGCTGAGTACGGTCCTGGGCGGTGAACGCACCGGTGCGTACCCGACGATCGTGTGGGAGGTGCGGCTGCCCAGGGTGCTGCTCGGGGCCGTCGTCGGCGCCGGGCTGGCCCTGTCGGGCGCGGTGCTCCAGGCGCTGGTGCGCAACCCGTTGGCCGACCCGTTCCTGCTGGGCGCCTCGTCCGGGGCGTCGGCGGGCGCCGCCTCGGTCGTCGTGCTGGGGGTCGGCGCCGGGGTGGCCACCGATGTGGCGCTGCCCGTCGCGGCGTTCGCCGGATCCATGGCCGCGCTGGTCGCGGTCTACGCGATGGCCCGGCGCGGTGGCACCATGACGACGGGCCGGCTGGTCCTGTCCGGGGTGGCGATCCAGTACGTGCTGTCCGCGTTCACCAGCCTGATCCTGGTGCTGTCCTCCCGGGCCGAGCACGTGCGGGCGATCCTGTTCTGGACCCTGGGCGGTCTGGGCGGTGCCCGCTGGGACCAACTGGTGCTGCCCGCCGTGGTCCTGGGCGTCGGGTCCGTGCTCCTGATCTGCCTGGCCCGCCCGCTGGACCTGCTGCTGACCGGCGAGGAAGGAGCCCGCAGCCTCGGGCTGGACCCCGGGCGCTTCCGGGGCTGGGCCTTCGTGCTGGTGTCACTGATCATCGGCGTGCTGGTCGCCTACAGCGGGGCGATCGGCTTCGTCGGTCTGATGGTCCCGCACGCCGCCCGGCTGGTCGTCGGCGCGTCCCACCGCAGGCTGCTGCCGGTGACCGCGCTCGGCGGGGCCGTCTTCCTGCTGCTGGCCGATCTGCTGGCGCGTACCGTCGCGGCCCCCGAGGAGATTCCCGCCGGGGTGGTCACCGCCCTGGTCGGCGGCCCGTTCTTCCTCTGGCTGCTGCGCCGCTCCAACCGCACCGAAGGGATCACCGGATGAGCCCGGCACCGCCCCCGAAGGCGCTCGTCGCCGACGGGATCGGCTACGAGGTGGCCGGCCGCACCCTGCTCGACGCGGTCGCGCTGGACGCCGCCCCCGGCGAGACGGTCGGCCTGGTCGGGCCGAACGGCAGCGGCAAGACCACCTTCCTGCGCTGTGTGTACGGCGCCCTGCGTCCCGCGACGGGCCGGATCCTGCTGGACGGGGTGGACGCCTCGGCCCTCGGCGTGAAGGAACGGGCCCGCCGCGTCGCCGTCGTGCCGCAGGACAGTCCCGGCACCTTCGGCCTGACCGTGCGCCAGGTCGTGGCGATGGGCCGGAGCCCGCACAAACGGTTCTGGGAGCAGGACGACGCCGACGACGCCCGCCGCATCGACCGGGCGCTGCGGCGCGTCGGCGCGGCGTCCCTGGCCGACCGGCGGTTCGAGGAACTGTCCGGCGGGGAACGGCAGCGGGCCCTGATCGCCCGTGCCCTGGTCCAGGAACCGGGGCTGCTGGCGCTCGACGAGCCCACGAACCATCTGGACATCCGCTACCAGTTGGAGATCCTCGGCCTGGTGCGGACGCTGGGCACCACCAACCTGCTGGTGCTGCACGACCTCAACCTGGCCGCCTCGTACTGCGACCGGCTGTTCGTCCTCGGCGCCGGCCGGCTGGTGGCGTCCGGCACCCCGCACGAGGTGCTGACGGAGGAGCTGCTGGCCGAGGTCTACGGGATACGGACCCGGATCGGCGTCCATCCGGTCACCGGCGCCCCCAACGTCGTCTACCTCCCGCCGTCATGAGCGACGGCGGCTCTCCCGTCTGGACACCCCTGCCGCACGGCCCGCGCTGGCAGGTCGCCGAAGGCGAACCGCCCGCGAGCGAGGCGGGGCAGTGGCTGGCAGCCGACCGACTGGCCGATCCGGCGGGCGCGGAGCTGTCCGTTCTGCTGGAGCGCGAGCGCACCAGCAGCGGCCACCGCACCGGTCATGCGACCGCGCTGACCCTGATGGCGGTGTACGCGGGCCGGGTCACTGCCGCCGCCGTGCTCCACTGGGCGTTGTACGACGAGGTCCCGGACATGCGGTCCGGCAATGTCCTGGTGCGCCCCGCCGCGCACGGGATCGGCGGGGTCCGGGTGCGCGGGGCCCGGCTGCTGGTGCCCCGGGCCGGAGAGGACTCCGTGCGGCTGCTGCACCGCACCGTGCTCGACGGACATCTGCTGCCCGTCGCCGATGCGCTGCGCCGTCGTACCCGCGCCGGGGCAAGGCAGTTGCGCGGAGGAATCGCCCATGGCTGCGCCACCGCGCTGTGCGCGTACGGCGCCGAGGTGGATCTGCTGGCCGCCCGCTGGCGGCAGTTCGTGGACACCGCGCCCGGCGGACTCGCGGAACTGGGCGAGGTGGTGCGGGTCCGACGGGCGCCGGACGACCGGGAACGGCTGGTCTATCTGCGCAACACCTGCTGTCTGTATTACACGAGCGCGGAGGCGGTGCGCTGTGCGAGCTGTTGTCTGACGAGCCGCGAGGAGCGACTGCGCGCGTACGCGAGGCCGAAGTAGCGCCGGCGGCTCCGGGACCCGGGCGCCGATGCCGGCGAGAACGGCGCGCGATCCCGGTGGACACCGCCTCGCGCGCTCCGGCAGGGCCCGGGCGCGACGGCCATGGCCCGGTCGGTCGTGCCGAGGGGTGTGAACGGCCCCTGCCGCACGGTTCCGGAAACCGTGCGGCAGGGGTCCGCGGTCCTTCCCGGGGTCAACCGGCCTCGACGGCCTCGGCTCCGGTGTCGGCAACGGGTTCGCCGGAGGGCTTGGGGCGGCTGATCGTGCAGACCAGGGCGTCGTCCCGGACGTCGGCGACGACGGTGTCGCCCGGCTCCGCCTCGCCGCTCAGCAGCAGGGACGCGATGCGGTTGTCGAGCTCGGTCTGGATGGTGCGGCGCAGCGGGCGGGCCCCGAACTCCGGCTGGTGGCCGTGCGCGACCAGGAGGGTCTTCGCCGCCTCGGTGACGTCCAGCTCCAGCCCCTGGGCGCGGACGCGACGCCTGCTGCCGTCCAGCATGAGGTCGACGATCCGGCCGAGGTCGTCCTTGCCCAGGCCGTGGAAGATGATCGTCTCGTCGACGCGGTTGAGGAACTCCGGCGGGAAGTGGCCCCGCAGGTCGCCCATGAGGTCGTCCCGGATCTCGGAGACGTCCCCCTTGTGGGCGAGGATGCGCTGGGCCCCGATGTTGGAGGTCATGATGACGACGGTGTTGCGGAAGTCCACCGTCCGCCCCTGCGCGTCGGTGAGGCGTCCGTCGTCGAGGACCTGGAGCAGCGCGTTGAAGATGTCGGGGTGGGCCTTTTCCACCTCGTCGAAGAGGAGCACGCTGTACGGCTGACGGCGCACCTTCTCCGTGAGCTGGCCGGCCTCCTCGTGGCCGACGTATCCGGGAGGCGCGCCGACGAGCCGCGAGATGGTGTGCTTCTCCTGGAACTCGCTCATGTCGAAGCGGACCATGCGGTTCTCGTCGCCGAACAGCAGGTCCGCCAGCGCCTTGGCGAGTTCGGTCTTGCCCACGCCGGTGGGGCCGAGGAAGAGGAAGGAGCCGACCGGGCGTTTCGGGTCGCCCATGCCCGCGCGGTTGCGGCGCACCGCCTCCGCGATCGCGGTGACCGCCTCGTCCTGGCCGACCACGCGGGAGTGCAGCGCGTCCTCCAGCTTGAGCAGCTTCTCCTTCTCGCTGGTGGTGAGCTGTGCGACCGGGATGCCGGTGCGACGGGACACGACATCGGCGATGTCGGCGGTGATGACGTCCATGACGCCCTCGCGCCGTTCCTCGATGCCGGCGAGTTCGGCCTCGGTCTCGGCGATCTCGTCCTTCAGCCCGGACGCCTTCTCGAAGTCCTCGGCCGCCACCGCCTCGTCCTTCTCCCGCCTCAGCTCGGCGAGCCGGTCCTCTCGGGAGACGACCTCGGTGGACTTGCCGAGCGACCGCAGCCGCACCCTGGCACCCGCCTGGTCCATGAGGTCGATGGCCTTGTCCGGCAGGAAGCGGTCGCTGATGTAGCGGTCGGAGAGCTCGGCCGCCGCCACCAGCGCGTCGTCGGCGAAACGGACCTGGTGGTGGGCCTCGTAGGAGTCCCGCAGGCCCTCCAGGATCTGGATGGTCTCGTCGACCGTCGGCTCGGGCACCATGACGGGCTGGAAGCGGCGCTCCAGGGCGGCGTCCTTCTCCACGTACCTGCGGTACTCGTCGATGGTCGTCGCACCGATGACATGCAGTTCGCCCCGTGACAGGGCGGGTTTGAGGATGTTGCCCGCGTCCATCGCGCCCTCGCCGGACGCCCCCGCGCCGACCACCGTGTGCAGTTCGTCGATGAACAGGATCGTCGAGTCCGAGGCGGCCTTGACCTCGTCGATGACGTTCTTCAGCCGCTCCTCGAACTGGCCCCGGTACTGGGCTCCGGCCACCAGGCCGGAGAGGTCGAGGGTGATCACCCGCTTGTCCTTGAGCGTCCGGGGGACGTCCCCGGACACGATGCGCTGGGCGATGCCCTCGACGATCGCGGTCTTGCCGACACCGGGCTCGCCGATGAGCACCGGGTTGTTCTTCGAGCGCCGCGAGAGGACCTCCACGGTCTGCTCGATCTCGTCGGCCCTGCCGACCACGGGGTCGAGCTTCCCGGCCTTCGCCGCCTCGGTCAGGTCCCGTCCGTACTCGTCGAGCGTGGGGGTGTCGCTGGTGCCGGCCGCCGGGGTGCCCTCGGCCCGCGCCGCGCTGTCCGCCTCGCGCCGCAGCCGGTCGGTGTCCGCGCCGTAGGCGCCGAGCAGTCTGGCAGCGCCGGACTCCCGGGTGTCCAGGAGCGCGCCGAGGATGTGCTCGGGCCCGATGTAGGAGACCCCGGCCGTCTGCGAGCGCTCGTACGCCTGGAGCAGCACGCGCTTGGCGGCGGGGGTCAGGCTCGGTTCCGCGGACGGGGTGGCGCTCTCCCCGGGCAGGACGGCCTCGATCTGTTTGGCCAGTTGTTCGGGATCGGCCCCGGCCCGTGCGAGCAGGGTGCGTGCCGGTTCCACCTGGGTGGCGGCCCACAGCAGGTGCTCGGTGTCCAGGTCCTGGCTGCCGTCGCCGGTCGCGCGCGTGGTCGCGCGGCCTATCAGCTCGCGGGCCGACTCCGTCAGCAGCCGCCCGATGGGGACCCGCTGCACCTGTGGGGGCGAGGAGGCGGGAGACATCCCGAAGAAGCGGTTGAGCAGTTCGGAGAACGGGTCCGGGCCGCCGAAGGAGCCGAAGGAGGACATGGTCATGATCACCGTCCGGTGTGTGCGGGGCGGGGAGAGGGCGCGAGGGGTCGCCGGCCCGGACCTCCGTGCGCCGGGTCCGGGGCCCATCGGTCGTCGAGGTCTCCTCGCGGCCCCCATGGGCAGGTGTTTTCACTAGACCAACGCGGGCGGGGTCCCGCAACGGCGGGGAGGACCGCCCGCCGCCCCCGGTCGGCGTTCGTCACCGCGTCATGGACGTTCCGGCCGGGTGGCGGGCCAGCCGGGAGACCGCCGATCGGGTGATGTGCGGCCGGTCTTTCGGCCATTCGCGCCGTCCCCGTACCACCCGTCGCGCGCCGGGGGCCGCCCGTCGCCTGGCCGGGCTCCGGGACCCCGCCAAGACTTGGGGCCATGAGCGACAGCGAAAAGTCGGAGGACCTCCACGGCGGCCCCGGTCACCTCGTGCTGCTGGCGGTGGTCTTCGCCGTGCCCGTCCTCAAACTGGCCTGGACTCTGGGCAGCGGCGGTGCGGCGAGCGAGGCGCTCGTCGCCATGGAACCGGCCAACTGGCCCAACGTCCTGATCGGCATGCTCCTCAACAACGCGCTGCTCACCACGGTGCTCTCCATCGTGGTCTCGCGCATCACGTACGCCTACTTCGTCGCCCGGAGCAGCGCCCGCGTACGGCCCGACGCCCCGCTCCTGCGCTCGTTGCTGTCGGCCGCCGTCGTCCCGGTCACCTTCGCGCTGGTCGTCGGGGCGTTCCACGGGCTGTGGTGGGGGGTCGCCACCGCCCTCGCCTCGTACGCGCTGCGCCTCGGGGTGATCGCCGAGTACCGCACCGGCCGCCGCGAGCGCGGCAGCGGGCGGCGGGTCGGCACCGCCCCCTCCGGCTGGCGCGAGCGCACCGCGGACGGCGCGTGGGCGTTCGCCATGCTGCTGGCCGTGGGGGTGCTCCCGGTGCTCGCCCTGATCGGGTCGCTGGACGGCCGGTCCTGGACCAGCGTCGTGGAGTGCGACATCGACACCGGGCACGGGGACGAGCGGGCGCGCCTGGTGGAGTTGGGCCGTCAGGGCAACGGTGTCGTCGGCTGGGACATCGAGGCGGACGAGGTGGTCAACGGTCTCAACTGCGGGGCCTCGAAGAGCGATGTGGTCCGTGCGCCGTGGTGGCGCTCCTGAGGGGTGTGCCGGCCGTCGCCCGAGGCGTCCCGCAGGAGCGCCATCGGCGGTCGAAGCCATGAAGAACGTATGGTTTCGGACAGTCGAACGACGGTCCCGGTGTCTCATGAGGGGGCGTCCGCCCACCGTGCGCCGGCGCCGTCGCGGCGCGGGCCCCGGAGCCCGCGCCCGGTGTCCGCGGGGTGTGCCGCACACACTGCCGGTACGGCCCCGCACCGGTCGGACCCGGTCGGCCGCCGAGCGGTGCGGGACCGTCGGCCGGCCTCTTCCGGGCCCTCGCGTCCGCCCTGTCGCGGCCCTCAGCTTTGGCGCATTCCATTTCCGGATTTCTACGTGCTTGTCGGTGCGGTACGCCACGCTGGACCCATACCGCCCAACACCGGCTTGGAGGCCAGTAGTGGACGCCCAGGACCTCGCGCAGCTCGCCGACAAGGAGTTCGAGCAGATGCTCACCTCGAACATCCACCCGCCCACCCGTGACGCGACGATGTGGGAGGCGATCACCCATCCCGACAATCTGCCGCGGGCCCGGAAGATCCTCACCCACGTCCACGAGCGGACCGCGAGCGTCCTGCGTCGTCGCAAGACCGAGCGGGAGGAGTTCCACGCCCAGTGCCTCGCCCGGGGCGAGGCCGGCAAGCGCGAATGGTTCGCGACGCGCGCCGAGTTCGAGTCGCTGCGCCGCCGCACCGCCAATTTCCACCAGCGGGTCCAGCGGGCCATCTCCGAACTGGGCGAGGAGCAGCGGAACGTGAACCGCGCGCAGAGCCACAGCTCGGGCCAGCAGAGCCGGGAGACGCTCCGTGAACTGGCGCTGGCCGTCCAGCGCCACCAGGCGGCCCACGCCCGTGACGGTGGCGTCGCCGAGCAGACGGACCACGAGCTGTGGCGGCATCTCGACCGGCTGACCGTGCCCACGGGCCCCGCCCAGGAACCGACGACCCTGCGCACGATGCTCGACATCTACTGGACCGACGTGCGGCCGGCGGCCGGGGCGTCCGCGCACCGGTCCCAGGAGCGGCATACTTCCCCCGACGCCCCGCCCCCGGGCTGCCCCGGTGTCCCGCAGGCCCGTCGCGCGCCCGCCCAGGACGGCCTCGCGACGTAGTGGAGCCCTTCGCGGGGTCCTTCTCCCGTGGAGGCCGTGGCCGCTCCCAGGGGCGCGTCACCCTCCCGTCGTCCCGTCGAGCCGCTCGCGCACCAGATCGGCGTGGCCGATGTGGCGCGCGTACTCGGCGATCATGTGCCGGCGGATCATGCGCAGCGAGTACTCCTCGCCGGCGTGGGTGAAGGTGTCGTCCAGCGAGGGCACCGGCGACGATCTCGTCCGCCGACCGCCATTCCTCGATTACGGGACAGCCCTTGGGCGGGCACGGCCCTCGGCGGCGCGGGTCGGGTCGGAGGTCCTCGAATTCCGCGTCCTTGCCCTTCTCCGGGTCGCACATCGGGTCGAACGTCCGGCCGGCGAACCGCTCCCGGAACCAGATGTGTTCGGCCTTCGCCGTGTGGCGGATCAGCCCAGGGGTCTCACCTGCCGTCGTCGTCCTCGGCCGTCCAGGTGCTCGTGGCGGAACCGGCGACGGAGGTGACCGCGCCGAGCACCAGGAACAGGGCGAGCAGCGCCTTGCCCGCGCTGCTCATGACGAGCGGCCTGGTGGCGGAGCGTGCCTGCTGCTGCGGTACGGAGAGCTCGTCGTCGCCGAAGAAGCCCTTGGGGTACGCCGGGGTGAGCATCAGGAAGTACGCGTAGAAGCGCATCGTGTAGCGGAGCACGGCGGCCGTGGCCTCGAAGAGGGGGCGCGGCATGCGGCCCAGGATCAGGGTGATCAGCCACCACAGGACACCCACCGCCCACCAGCCGGACGCGGCGAGGCTCTGCACGATCGCCGCCGGGATCATCAGGATCAGGCGGAAGAGGACGGCCAGCCGGTTGAGAGTGGTGGGGACGACCTCGATGCGGGCCGGGTAGTCCGGTGCCGGGCCGAGGGTGAACGGCGGGTAGCGGTCCACGAGCAGCATGCTGCTCGCGCCGACCCGCACCTGGTAGCCGAGGTATCCGGCGAGGAAGCGGAAGACCGGTCCGGGCAGCCGCCCCAGGAACAGCGCGGCGAACCAGCCGAGGATCACCATCACCACGGAGGCGATGTGCAGGAAGAACAGCACGACGAAGTGCGGGATCAGGAGCAGCAGCCGTACCAGGACGGTGAGTCGGCGCAGGCGCGGCGGCTCGATGACGTCCAGCACGGGCAGCTGTTCCTCGGCGGTCCATGTCCTGGGGCGCGGACCCCACTGGGCGTCAGCCATGTCGCTCCTCGTCGGGGGGTGGTCCGTACGCCATCGGCACACACGACGTCACCCCACGCTGGGGCGGACGGGGAGGTCCCGCAATCGGTCATGGGCCGATCGGGTGCCCCCGTCCGGGCCCGGGGAGCGTTCCGGCGCGGCAAGGCCGGGCGGGGTCGAGGAGAAGCCCCGGCCGGATCGGGGGAATCCAGCCGGGGCGGCTTTTCGTGGGCGCGACACGCGACATCCACATATAGGTGAACGATAAACCACTGCGCTCCGTTCCCGGAAACCCGCCCCCCTCGCTGTGATTCACGGCACTGGGCGCGGGTCCGGTGGAGCGGCTCAGCCGGCGGCGGTCACCTCGGTGCCGTAGCGGCGGCGGAAGCGTTCGACACGGCCGGCCGTGTCCAGCACCTGACCGCTCCCGGTCCAGAACGGGTGGCTCGCCGACGAGGTCTCCACGTCGATCACCGGGTAGCTCCGGCCGTCCTCCCAGGTCACCCGCTCGTCCGCGGTCGCGGTCGTACGGATCAGGAAGGCGGCTCCCGCGGCCCGGTCACGGAAGACCACCGGACGGGAGACGGGGTGGATGCGGGACTTCATGCTCATTGCCTCCTCAGGCTGCTGCGGGAGCGCCACTCCCTTGGAGCGGCGCGGGACGGGACGACGCGGGAACGACGAGGACGGACCTCGGGTCAGCGCTCCTCCCGGAACGACACGTGCCGCCCCGCGACGGGGTCGAACTTGCGCAGGACCAGCCGGTCGGGATCATTCCGGCGGCTCTTGCGGGTCACGTAGCTCCACCCCGTTCCGGCCGTCGACCGGAGCGTCACTACGGGACGGGTCTCATTGCGGGCCATGGGCACCTCCGGGCTCCTTCTCCACCGAACCCCCTCCCCCTCATGGGAATGGGTTTCGTTTTCGTTCTGGTGTCTTAACGCGACACCCCCCGGCCGCATTCCCGCCCGCGCGACCCGGCCGGGAACGAGACGGAACCTTGCGCTCCGGAGGTGCGGACACGCGGTCCGCGACCGCTCGGAGCACCCCGCTTCGCATTCGCCACGCTCCGCCCGGGCGCGCGAACCGCAGGAAGAAGCGCGGGCGCACGACCGTCCGCACACGCCGGATCACTTGCGCCAACATCCGCCGCCAGCAAAGCTGTTCGACGGATCGACGCGTCGCGCAGCCTATGACATATGCCAGAAGCAACAACCCATCGAGTGTTGCCAAATCCCTTACGGGCTCCCCCCGCCTGTGCGACAGTCGTCTTCGGTCCACCATTCAGACCTGGTAGCGCCGCGCCTGTATCGGAGTACGAGATGCCGTCCCCGCTGTCCGCGGACCGCCCCGCCCCTCACCCGCCCGAGCACGATGCCGTGGCCACGTTGATCGACCGGACCCGGCAGCTGCGCGGCGATGTGGATGCCGTGCGGCGCGACACGGTGCCGGTCGACGAGGAGGACTCACAGGCACGGTGGCAGCGGGCGCTCTGCGACCTGGCGGTCAGCCATCTCGACAACCTCGGCACGCACCTGGGACAGCTCAGGGACGGCCTGCGGCCGCAGGTGCCGGAACAGCTCAGGGACACACCGCCGCAGGACACCGCGACAAGGCCCGCCGAGGAGCCGCGGCAGGGGTCGCTGATCGGCCGGGTGGGCAGCGCCGAGTGGAATCTGCTCACCGACGAGGTCAGCTGGTCCGAGGAGCTGTTCCAGATCTTCGGCAGGTCCCCCGAGGCCGGTCCGCTCTCGCTGGACGAGCTCCCCTCCATGCTCGTCCCCGAGGACCAGCCCCTGCTCACCGCGCTGGTGACGGGCTGCCTGGTGGACGGGAAGCCGATAGACGGCGAGTTCCGCATCGTACGGCCCGACCGCCGGACCCGAACGCTCCACATGATGGGCGAGCCCGTCCTCGACACGGACGGCTGCACCGCCTCCATGTGGGCCGTCCTGCGTGACGTCAGCGAGCTGCGGCGGAGCCAGCAGACGGTGCGGCGGAGCCACGACACGCTCCGCCGCCGCCAGGACAGGGCACGGACCGAGCACCGCATGGCCGTCGAGCTCCAGCAGGCCGTGCTCCCCCCGTGGCGGGGTTCGTCACGGTCCCCCTCGCGGGGGGCCGGCGCACTGGACGTCGCGGCCCACTACCTCCCCTCGGAGTCGAGTTCGCTCATCGGCGGCGACTGGTACGACGCGCTGGACCTGCCGGACGGCAGGACCGTGCTCACGGTCGGTGACCTGACCGGCCACGGCATCCCGGCCACCTCGGCCATGGCGATGCTGCTGGGCGCGCTGCGCGGAATGGCCGTGGCCGGCATCGAGCCGGGCGCACTCATGGGACATCTCAACCAGTTGCTGGAAACCTCCGTCCAACCCGCTCTGGGCAGCGCGGTGTGCTGCCGCTTCGATCCGGCGACCGGCGCCCTGGCCTGGGCCCAGGCCGGACACCCCGCGCCGCTGCTGTTCCGCGCCGGGAAGGGGCGCCCGCTGCCCCCGCCGGACGGGGTCCTCCTCGGCGCGGCCTCCGGGGTCACGTACGAGCAGGACGAGGTGCGTCTGCTGCCCGGCGACGTGCTGATGCTGCACACCGACGGGCTGAACGGTCACGACGGCCGGGGTGCTGACCCGGACGCGCTGCTCGCTCTGGCACCGCGCTTCGCGCAGGCCGGTTCGGCACAGGAGTGCCTGCGGACCGTCCTGACGGAGTTCGGTGGTACCGAGCGCCTGGACGACGCGTGCGTGCTCATCGCCCGCCTCGGGGCGTAGAACGGCACGCCGGCACCCCTGACGGAGGGCATGGACACCCGCGGGACCGGGCACGGCACGGAACACGGCAGCACGGAGCCGCCCGCCCATGGAGCAGTGCCCGAACGGCCGGTGGCCGGACGGTGACGGACCGGACCGCTGCGGTCGGTCGGCACGATGTCAGCCGGACCGTGGCGTCCGGACGACCGACGGTCGGTGCCCCTCGTCGTGGCGCCCCCGGTCAGATCTCCGTGGAGCGCCTGGGCTGTTTGATGATGGACTGCGGCATGGAGAGCTTGATTTCCTCGCGCAGTTCCGCGATCTTCGCGTAGCCCGCGAACTGGCCCGTGAGCCGGTACATTTCGCGCAGCCGGTCCCAGGTGCGGTGCGAGGAGGTCTCCCCCATCGTCACCAGGGCGAGTCGCGCGTAGCGGTCCGCCTGCTCGGGATCGTCGGCGATGAAGCACGCCGAGGCGAGCGAGATGTAGTCGAAGATCTTGGATCGCTGGCGGCCGTTGACCCGGAGCTCCAGCGCCCGCTTGGCGTGGCGCTGGGCCACGATCGCCGCCGACGGGTCGTGCTCGGCGAGGGTGCGGAACGCCAGGGCCTGCATGCCGTGCAGGTCCGCCTCGTCGAACATCTGCATCCAACTGGGCGGTGGCACATCGCTCTTGTCCGAGACGAACAACTCCTCGGCCTTGCCGAGCGTGCGCCGCATCGCCTGGCCCCGGCCCATGGAAGCCTGCGCCCATGCCTCGATGGTGTACAGCATCGCCCGGGTGCGCGGCAGCACCGCGTCCCCCGAACCGGACTTGGCTAGCTTCATCAGGTCCAGGGCGTCGTCGGGACGGCCGAGGTGGACCATCTGCCGGGCCGCTCTGGAGAGCGCCTCGCCCGCCCGCGGGCGGTCCCCGCCCTCGCGCGCCGCATGGGCCGCGATGACGAAGTACTTCTGGGCGGTCGGTTCGAGTCCGATGTCGTGCGACATCCATCCCGCGAGCACCGCCAGGTTGGCCGCCACGCCCCACAGCCTGCGTTGCAGGTGCTCGGGGTGGCGGTAGGCGAGCATGCCACCCACCTCGTTGAGCTGGCCCACCACGGCCTTGCGCTGGAGTCCGCCGCCCCTGGACGCGTCCCAGGCGCGGAACACCTCGACGGACCGTTCGAGCGCTTCGATCTCCTCCGACCCGATGGGGGCGGCCTCGTACCGGTCGAAACCGGCGGGCTCCGCGTGCAAGGGGTCGTTGATCCGTGGGACGTCGGCCGCCAGCACGGGATCCGTGTGCAGCCAGTCGTACATGGGGCCGGTGATGGTCGATCCTGCGGCGAGCGCGGCGCCCGCGCTCACCAAGCCGCGTCGGTTGAGCATGAGGTCCATTCCCGTGAATTCGGTGAGGACCGCTGCCGTCCGCTCGGGCGCCCACGGCAGCCCGTCGGGATTGTGCTCCGTCCCGACGCCCCGCCGTTTCCCTGCACGCCCGCGTCGGCCGAACCCGAGGTCCTCGATGGTCACGACACGACCGAGCCGCTCGGTGAACAGGGCAGCCAGCACCTCGGGCACGGGATCGCGGGGTGACTCCCCCATGTCGATCCAACGCCGCACCCGCGAGGTGTCGGTGGCCAGTTGCGGATGGCCCATGGCCGCCGCCTGCCTGTTCACCATTCTCGCGAGTTCGCCCTTGGACCAGCCGGCGAGGCCGAACAGGTCGGACAGGCGGGTGTTGGGTTCTCCGGTCACGTCAAGCCCCCAGGTTCTCGGCTGTGTTGACAGTAACCCCCTGTCAGATGCCTTGCGACTATTCGCCATGGTTCGCCAGGGCACGCCACATGGTCTGCCACCCGGAGTCCGGTGTCAGGTAGGAAAGCGCCACCCCGCCCGGCAGCCCTAGGTACTCCCCAGGGTGCCGAACGGTCGCCGGGCCGGGGCGGCGCACGCAACTTGTCGGCGCACGAAGGGATCTGTCTCGCTCATGTACACAGCATCGTCCTCCGTGACCGCCCCGCCCCGGCCGCTCCGCCCCCTGGGGGCGGGCGGCGGACCCTATCTCACCCCGCACGCCGCCCAGCCGGTGCCCGGCACGGTCCGCCCGCGGCGGACCGCGGCTCCCGGCGGTCCGGCGCTCAGCGGACGGCTGGACCTGTCCGGCCCGCAGGGCGCGCAGCTGAGGATGGTGATCGCCTCGGTGCAGCGGATCTGCCCCGAGTTCAATCCCGTCCAGGTGCTGCGCCGCAGCGGACGCTCGGTCCTGCTCGTCGGCTCCACCGGACGGACGACCGCGGTGGCCAAGTGCTTACTGGACCACTCGCCCGCGTGGTCGGAGCGGTTCCGGCACGAAATAGCTGCATACCGTGCGTTCGTCCGGCACCGTCCCCCGGTGCGGGTGCCGCGTCTCATCGCGGCCGATCCGGAGAACTGCACGCTGGTGATCGAGCGGATGCCGGGACGGGTGGCGGCGCTGACCAGGCACCCGTCGGAGGCCCCGCCCCGTGCCGATGTGCGGGCTGTGCTCGGTGCGATCAGCCGGGTCAACGAGTGGCGGCCGGCCCCGGGGCTCTTCGACGCCCCGCTGGACTACGCCTCCCGGATCTCCCGCTACCACGAGCTGGGGCTGTTCACCGACCGGGACCTGGGCGACCTGCAGAAGCTGCTGCACGGCCTGGCGCACGCGGGCGGCCGTCAGGGCATGGGGCAGTTCTGTCACGGTGACGCGCTGCTCTCCAACATCCTGCTGTCGCCCACGGGTCCGGTGCTGGTGGACTGGGAGCACGCGGGCTGGTACCTGCCGGGCTACGACCTGGCGACGCTCTGGACGGTCCTGGGGGACGCGCCCGCGGCGCGGCGTCAGATCAGCCAGCTCGCCCAGGCCAAGGGGCCTGCGGCGCGTGACGCGTTCCTGGTGAACCTCATGCTGGTCCTGACCCGTGAGATCCGCACGTACGAGACGGCCGTCCAGCGGGCCATGCGTGATCCGATGCCCGCCGGTGCCGGTCAGGACCGGCCCGGAGCCCTGTCGTCGAGCGAGGAGCAGCGACTGCTGCTGCGCCGGCTGCACGACGACTGCGCCATGGCCCGCAGGGCCGTACGAGCCGCGGTCGGCACTCGCTGACCTGCCCAGGGGGACGCGCCGTGGGCCCGGTGCCGACACACCGGGCCCGCGGCGCGTCGTTGTGGTCAGCGTGTGCGGACGATGTCCACGTCGGACGCCTTCACGAAGGCGATCCGGTGACCGATCTGCACCGTCACGTACTTCTCCTTGCCACTGAAGTACATGTGGTCGAAGGGGGCCGAGGAGTCGATCGTCGGCGCGTAGAAGTAACCCGTGGGTGCCTCGCCGCCGCCGGGGTACGACTGGCCCGCCCCGATCGTGTACGGGAGCGGCGAGCCCACCCGCTTGTCCCCGAAGTCCGTGGGGTACTCGGACTTCTCCGGGTACGCCACCCCGTACACCGGGACGTCCGTGCGGCCGGCCTTCGGCCTGACCACGTAGCCGGAGGTCGGTGTGGTGCTCCGGGTGTGGGCCGGGGTCCGGAACCAGGCCTTCTTGCCGTACCACCAGATCGCCGTCCAGCCGGGGGCGTGGTCCGCGACGACCGCCTGCTGGGTGGCGCTGATCTTGCTGCCCCAGTCGGCGGCACAGTTCGTGCCGGGCGAGCCGTCGGGGTGCAGGCCGGGGTCGGAGAAGAGGGGCGCGTCGGCGGAGGGGGCGGTGTGCAGCGGGACGGCGCCGGAACCCTGGGCCGGCAGGTCCACGCCCTTCTCGCAGTCGCGGAAGACCTGCTGGTTCTTCTTGAAGTCCGGGCTGATGGTGACGAGTTCGCTGTTGCGGGGCGCGGTCGGCACCGTGGGCTTTCCGAGCAGCTTCATGAAGCGGTTCCAGTCCCAGTACGGGCCCGGGTCCCAGTGCATGTTCCTGGTTCCGGCCGCGGTGGTGGGCGGTACCCCGTCGTGGCCGATGATGTGCTGGCGGTCGAGCGGGATGTCGTACTTGGCTGCGAGGTAGCGCACCAGCTTGGCGGTGGAGCGGTACATCTCGGGGGTGTACCACTTGGCGCCGTCGACGGCGACGCCCTCCTGCTCGATGCCGATGGAGTGGCTGTTGACGTACCAGTTGCCCGCCTGCCAGGCCACGTCCTTGCCCTTGACCATCTGGGTGACGTGGCCGTCGGCCGAGCGCACCACGTAGTGGGCGGACGCCTGCTTCAGCGGGTTCTGGAAGATCTTCAGGGTGGTGTCGAAGTCCTCCTCGGTGTCGTGCAGGACGATGAACCGGACCTTGTTGGTGTTCGGCCGGTCCGCGACGTCGTAGTTCCCGTACGTCTCCTTGTCGGCGGGGTCGCCCGTCTGCTGATAGGCCGCCGGCACCCAGTCGCACGCGAGACCGCGCGGGCATTCCGGCCGCACCTCGTCCGCTCCGGCCTGCGCCACGGGACTGAGCAGTGCCATGCTCAGTGCGCCGACGCCGGTGAGCGCGAGTGCGAGTCCGGTCCTCTGCTTGGACGTCATGACAACCCTTCGTCTGGAGCCGTGCGGGTCGAGCCGTGCGTGCTGAGCCGTGCGTGATCCATCCCGCTGTTCCGCTGTGCGCGCACACTCTCCGACCTGACATGACAGCGCGTCAAGGGATCAGCCGAGGTCGCGGGTCGAGCCAGTGGGCCAGACCACTGAAAGGGCCTCCGACCTGCACACGGAAAGATTCAACCGGCTTTCGGCGACGGCCCGTTGCCCGGCTTCCGGGGAGCGGGCGAACGGCATCCGGCGCATCCCGGACACCACCCCCGACCATGCTTTTTATCTGATTAATCCGGGATATGAGTACCTCGAACGGCCGAAGGGTAGTGCTCGCGCGGAAACGATCGAGGCCG
Organism: Streptomyces sp. NPDC006435; assembly: GCF_040612315.1. NCBI lineage: Bacteria > Bacillati > Actinomycetota > Actinomycetes > Kitasatosporales > Streptomycetaceae > Streptomyces > Streptomyces sp. NPDC006435. The sequence goes on from NZ_JBEXPY010000007.1 coordinate 152,346, forward strand.
CACGACAGCCGTGCGGTGCCCCAGGAAAGGCCCAACGTCCATGCCTCAGCCCTTCACCCTGCCGGATTTCTATGTTCCGCATCCGGCGCGGCTCAACGCCCATGTCGAGGAGGCTCGGGCGCACACCAAGGAGTGGGCCCGCAGCATGGGGATGGTGGAGGGCTCGGGCGTCTGGGACGAGAAGGACCTCGACTCCCACGACTACGCGCTGCTGTGCGCGTACACCCATCCCGACTGCTCGTCCGAGGCCCTCTCGCTGGTCACCGACTGGTACGTGTGGGTCTTCTTCTTCGACGACCACTTCCTGGAGCTGTTCAAGCGCACCCGGGACCGGGAGGGAGGCAAGCGGTATCTGGACCGGCTGCCCGCGTTCATGCCGATGGACCGCGGGGCCCCGGTGCCGGAGCCCACGAACCCGGTCGAGGCGGGGCTGGCCGATCTGTGGGCACGGACGGTGCCGAGCATGTCCGACGCCTGGCGGGCCAGGTTCGCCGAGGCCACGGAGAACCTGCTCGACGAGTCGCTGTGGGAGCTCGCCAACATCGACGAGGGGCGCATCGCGAACCCCGTCGAGTACATCGAGATGCGCCGCAAGGTGGGCGGCGCCCCCTGGTCGGCGGGGCTCGTGGAGTACGCGGCCGGTGCGGAGGTGCCCGAGGAGGTGGCCGGGGAGCGGGCGCTGCGGGTGCTGCGGGACGCCTTCTCCGACGCCGTGCACCTGCGCAACGACCTCTTCTCGTACCAGCGGGAGGTGGAGGAGGAGGGCGAGAACAGCAATGGAGTACTGGTCCTCGAACGCTTCCTCGGCTGCTCCACGCAGGAGGCCGCCGAGGCGGTGAACGATCTGCTGACGTCCCGGCTGCAGCAGTTCGAGAACACCGTCCTCACCGAACTCGGCCCGCTCTGCGCGCGGAAGGGCCTCGATCCCGCGCGGACCGCGTCGGTCCTCGCGTACGTCAAGGGCCTGCAGGACTGGCAGTCCGGCGGTCACGAGTGGCACATGCGCTCCAGCCGTTACATGAACGACGGCGCGGTCGGGGCGGCGCCGACCGGCTTCGGCATGGCCGCGGCCTCGCTCCGGTTCACCGCCCGCTCGGAGTCGGCCCGGCTGCGCAGCCACACCCATGTGCCCCACCGGCGGGTCGGCCCGTCCCTGCTGCCCGACTTCGAGCTGCCCTTCGGCACGACGCTCAGCCCCCATCTGAACGGGGCGCGGCTGCGGGTCGTCGACTGGGCGGACCGTATGGGCCTCCTGAAGGCGCAGCCGGGGGTGCCCGGTTCACACATCTGGGACGAGCAGCAGCTCGTCGCGATCGACCTGCCGCTGTGCGCGGCGGGGCTGTTCCCGGACGCGACGCCGGAGGAGCTCGACCTGGCGTCGCAGTGGCTGACCTGGGGGACGTACGGGGACGACTGGTTCCCGGTGGTGCACGGGCGACCCCGTGACCTGGTGGGGGCCGGGCTCGCCAACGAGCGGCTGTCGGCGTTCATGCCGCTGGACGGGGCCGCGACGCCCGAACCGGTCAACGCGCTGGAGCGGGGGCTCGCCGATCTCTGGGCGAGGACCTCGGCCCCGATGGACGCGAGCGGGCGGCGGACGTTCCGCAAGGCGGTCGAGGACATGACCGCGAGCTGGCTGTGGGAGCTGGCGAACCAGGCGCAGAACCGTATCCCCGATCCGGTGGACTACATCGAGATGCGGCGCATGACCTTCGGGTCCGACCTCACGATGAGTCTGTGCAGGCTGGGACACGGCAGGAAGGTTCCGCCGGAGATCTACCGCAGCGGGCCGATGCGCTCCCTGGAGAACGCGGCGGCGGACTACGCGTGCCTGCTCAACGACCTGTTCTCGTACCAGAAGGAGATCGAGTACGAGGGCGAGGTGCACAACGGCGTCCTGGTCGTGCAGAACTTCTTCGGGGTGGACTACCCGACCGGGGTGGCGATCGTGCACGACCTGATGGAGTCGCGACTGCGGCAGTTCCTGCACGTCGCCGAGCGGGAACTCCCGGTGCTCTGCGACGACTTCGGGCTGGACGCGGAGGCGCGGAAGGTTCTGTCCGGGTACGTGCGGGAGCTCGAGCAGTGGCTAGCGGGCATCCTGATCTGGCACCGCGGCTGCCGGCGCTACCGCGAGCAGGACCTCCGGCGGGGCAACGGCACCCCGTGGCACCTCGGCGGCCCCACCGGGATCGGTGTCTCGGCGGCGCGGGTGACCTCGCTGTTCGCACGGACCGCGGCGAGCGGCGGGTAACGGCCGGACGGGGCGGGGCCCCGCATGCGGGTGGCCGCCCGCGAGGCGCGGGCGGCCACCGGCGAGACGTTTCAGCCCTGCTGGAACAGCTCGGCGGGCAGCGGCTTCAGGAGGGTGTACAGGTCGTCGGTGATCGGCCGGTCCCAGCTGGCGATGGTGACGAGCACCCCGTCGCTGCGGTCGAACTGGACGCAGGAGATGCGGCTTTCGGAGAGCTTGATCCGGCGGACGATCAGCAGGTTGTCGCCCTGCATGACGGGCATGTCCTCGGTGCCGGTGACCTCGACCGGCTCGTCGTTCTCCAGCGCGAGCAGCAGCTGGGCGACCTCGAAGGGGACCTGGCCCTCCTCGGTCTCGCGGGCGGGCGATCCCTCCGGGAGGTTGCCGATGATCATCGCGGGGCCGCGGCCGCCGAACAGGTCGTAGCGCAGGAAGACGCCCTGGCAGCTCCCGTCGGGGGCGGGCAGCAGGCCGGCGCCGAGATTTCCGGGCCAGTCCCCCGGGTCCATGGCCAGGACGTCGAAGTCGGGGCCCGCGGGTGTGGCGGCGCTACGGCGGCGGAGGAAGGACATGCAGACATGGTACGTGTCCGGGCTCACGTTGCAGAGTCGGGTCCGCGCAGGCCGGGGCGCCGACGGGCCCGCCGGCCGGTCCCCGGCGGGCCCCGCGACCGGTCCCGGCCGGTGACGGCGGTGACGGGACCGGTCACGTCCGGTGTCCGGGGGACACGGAGGGTGATCCGGTGCGCGGCGCGGTCGTGGTCCGGGCCCGCCGGGACGGCCCCTCCCGCGCGGGGCCGGGGTCAGCCGGTGGGGGGTTCGGATCCGACCAGCCACATGGCGAAGAACTGCGCCCCGCCGCCGTACGCGTGGCCGAGCGCCTTACGTGCCCCCGCCACCTGGTGCTCGCCCGCCCGGCCCCGTACCTGGAGGGCGGCCTCGGCGAAGCGGATCATTCCGGAGGCCCCGATGGGGTTGGTGGAGAGCACTCCGCCCGAGGGGTTCACGGGCAGGTCGCCGTCGATCTCGGTGACGCCGGACTCGGTGAGCTTCCAGCCCTCGCCCTCGTCGGCGAAGCCGAGGTTCTCCAGCCACATCGGCTCGTACCAGGAGAACGGCACGTACAGCTCGGCGGCGTCGATCTCCCGTCGCGGGTCGCTGATCCCCGCCTGCCGGTACACGTCGGCCGCGCAGTCCCGGCCCGCCCGGGGGGACACGAAGTCCTTGCCGGCGAAGAGCGTCGGCTCGCTGCGCATCGCGCCGCCGTGCACCCACGCGGGCGGGTGCGGCGAGCGGTCCGCCCCGGCCCGGTCGGTGAGGACCATCGCGCAGGCCCCGTCGGAGGACGGGCAGGTCTCCGAGTAGCGGATCGGGTCCCAGAGCATCGGCGCGGCCCGTACCTTCTCCAGGGTGATGCCGGGGTCCCGGACGTGGGCGTACGGGTTCCTGAGCGCGTTGCGCCGGTCCTTGTACGCGACGAGGGAGCCGATCTCGTCGGGGGCCCCGGTGCGCCGCATGTAGGCCCGCACGTGCGGGGCGAAGAAACCGCCCGCGCCGGCCAGCAGCGGCTGCTGGAACGGGATCGGCAGCGAGAGGCCCCACATGGCGTTGGACTCGGACTGCTTCTCGAAGGCGAGCGCCAGGACGGTGCGGTGCACCCGCGCGGAGACCAGGTTGGCGGCGACGAGTGCGGTGGAGCCGCCGACGGAGCCCGCGGTGTGCACCCGGAGCATGGGTTTGCCGACGGCGCCGAGGGCGTCGGCGAGGTAGAGCTCCGGCATCATCAGGCCCTCGAAGAAGTCGGGGGCCTTGCCGATGACGACGGCGTCGACGTCCGCCCAGGTCAGACCGGCGTCGTCCAGTGCTCGGACGGCGGCCTCGCGGACCAGTCCGGCGATGGAGACGTCCCGGCGGGCGGAGACGTGTGCGGTCTGGCCGATGCCGACGACGGCCACGGGCTCAGCGGACATGAGCGCTCTCCCCTTCGAGGACGGCGACCAGGTTCTGTTGCAGGCAGGGCCCGGAGGTGGCGTGGGCCAGTGCCCGGTCGGACTCGCCGCGGTGGATGCGGGCGGCGGCCTCGCCGAGCCGGATCAGTCCGGCGGCCATGACCGGGTTGGCGGCGAGCGCGCCGCCGGACGGGTTGACGGCGACGTCGTCGTCGAGTTCGAGCGCCTTGCGCAGCACCACCTCCTGGGAGGTGAACGGGGCGTGCAACTCGGCGGTGTCCACGGGGCGTTCGAAGAACCCGGCCCGGGTCGCGGCAAGCCGGGTGGACGGTGATCCGGTCAGTTCGCGGACGCCGAGGCCGTGTGCCTCGATGCGGTGGTCGATGCCGCGGATCCAGGCGGGGCGGGGGCACAGCCGCCGGGCGGTGTCCCCGGCGGCGAGGATCACCGCGGCCGCCCCGTCGCCGATCGGTGCGCAGTCGCCGGTGCGCAGCGGTCGCACGACGTAGTCCCCGGCCGGGACCCGGCCGGCGAGCTGGGCGTGCGGGTTGTCAGCGGCGGCGGCACGGTTGCGGGCGGCGATCGCGGCGAGGGCCGCCTCGTCCGTGTCGCCCGCGTCGATCAGGGCCTGGGCCTGGAGCGCGGCGAGGGCGACGGAGTCCGGCCAGAGCGGGCCGACGTAGTACGGGTCGAGCTGGCGGGTGAGTACGTCGCGCAGCTCCCCGGGCGAGGACTTGCCGTAGGAGTAGACGAGCGCGGTGTCGGCCTGGCCCGTCCGGATCTTGACCCAGGCCTCGTACAGGGCCCAGGCGCCGTCCATCTCCACATGGGACTCGGAGATCGGCGGGTGGGCGCCGACGCCGTCGAGCGCCATGGTGAAGGAGAAGGCGCGGCCGGCCAGGTAGTCGCTGGAACCGGAGCAGGTGAAGCCGATGTCGCCCGCCCGCAGGCCGGTCGCGTCGAGGACCCGGTGGAGCACCGGCATCAGCATCTCGACCTCGGAGAGTTCGTCGGTGCGCCGCAGGTGGTCCGTCTGCGCGAAGGCGACGATCGCCACGTCTCGCATCTAGAGCAGCTCCTTGTACGCGTCGTAGTCGGCGTCCGGCTCGCCGGTGGGCCGGTAGTGGTCGGGGTGGCGTGCGCCCTCGGTCCAGACGGGTTCGACGCGCAGCCCCATGCGGACCTCGTCGTACGGGATGCCGCCGATCCGGGCGTGCAGGGCGAGGTCCGCTCCGTCGAGTGCGATGTGTGCGTAGACGTAGGGGACCTCGATGTCCAGGTTCTTCGCCTTGATGTTGACGACGCAGTACGTGGTCACGGTGCCGCGCGGGCCGACCTCGACCTGTTCCGCGGTGGCGACGCCGCAGGTGGGGCAGGCACCGCGGGGCGGCACGTACACCTTGGCGCAGGACGGGCAGCGTTCGCCGACGATGCGCCGTTCGGACAGGGCCTCGATGTAGGCGCTCTGGGCCCGGCCGGGGGTGTAGCGGTAGTCGAGCCGGGCGGGGGTGACGATGCCGGTGACGGGGTCGGGGAACGCGCCGTCGTGCGGGGCGGGCGGTTCACCGGTGTCGCCCCCGTACGGTTCGAAGCAGGCGATGTCCGTGATCGCGCCGGTCCGTTCGGCGGCCCAGCGGATCCGTACCCGCATGCCGGTGCGCACGGCGTGCGGGCCGGGCGCGGCCAGGGCGTGCAGGAGGGCGGTGTCGGCCCCGTCGAGCCGGACGAGGACCCAGGCGAAGGGGGTGTCGAGGGGCTGGCCGCGGCGCGGCGCGGGGTTCCAGGCCCAGGTGGTGACGGTGCCGGTGGGGGCGACCTCGACGAGTTCCCGGATCTCCTCGGCGGTGACGGGGTCGTACTCGACGGGCGGGACCAGGATCCTCCCCCCGTCGGTGCGGACGCCGAGCACGGTGCGTTCGCGCAGTCCGGTGAGGAAGGCGCTCTGGACCGGTCCGAGGGAGCGGGTGAAGGGGAATTCGACCACGAGTGGTGCGCTGAGGATGTCGGGCACGGTTGCCTCCTGGACTCGGGGCCCGTCGGGTGCGCCCGGTCGGAGGCCACCCGGCGGGCGCTCAGGCGCGGCGGTAGACGGGCGGGCGTTTCTCGGCGAAGGCGCGGGCGCCCTCGCGGGCGTCGGCGGTGGCGAAGACCGGTTGGCCGCGTTCCAGTTCGGCGGCGAGGCCCTCGCTCTCGGTCAGTTCGGCGCTCTCGTACACGGACGCCTTGACGGCCTCGACGGCGAGCGGTCCACAGGCGTTGATCCGCTCGGCGACGGCGAGGGCCTCCTCCAGTGCGGTGCCGTCGGGGACGACCCGGCCGATCAGCCCGATGGCGGCGGCCTCGGCGGCGCTGTAGGGGCGTCCGGTGAGGAGCATTTCGAGGGCGTGGGTGCGGGGGATCTGGCGGGGCAGCCGCACCGTGGACCCGCCGATGGGGAAGAGGCCGCGCCGGACCTCGAAGAGGCCGAAGGTGGCGCCCGCCCCGGCGATCCGGATGTCGGTGCCCTGGAGGATCTCGGTCCCGCCCGCCACGCAGTGGCCCTCGACCGCGGCGACGACCGGTTTGCGGGGGCGGTGGTGGCGCAGCATCGCCTTCCAGTGCAGATCGGGGTCGGCGGCCATCCGGTGGCGGTACTGCTCCCCCTCCATGCCCTTTCCGGCCAGGGCCTTGAGGTCCATGCCGGCGCAGAAGCAGCCGCCCGCCCCGGTGAGGACGACCGAGCGGACCGTGTCGTCCTCGTCGGCCGCCAGCCAGCCGTCGTACAGCCCGACCAGCATCGGCAGCGAGAGGGCGTTCTTCGCCTCCGGCCTGTTCAGGGTGAGCACCAGTGTGGCGCCCTCACGGCGCACGGTGAGGTGTTCCGTACCACCCATTGCCTGCCTCCCGTCTCGGGACCCGGGGCCGCCGGGTCGGTGCTGCCGGTCGCGGCACTGGAACAGGTTGCAGTAGGCGGGGGCCCAGTTCAATAGTTTTCTGACAGTCAGTCAGTTTTCTTCGTCCGGGCCCCTTCCCACTTGTGCCTCCCGGCGCTCTAATGACCGCCGAGCCAGTCAGCTTCCGGGGTCAGGAGGAACGGTGGAGTACAACCTTGCCGACCTGTTCGAATCGGTCGTCGACGCGGTCCCGGAACGCGAGGCGCTCGTCTACCTCGACCACCCCGGCACCGGTGCGGAGCGCCGGCTCACGTACGCGGAGCTGGACGCGGCCGCCAACCGCCTCGCCCACCACCTGACCGACGCGGGCATCGCCCCCGGCGAGCACCTGGGGCTGCACCTGTACAACGGGGTGGAGTACCTGCAGACCGTACTGGCCTGCCTCAAGGCGCGGATCGTGCCCGTCAATGTGAACTACCGCTACGTGGAAGAGGAGTTGACCTACCTCTACCGGGACGCCGACCTGGCCGCCCTGGTCTTCGACGCCGAGTTCGACGAGCGGGTCGCGGCGGCCGCGCCGAAGGCCCCGCTGCTGCGCCACCTCGTCCGGGTGGGGACTCCGGCGGCGGGTGCCCGGGGGCCGGAGGCGGTCGCGTTCACCGAGGCGGAGGCGGCCGGCAGCCCGGAACGCGGTTTCGCACCGCGCTCGGCCGACGACCAGTTCATCATCTACACCGGCGGCACCACCGGAATGCCCAAGGGGGTGATGTGGCGCCAGGAGGACCTGTTCTTCTCCGGGCTCGGCGGGGGCGCGCCGACCGGCGAGCCGGTGCGGACCCCGCAGGAGCTGGCCGAGCGGGTGGCGGCGGGCGGGGACGGGATCACCTTCTTCCCCACTCCCCCGCTGATGCACGGCACCTCGACCCTCACCGCGTTCATCGGCTTCAACTTCGGACAGCGGGTCGTGCTCCACCGCAGGTTCGACCCGGAGGCGGTGCTCCGCACCGTCGAGAAGGAGCGGGTCACCAGCATGTCGCTGGTGGGCGACGCGATGCTGCGACCGCTGATCGACGCCCTGAAGGGCCCGCTGAAGGGCACCGACTGCTCGTCGATGTTCTCCGTCTCCAGCTCGGGGGCGATCATGTCGGACTCGGTGCGCGCGGAGTTCCAGGAGCTCGTGCCGACGGTGATGTTACTGAACAACTTCGGCTCCTCGGAGTCCGGTTTCAACGGCACGGCGACGGCCGACTCGGGCCCGGAGAACGGCTTCCGGCTCCGGGTCAACTCCCGTACGGAGGTGGTCGATCCGGCCACCCACGAGCCGGTGGCCCCGGGCGAGCCGGGCCGGATCGCCCAGCGCGGGCACGTGCCCCTCGGCTACTACAACGACCCGGCCAAGACCGCGCAGACGTTCTTCCGCCGGGGCGAGGAGCGGTGGGTGCTGCTCGGCGACATGGCGACGGTCGACGCGGACGGCATCGTCACGGTCCTCGGCCGGGGCTCGCAGTGCATCAACACCGGGGGCGAGAAGGTGTACCCCGAGGAGGTCGAGCAGGCGCTCAAGGCCCATCCGGACGTGTACGACGCGCTGGTCGCCGGGGCGCCCGACGCGCGCTGGGGCAACCGCGTCGCGGCGGTGGTGCAGCTGCGCGAAGGGGCGCCCGAACCCTCGCTCGACGACATCCAGGCGCACTGCAGGACGCGGCTGGCGGGCTACAAGATCCCGCGCCGGCTGGTGATCGCCGGGCGGATCCGGCGCTCGCCGAGCGGCAAGGCCGACTACCGGTGGGCCCGCTCGGTCGTCGCGCCACCGCACGAGCCCGGCGACTGAGCCCCCCGCCCTTCGACCCAACTCCTCCAGCCCAACCCCTCCGGCCCCGGCCCCCCGGTTCCGGCCGGGTCGCCGGTGCGGACCGCGGCGGGTCCCGCCCCGGGACCGTGCGGCGGAGCCCGCGTAGCCCATTCGGGCACCCCCCGCACCCATCCGCTCACCCTATGTGGCAAGGGGGCGGGATCGCCCATAGCTTCGGCTCATGAGGAAACGAAACATCAAGATCCTTGTGCCGGTCGTGGTCCTCTCCGCCGCGGGGCTCGGGGCGGCCGTCTCGGCCGCGGGGCTCGGGGCGGCCACTCCGTCCGCCTCCACCAGGAGCGCGCACGTGGTCCACCCCGGCGAGTCGATCCAGAAGGCGGTGGACGCCGCCCGGTCGGGCGACACCGTCGTCGTCATGCCCGGCACGTACCGCGAGAGCGTCCTGGTCACCACGCCCGGCCTGACCCTGCGCGGTTCCGGCAGCCGGACCGTGATCCGGCCCGCGGAACCGGGCACGCGGGCCTCCGACGCCTGTGCGCGGGCCGGCAACGGCATCTGCGTACTGGGCAGCGCGGACCGGACCGTGGAGGGGGTGAGCATCGACGGGCTGACCGTCTCCGGCTTCAAGAAGAACGGCGTCTGGGCCTCCCGGACCGACCGGCTGACCGTCCAGGGGGTGACCTCCGAACGCAACGGTGTCTGGGGCATCGCCCAGGAACGTTCCACCCGCGGCGTGTTCGCGCGCAACACCGCCCGCGCCAACGGTGACGCGGGCATCTTCGTCGCGAACACCGTCGACGAGGAGGGCGGCGCCACCGACACCCGGGGCACCGAGCTCCGGCACAACACACTGGCGGACAACCGGATCGGCTTCACCGCCCGGCGGGTACGGAACCTGGCGGTCCGCGACAACATCGTCACCGGCAACTGCACCGGTGTGTTCGTCGTGGGCGACGAAGGAAAGCCGCAGGCCGGAGCCATGACGATCGAGTCCAACCGGATCACCGGCAACAACAAGTCCTGCGCCGCGACCGAACGGCTGTCGGCCCTCCAGGGCTCCGGCATCGTGCTCACCGGCGCCGCGGACACCCGGGTGCGCTCGAACACGATCCGCGACAACGCGGGCGACACGCCCATGTCCGGCGGCATCGTGCTGTTCAAGAGCTTCGTGGGCACGAAGAACACCGGCCACACCATCAGCGACAACGTCGTGCTCGACAACAAGCCGGCCGACCTCGCCAACGGGGACACCGCCGGAAAGAACAACACCTTCACCGACAACGTCTGCGCGAAGTCCACACCTGCCGGGCTGTGCTGACCGACGCACCCCCGCACGAGGAGAAGCGAAACAGTATGACCACTGTCAGTCCCACCCCCACGCCCGCCTCCGTCCACGCCGCGCTCCCCCACCCCGTCACTCCCCCGCAGCCGGCCATGCAGCTGCGCGAACTGGTCTTCGGCGCCGCCAGGGCCGCCGCCGTGCGCGCCGCCGCCCGGCTGCGTGTCGCCGACGCGCTGGACGAGACGCCCGCCACCGCGCAGGAGCTCGCGGAACTGGTGGGGACCGAGGCCGTCCCGCTGCGGCGGCTGCTGCGCGCCCTGTCCTGCTACGGGATCTTCACCGAGACCGCCGACGGACGGTTCGCCCACACCGAGATGTCCCGCCTGCTGCGCGAGGACGACCCCCACAGCCTGCGCGACATCTCGCTGTGGTGCACCGAGCCCTGGACCTGGGACGTGTGGCCGCGCCTCGACGACGCGGTGCGCACCGGCCGGAGCGTCTTCCAGGACGTGCACGGCAAGGGGTTCTTCGACTACCTGCACCAGGACGCCCACGAGTCCGCGCAGATCTTCAACCGGGCGATGACCACCTCCAGCGTGCAGTCCGCGCTGGACGTCGCCGAGCTCCTCGACCTCACCGGGGTGTCCTCGGTCGCCGACATCGGCGGCGGCCAGGGGCACGTGCTGGCGAGCCTGCTGGAGAAGCACCCCTCGCTCCACGGCACCCTGATGGACCTGCCGGGCGTGGTGGCGCGGGCCGACGCCCGGCTGCGGGACGAGGGCGCGCTGGTCGGCCGGACCCGGATCGTGGCCGGGGACTGCCGTGAGGCCATCCCCGTCGAGGCCGACCTCTACATCATCAAGAACATCCTGGAGTGGGACGACGACAGCACCCGCAGGGCCCTGCGCAACGTCGTCGCCGCGGCCCGCCCGGGGGCCAGGGTCGTCGTCATCGAGAACCTCGTCGACGACACCCCCTCGATGCGTTTCACCACCGCGATGGACCTGCTGCTGCTCCTCAACGTCGGCGGTGCCAAGCACACCAGGGAGAGCCTGGTCACCCGGATCTCGGACGCCGGGCTGCTGATCGGCGACGTCGTCCCGGTCAACGCCTACCTGCACGCGTTCGAGTGCGTGGTCCCCGACTGACCGTCCCCCTCCCGGCACGACGTGGAAACGCCCCGGGTCCGGCCTCTCGGCCGGACCCGGGGCGTTCGTCCGTCTCAGAGCCTGTCGGGTGGCCTCTGACCGGGCGGCCACGCCCTGGCACGCACGCTTCCAGCGTTGCCGAAATGCCCAAGTAGCTCCGCTACGAGGACACTCCGGCGCCTTGGAATCGCACGCACCAGACCGCGTCCGCTGTCCGGTCGAAGGCCACCCGACAGGCTCTCAGCCGGTGGTGTCGCGTTCCCACCGGTAGAACTCGTGGGCCATGGCGTCCTTGGGGCTGCGCCAGGTCTGCGGGTCGTAGGCGCTGACGTAGGCGGTGAGCTTCTCGCTGATGTCCTTGAACTGCGGGTGCCCGGTCACCTTCGCGATCTCGGGGCCCGGCGGGCGCTCCGACTCGATCAGGTGCAGGTACACGTCGCCGAACTGGAAAAGCTTGCGCCTGGTGACGCCGACGAGATGCGGCAGTTCGGTGTTGTCGGAGGCGGCGAACAACTCGGCGATGTCCGGCGCCGACCCCGGTGCCATCCGGGCGACGATCAGGGCGTGGTGCATCGGGGGATGCCTTTCTGGATTCCCGGCCCGGCACCCGGCCGGGCGGCCGGGTACCGGGCCGTGGGCGGACGGCGGGTCAGCGGGCGCCGGCCGGAGCCGTACGGCGCTCCCGGTCGCGCTGCTCGATCTTGTCCCGGATGAGTTCCATCTGGATCTTGGAGTTGCGGTTGATGTTGTCGGTCATCCACGCGTCGTCGACGGGGGCGTCGGGCCGCATCGCGAAGTCCTGGGTCCAGTGCATCTTCGTCCCGCCGGGGACCTCCGAGTACTGCCACCGGATGTCCATGTGCTGGAACGGTCCGGGCTCCACACGACGGGCGCGGACCGTACGACCGGCACGGTCCACGGTCCGCTCGGAGACCCAGCTCCACACCTTGTCGTTCTCGTCGGGGTGCATCGTCAGCCGGAAGGTGGTGCTGTTCCCGTCCCGTTCGATGATCTCGACCGCGGCGTACTCGCTGAAGAGCCGCGGCCAGTTCTCCAGGTCGTTCGTCACGTCCCAGACCAGGTCCAGGGGGGCGGCGATGGTGATCTCGTTCTCGGTGTGTCCTGGCATGTCAGGCTCCTGTCATGAGGCTGTTGTTGACGAGGGCGAGGAATTCCTGCGGGGTCCTGCAGCGGTCCGCGTCGGCCGGCAGCGCACGGCCGTGCCGGTTCTCCAGCACGCCCACGATGCCGAGGAGGCCCAGCGAGTCCAGGCCGAACTCGTCGAAGGCCGAGCCGGGGCGCTTCTCCATGTCGTGCGGGTCGACGGTGAGACCGGCCCCCTTCTTCATCAGGGCGGCGAGTTCCGTGTAGGTCAGTCGGTCGGTCATGAGGACTTCTCCTTCTCACGTTTGGGTGTCGGTGGAGCCCCGCAGCACCATCGCCGCGTTCGAGCCCATCAGCCCGCGGCTGAGCACCAGCGCCGTCCGCAGTTCGGCGGGGCGGGCGCAGCCGGTGACCACGTCGAGGTCGTGGCACACCTCGAAGACGTTCGGGGTCGGCGGTATGAGCGCGTTCTCCATGGAGAGCACGGCGGCGGCCGCGTCCAGCACCGGTGCGCCGCAGTACGCGCGTCCGGTGCCGGTCTTGGGCGCCGTCACCGGTACCCGGGTGCCGTGCGCGCCGAGCGCGTCCGCGATCGCGAGTGCCTCGGCCCGGTCGGCGGCGGGCACCCCGAGGGCGTCCGCGAAGACGACGTCGATCTCGTCGGGGGCGCAGTCGGCCTCCCGCAGCGCTCCGATGATCGCCTGGGCGAGGCCCTCCCGGGACTCCTCCCACCTGGCCGCCCCGGTGAACGTGGCGGCGTGTCCGGCGAGTTCGGCCCGCACCTTGGCGCCGCGCCGGCGGGCCGACCGTTCCTCCTCGACCACCAGCATCGCCCCGCCCTCGGCGGGCACGAAGCCGCAGGCGCCCGAGGTGAACGGCCGGTAGGCGCGGAGCGGGTCGTCGACGGTGCTCAGGTCCGCGTACCCGAGCTGGCAGACGACCGAGTAGGGCGCCAGCGGGGCCTCGGCCGCGCCGACCACCACCGCCTCGGTGCCGCCGCGGATCGAACGGGCGGCGTGCGCCAGCGCGTCCAGGCCGCCCGCCTCGTCACTGGCCACGACCGCGCAGGGGCCCTTGAAGCCGCCGCGGATCGAGATCTGGCCGGTGCTGGCCGCGTAGAACCAGGCGATGGACTGGTAGGGGCCCACATAGGTGGAGCCCTGTCCCCACAGCCGCTGGAGTTCGCGCTGGCCGAACTCGCCGCCGCCGGAGCCGGCCGCGGTGACCACGCCGACGTCGAACGGTGAGTCCTCGTAGTCGGCGCGGCCCAGCCTGGCGTCGTCCAGCGCGATGTCGGCGGCGGCCATCGCGAAGTGCGTGAACCGGTCGGTCTGTACGAGGTAGCGCTCCTCGATCAGTTCGGCCGGCTCGAACCCGCGCACCTCCCCCGCGACCTTGAGCGGCAGGTGCTCGCACCCCTCGCGGGTGACCCGGTCCAGGACGCTCATTCCCTCGTGCGTCCGCTTCCAGAAGGCCTCGGTGTTGGTGCCGTTGGGGGCGACGACACCGATGCCGGTGACGACGGTGCGCCGGGCTTTTCGGTTCCTCATGGTGTCCTCCCACCTGTCCGGGTCAGAGCCACCGCGGACTGGAAACCGCCGAACCCGCTGCCCACCGAGAGCACGCTGCGCAGCTTCAGGGGGCGTGCGGTGCGCGGCACGTAGTCGAGGTCGCACTCGGGGTCGGGGTTCTCGTAGTTCGCGGTCGGCGGCACCGTCTGGTGGACCAGGGCGAGCACGCAGGCCGCGATCTCTATCGCCCCGATGGCCCCCAGCGAGTGGCCGACCATCGACTTGATCGAGCTCATCGGGATCTCGTGGGCGTGCGCGCCGAGCGCCCGCTTGACGGCCGCCGTCTCGTGCCGGTCGTTCTGCTTGGTGCCCGAGCCGTGCGCGTTGACGTAGTCGATCTGCGAGCCGTCCATCCGGGCGTGGGCCAGTGCCCGGTTGATCGCCTCGGCCATCTCCAGTCCCTCGGGCGTCAGACCGGTCATGTGGTAGGCGTTGCCGAAGGTGGCGTAGCCCGAGATCTCGCAGTAGACGGTGGCGCCGCGGGCCCGTGCGTGCTCCAGCTCCTCCAGGACGAGGACGGCGCCGCCCTCGCCCATGACGAAGCCGTCGCGGCGGGCGTCGAACGGCCGGGAGGCGTGCTCCGGGTCGTCGTTGTTCGCCGACGTGGCCTTGATCGCGTCGAAGCACGCCACGGTGATCGGGGTGATCGGTGAGTCCGAGGCCCCGGCCACACACACGTCGACGCGGCCCTCCTCGATGGAGTGGAAGGCGTAGCCGATCGCGTCGAGGCCCGAGGTGCAGCCGGTGGAGACGGTCTGCACCGGGCCGTGCGCGCCGACCTGTTCGGCCACCGCCGAGGCGAGGGAGCTGGGCGAGAAGGCCCGCTCCAGGTGCGGGCCCGCCGGGCGGTGGTCGACGTCCCAGCGGGCCCCGCTCCCGCTGACGGCGACGTAGTCGTGCTCCAGCCGGGTGGTGCCGCCGACCGCGGTGCCCAGCGACACCCCCATGCGCCAGGGGTCCACCTTCTCCGGGTCCAGGCCCGCGTCGTCGAGGGCCTCCCTGGCGGCCACCATCGCGAACTGGATGTAGCGGTCCGAGCGGGCGATCGTGTCCGCGTCCAGCCCGTGCGCCGCCGGGTCGAAGTCGCACTCGGCGGCGATGCGGGAACGGAAGCCGGCCGGGTCGAAGAGCGTGATGCCCCTGGTCGCGGTGCGCCCGTTCGCGAGGAGGTCCCAGAAGGCTGGCGTGCCGATGCCGCCGGGGGCGACGACGCCGATTCCGGTGACCGCGACACGGCGGGTCACGAGGCCGCCTCGGTTCGCTCCGGCGGGGTGACGCGCTCGGCCGATTCCGTCTCCTCCGTGTCGACGTGGCCGAGTTCCGGGCGCGGGGCGAGCGGACCGAGGTGGAAGACCATGCGGGCCTCGACATCGCCCACGTTGCGGAATCGGTGGCGTACATGGGGCGGGATCAGCAGCCCCTGGTCGGACTTCATCCGGTACGGCTCACCGTCCAGGTCCACTTCCAGCAGACCGTCCACGACGTACACGAACTCCTCGGAGTACGGGTGGTAGTGCTCGCCGATGCGGTCGCCGGGCTGAACGATGGCGAGTCCCATGAAGCCGCTGGTGGCTCCCACCGCGGTCGGCGTGAGCATGGCGCGAAGGTCGCCTCCTCGCCTGCGGTTGGGCTGCGTCTCGCTGAGGTCCACGATGCGTGGCCGGTGCATGGTCATGACTGTTTCCTCCTGGCGCATTGCGCGTTGTTTCGACGGGTTGAGCGAGAACCCCCCAGGGGGCGGATGCGCGGTCAGGACTCCTTGGCCCGCCGGTCCGTGATCAGGGTCATCTCGGACCGCGCGAGGAAGCCCGAGATGCCCTGCTCGTTGGCGGGAACGGTGTTCGTGCGGTCGTCGAGGAGACGTCCGAGCCTGGCCACCTTGCCGGGACCGTCGATGCCGACCGCCTGGGCGGCCTGCGCGTCGATCGGTTCCACCGCTTCGAGGAGGCGCACGACGACGTCGTCGCGCTGGAAGATGGTGCTGCTGTCGATGATGCTCGCCGGGTCGTCGGCCGCCTCCTCGTCGTGCTCGGCGAGGAGCCGGGCCAGTGCCATGCCGCAGCCCTCCTTGGCCTGGTAGAAGAGGGCGTGCCTGCGGACGTCCTCGGCCTTGTGGCGGCCGGCGGTCACGTGGTGGACGGTCGGCAGCGCCGCCCGGGTGAAGAACATCCGGGCGGAGTCCGGGTCGGTGAGGTCCCGGTGCTGCTCCAGGTACGGGTTGATGGCCTCCTCGACGGCCCGGACCTCGGGCTGGCGGGAGACGTGGCGCAGGGCGGCGAGCAGGTCGCCCTCGACCTCGATGGCCCGCACGACCCGGTTCCCGTGCATGAACAGCGAGGTGCGGCGCAGCCTGGTGTCCTCGTCGACCCGCGCGTTCGGGGAGTCGTAGTCGGCCAGGATCTTCGCCACGACGTCCTCGGTGCCCGGCCTGACGGTGAAGGTGAGCGCGTGGCGCACCACTCCGTCGCCCAGGCGCGGGGAGGACTGGAGTCCTGCCTTGGCCTCCTCGGGTGCCAGCTCGAAGGCCCTTCCGGTCTCCCGCAGGACGCTGAAGCGCAGCGAACGGGTGTCGCGGACGCAGTTGTGCAGCGGCTGCACCGTCGCGACGTGCTCCTCGCTGTTCACCCAGGCGAGGAACGGCGGCGCGCTGTCCCACTCGCTGGTGATCAGCCACTGCGAGGGGTTCTCGATGGACTGGCACAGCTGGTCGCTGATGTGCCCGGGTACGGACGCCACCTGGTTGCGCAGGTGCTCGTACGCCTCCAGGAACTGCTGCTGGGCACCGTCGTACAGGTCCAGCAGCAGCACGACGCGCAGCCGGGAGCCGTCGAAGGCGGACTGGGAGATCCGCTCCGAGAGGGTGGTGGTCATCTTTCGGTCTCCTTCGGGACGGTTCCGGGGCCGGCCTGGTGGCGTGCCGCGGACCGTGGGTTGGCGAGCGGGTTTTCGGAGCGGTGACTCTCCCGTCGGGTGCGGACGGCCGTCCGGGGACCGCGGGTGTCGTCTCCGTGACCGATCGTTAAACGCTGGTCCGGGTGGCGCGAGATTTATGAACCGTTCAGGTGAGCGGGCGTCCGAACCGCTCTCGCCAGGGCATTGAACATTGCATCCGAACGTCGTCCGAGCTGGAGCAGCTGATGAACGAGAACGTCGACATCCGTGTGCCGGTCCTCATCGTGGGCGGCTCCCTGGTGGGGCTGTCCACGTCCCTCTTCCTCGGCCGGCTCGGCATCGAGCACCTGCTGGTCGAGAAGCACCGGTCCACCTCGACCCATCCGCGCGGCCGCGGCAACAACGTGCGGACGATGGAGGTGTTCCGCACCGCGGGGGCCGAGGCGGGCATCCGGCGGGCGGCCTCGGTCCTCGCCGACAACCACGGCATTCTGCAGGCCGGTTCGCTGACCGGGGACGACCAGGAGTGGCTGTTCAAGGAGATCGACCCGGGGGGCGGGATCGCCCGCTTCAGCCCGACCGGGTGGTGCCTGTGCAGCCAGAACGACCTGGAGCCGGTGCTGGTGGAGCTGGCCCGCAAGCAGGGCGGCGACCTGCGGTTCTCCACCGAGATGCAGAGCTTCGACCAGGACCCGTCGGGGGTGGACGCGGCACTCAAGAACCGGGAGACCGGGGAACACATCAGTGTCCGGGCGGACTACCTCGTCGCGGCCGACGGACCGCGCAGCCCGATCCGTGAGCAGCTGCGCATCGACCGTACGGGTCCCGGCGACCTCTTCCACAACGTGAGCATCACCTTCCGTTCCCGGAAGCTCGCCGATGTCCTGGGCGACCGGCGTTTCATCGTCTGCTACCTGACCAACCCCGCCGCGGACGGCGCCCTGTTGCCGGTCGACAACAAGAAGGACTGGGTGTTCCACGCACCGTGGCAGCCCCAACTCGGGGAGACCCTGGAGGACTTCACCGACGAGCGGTGTGCCGAGCACATCCGTACGGCGGTCGGCGCGCCGGGCATCGACATCGAGATCACCGGCAAAGCACCGTGGCACGCCGCGGAGCGGGTCGCCGAGCGGTACTCGTCCGGCCGGGTCTTCCTCGCCGGTGACTCCGCCCACGAGATGTCCCCCACCGGGGCGTTCGGTTCCAACACGGGCATCCAGGACGCGCACAACCTGGCCTGGAAGCTGGCCGCCGTGCTGCGGGGCGAGGCGGGTCCGGGGCTGCTGGACACCTACGGCGCGGAGCGGCTCCCGGTGGCGCGGGCGACGAGCTCGCGGGCCTCGGCGCGCTCCGGCGAGCACAGCCACCCGGGGTACTCCGCGGCGCCGGGCGTGGGCGGCGGGAAGCAGGGCGGGATGCTCGCCGTGGCGCTGGGCTACCGCTACGTCCGCGGCGCCGTGCTCGGTGTCGACCCGCAGGATCCGGTGGTGCCGCAGGGCATGCAGCTGGACGGCCGGCCCGGCAGCCGCGCCCCGCATCTGTGGGTACGTCAGGGCGGTGATCGCAAGTCCACACTCGATCTGTACGAGCGTACGTTGGTGCTGCTCACCGACGGTACGGACACGGTGTGGCGCCGGGCGGCGACACGGGCCGCGAGGCGGCTCTCGGTGCGGCTCCAGGTGTACGGCATCGGTCCGGGCGCCGAGCTGGAGCCGGAGGACGGGGCCGACTGGGCCGCGGCGCACGGGACGACGGCCCGGGGCGCCGTGCTGGTGCGCCCCGACGGCTTCGTCGCCTGGCGTTCGACGGGTCCGGCCGATGACGCCGAGGCCACTTTGCACGAGGTCCTGGCCACCCTGCTGCACCGGTCCTGACCTCCGGCGCCACCGGGAGCGGCGGGCAGGGAGCGACAGCACGGAGGGGCGACGAGGATCGGCCGCGTCGCCCCTCTTGCCATGGGGTGCGATGGCCTGAATTACTGCTGTCGAAAGATCGACCGAATGATCGGTCGCCTGCTCGGAAGAGGGAGATCCGGATGACGGCTCTGCTGGACGAGGCGGAACGACTGGGCCGGGACGAGCTGGAGGCGCTCCAGCTGGAACGGCTGCGGGCCACGCTGCGCCACGCGTACGAGAACGTCGGCCACTACCGGGCCGCGTTCGACGCGGCCGGGCTGCGGCCGGACGACTGCCGCTCGCTCGCCGACCTCGCGCGCTTCCCCTTCACGACCAAGGCCGATCTGCGCGACAACTACCCCTTCGGCATGTTCGCCGTCCCCGAGGAGCAGGTGCGGCGCATCCACGCGTCCAGCGGGACCACGGGCCGCCCGACCGTCGTCGGCTACACCCAGCGGGATCTGGACACCTGGGCCGATGTGGTCGCGCGCTCGATCCGGGCGGCGGGCGGGCGTCCCGGGCAGAAGGTCCACGTGGCGTACGGGTACGGGCTGTTCACCGGCGGGCTCGGCGCGCACTACGGGGCGGAGCGGCTCGGCTGCACGGTGATCCCCGCCTCCGGGGGCATGACGGCCCGGCAGGTCCAGCTGATCCAGGACTTCCGCCCCGAGATCATCATGGTGACCCCGTCGTACATGCTGACGCTCCTCGACGAGTTCGAGCGGCAGGGCGTCGATCCGCGTTCGACCTCGCTGCGGACCGGGATATTCGGGGCCGAGCCGTGGACGCAGGAGATGCGGCGCGAGATCGAGGAGCGGTTCGCCATCGACGCGGTGGACATCTACGGGCTCTCGGAGGTGATGGGGCCCGGGGTCGCGCAGGAGTGCGTGGAGACGAAGGACGGGCTGCACATCTGGGAGGACCACTTCTACCCCGAGGTGGTCGATCCGCTGACCGGCGAGGTGCTGCCCGAGGGCGAGGAGGGCGAGCTGGTCTTCACCTCGCTCACCAAGGAGGCCATGCCGGTGATCCGCTACCGGACGCGGGACCTGACCCGGCTGCTGCCGGGCACGGCCCGGGTGTTCCGCCGGATGGAGAAGGTGACCGGGCGCAGCGACGACCTGGTGATCCTGCGCGGGGTGAACCTCTTCCCGACGCAGATCGAGGAGATCGTGCTGCGCACCCCGGGGGTGGCTCCGCACTTCCAGCTGAGGCTGACCCGCGAGGGCCGTCTCGACGTGCTGACCGTGCGGGCGGAGGCGCGGGCGGGAGCCGGCCCGGAGCAGCGGACGGCCGCCGCGGAGTCGATCGCGGCGGCCGTCAAGGACGGCATCGGGGTGTCGGTCGGGGTCGAGATCGTCGATCCGGAGACGCTGGAGCGGTCGGTCGGCAAGTTCCGGCGGATCGTGGACGAGCGCGGGCCCCGGTAGCGTCCCGGGGCCCGTCGGGCGGTCTCCGGCCGGAGGCCGCCCGACGGGTTCTCAAGGGGTGGGCCGGTCGTTCCCGGCGAACCGGTCCCGCAGCTCCCGCTTGAGGATCTTCCCGCTGGCGTTGCGCGGCAGCCCGTCCACGAAGAGGACCTTCTTGGGGGCCTTGAAGTGGGCGATCCGTTCCCGGGCGTGCGCGATGAGCTCGTCCTCCGTGGCGTCCCCGCGCAGCACGACGACGGCGGTGACGGCCTCGATCCAGCGTTCGTCGGGCAGTCCGACGACGGCGGCCTCGGCGACGGCGGGGTGGGTGTAGAGGGCGTCCTCGACCTGTCGGGAGGCGACGAGGACGCCGCCGGAGTTGATGACGTCCTTCACCCGGTCGACGACGGTGAAGTAGCCCTGCGCGTCGCGCACCGCGAGGTCGCCGGAGCGGAACCAGCCGTCGCGGAAGGCCTCCGCGCTCTCCTCGGGCTTGTCCCAGTAGCCCTCGCACAGCTGGGGCGAGCGGTAGACCACCTCGCCGGCCGTGCCGTCGGGGACCTCCTTGCCGTTCTCGTCGACGACCTTGGCCTCGACGAAGAGGACGGGCCTGCCGCAGGAGTCCATCCGGCCCTCGTGCTCGTCCGGTCCGAGGACGGTGGCGAGCGGGCCGATCTCGCTCTGTCCGAAGCAGTTGTAGAAGGCGAGTCCGGGCAGTCGTTCGCGGAGCCGTTCCAGGACGGGCACGGGCATGATCGACGCGCCGTAGTACGCCTTGCGCAGGCCGCCGAGATCGCGGGTGGCGAAGCCGGGGTGCTGGGAGATGCCGATCCAGACGGTGGGCGGGGCGAAGACGCTGTCGGCCCGCCCCGCCTCGACGAGGTCGAAGATCCGGTCCACGTCGGGCGCGTCCAGGATGGTGTTCTGCGCGCCGACCGCGAGGTAGGGCAGCAGGAACACGTGCATCTGCGCGGAGTGGTAGAGCGGCAGGGAGTGGACGGGCCGGTCGGTGGCGCGCAGGTCGAGCGCCGTGATCGCGCTGACGTACTCGTGCACGAGGGCGCCGTGCGTCATCATCGCGCCCTTGGGCAGGGCGGTGGTGCCCGAGGTGTAGAGCAGCTGGACGAGGTCTCCCGCGGCCGGTTCGCGTTCGGGGACGAAGGGGCGCGGGGTGGCGGTGGCGTCGAGGAGGGAGTCCGGCGCGTCGCGCAGCGGGCGGACGGGGAATCCGGCGGGGACCCGGCCGGCGAGGTCGGGGTCGGTGAGGACGAGGGCGCTGCCCGACTGGTCCAGGACGTACGCGAGGTCGTCGCCGGTGAGGTTCTGGTTGACCGGTACGTGGACCAGGCCCGCGCGGGCGCAGGCGAGGTAGCCGATCAGGTAGGCGTCGGAGTTGTGCGCGTAGGAGGCGACCCGGTCGCCGGGGTGCAGTCCGTGCTCGCCGGTGAGGACGGCCGCCGCGGTGCTGACGGCCGTGTCGAGCTCCGCGTAGCTCCACGACCTGTCCGCGTACCGCACGGCGGTGCGCTCGGGGGTGCGCCGGGCGCTGCGGGCCACGACTCCGTCGACTGTGCTGCTCCGTACACCTGTCATGGCGTGATCCTGGGTGGCCCGAACGCGGCGGTCAAGGGTCCGGGCGCCGGTGAGGATCTTGACAGGGGTGCGTAAGTACTGGCTGAGTGACGTGCGGCGACTCGAAACCTCGGGCAACCGCCTTTCGCACCTGCACAGTTGGGAGGACCTTTGCCGCTCCGCAGCCGTCTGAGAATCCTTGCGATATCCGGCCTCGCGCTGTTCACCGTTTCGGCCTCGCTGCCCCCGGCGGCGGCCGACGGCCCGCACCGTTCCCACCACCCGTCGGGCGGCGGGCTGTCCGCCACGATCCGCTACACCGAGTACGGCATCCCGCACATCGTGGCGAAGGACTACGCGAACCTGGGCTTCGGCAACGGCTGGGCCCAGGCCGCCGACCAGGTGTGCACGCTCGCCGACGGCTTCGTGACCCTGCGGGGCGAGCGGTCGCGGTACTTCGGCCCGGACGCGGCCCCGGACGGTTCGCTGTCCTCCGCGGCGAAGAACCTCTCCAGCGACCTCTACTTCCGCGGGGTCCGCGCGAGCCGCACCGTGGAGAAGCTGCTGAAGGCGCCCGCCCCGGCGGGGCAGAGCCGGGACGTCAAGGAACTGGAACGCGGCTGGGCGGCCGGTTACAACGCCTGGCTGGCCCAGAACCGGATCGACGACCCGGCCTGCCGGGGCGCCGACTGGGTGCGCCCGGTGACGACCATGGACGTCGTGATGCGCGGCTACGCGCTCTCGGTGCTCGGCGGTCAGGGGCGCACCGTCGACGGGATCACGGCCGCCGAGCCGCCCGCGGGCGACGCCCGGCCGTCCGGTGCCCCCTCGCCCGGCGACGCGGCGGACGCGGCCCGACGGCTGCTGTCGACGCAGAACGCGGACATGGGCTCCAACGCGGTCGCTTTCGGCGGCGGCACGACGGCCAACGGGCGGGGTCTGCTGCTGGGCAATCCGCACTACCCCTGGCAGGGCGGCCGACGGTTCTGGCAGTCGCAGCAGACGATCCCCGGCGAGCTGAACGTGTCGGGCGGTTCGCTGCTGGGCGCGCCGATCGTGTCGATCGGGCACAACTCGCGCATCGCGTGGAGCCACACCGTCGCCACCGGGGTGCCGCTCAACCTCCACCGGCTCGCCCTCGATCCGGCCGATCCGACCGTGTACCTGGTGGACGGCCGGCCCGAGCGGATGACGAAGCGCACGGTGTCGGTGGCGGTGCGGGGCGGCGGCACGGTGACCCGCGCCCAGTGGTGGACCCGGTACGGGCCGGTCGTCACCTCGTTCGGCGCCGGGCTGCCGCTGCCGTGGACGGCGGCGACCGCGTACGCGCTCAACGACCCGAACGCCGCGAACCTGCGGTTCTCGGACGCGGGCCTGGGCTTCAGCAGGGCGCGCAGCACGGCGGACATCCGGGCCTCGCTGCGCCGCACCCAGGGGCTGCCGTGGGTGAACACCGTCGCGGCCGACTCCGCCGGGCACTCCTTCTTCTCGCAGTCGCAGGTGCTGCCGCGGATCACGGACGAGCTCGCGCAGCGGTGTTCCACCCCGCTGGGCAGGGCCACGTATCCGGCGTCCGGGCTCGCGGTGCTGGACGGTTCGCGCAGCGACTGCGCGCCGGGCTCGGACCCGGACGCCGTGCAGCCGGGCATCTTCGGGCCGGACCGGATGCCCGCCCTGGAGAACGCCCCGTACGTGGAGAACTCCAACGACAGCGCCTGGCTGACGAACGCGGACGCGCCGCTGACCGGCTACGAACGGATCTTCGGCACGATCGCCACGCCCCGTTCGATGCGGACCCGGGGCGCGGTCGAGGACGTGTCGGCGATGGCGGCGCGGGGCCGGCTGACCGTGGCCGATCTCCAGCGGCAGCAGTTCGCCAACCGGGCACCGGCCGGTGATCTGGCCGCGACGGACCTGGCGGACGCCTGCGCCGCGCTGCCCGGCGGCCGGGCGACCGGCAGCGACGGCGAGGCGGTCGACGTGTCGGCGGCGTGCGAGGTGCTGCGGCGCTGGGACCGGAAGACGGACACCACCAGCCGGGGCGCGCTGCTCTTCGACCGGTTGTGGCGCAGGGTGGCGGGCACGGTGCCGGCGGCCGAGCTGTGGAAGGTGCCCTTCTCCCCCGCCGACCCGGTCACCACCCCGAACACGCTGAACACCTCGGCGCCCGGCGTCGTCCGGGCGCTCGCCGACGCGGTGGCCGAGCTCCGGACGGCCGGTACCGCGCTGGACGCGCCGCTGGGCCGGCACCAGTGGGTCGAGCGCAACGGCCGGCGCATCCCGGTCGGCGGCGGCACCGAGTCGCTCGGCGTCTGGAACAAGACCGAGCCGGAGTGGGACGCGGCGTCCGGCTCCTACCGGGAGGTGTCGAACGGCTCCAGCTACATCCAGGCGGTCGGCTGGGACGGGAGCCGGTGTCCGGTGGCGCGCACCCTGCTCGCGTACTCCCAGTCCTCCGACCCGGGTTCGGCGCACTACAGCGACCAGACCGAGCTGTACTCGGGTGAGCGCTGGGTGACGTCCCGGTTCTGCGAGAAGGACATCATGCGGTCGCCCGCGCTGCGGGTGGTGCGGGTCCACGAGCGCCGGTAGTCCCCTCGGTGCGATCAGCCCCTGATTGGCCGGAGGACGGCCGGTCAGGGGCTGATCGCGAGGAAGACGAACGCGGCGAAGACCGACAGGTGGACGCCGCCCTGGAGCAGGGTGGCCCGTCCGGGTACGACGGTCAGCGCGCCGACGAGCATGGTGAGCGCGAGCAGCACCATGTGGGTGGCTCCGAGGCCGAGGTGGAGCGGTCCGTCCAGCCAGATCGAGGCGAGGGCGATGGCCGGGATGGTCAGGCCGATGCTGGCCATCGCCGAGCCGAGGGCGAGGTTGAGGCTGGTCTGGACGCGTTCGCGGCGGGCCGCCCGTACCGCCGCCAGGGTTTCGGGCAGCAGCACCAGCAGGGCGATGACGACGCCGACCACGGCCTGGGGCATCCCGGCCGCCTCCACCCCGGCCTCGATGGCCGGTGAGACGGACTTGGCGTCGCCGACCACCGCGACGAGCGCGACCAGCAGCATCGTCAGGCTCAGGGCGGTGGCGCCCCGGCCCGGCAGCGGGGCGTGCTGTTCGTCCTCCTTGAGCGTGCCCTCCTGGGTGAGCGGGAGGAAGTACTCGCGGTGGCGCACCGTCTGCACGGCGACGAACAGCCCGTACAGGAAGAGCGAGGCGACGGCGGCGAAGGCCAGTTGGGCGGTGGAGAACTCGGGGCCGGGTTTGCCGATGGTGAAGGTCGGCAGGACCAGGCTGAGGGTGGCGAGCGTGGCGACGGTCGCGAGGGCGCCGCCCGAGCCCTCCGCGTTGAAGACGGCGACCCGGGTGCGGACGGCCCCCACGAGCAGGGACAGTCCGACGATGCCGTTGCAGGTGATCATCACGGCGGCGAACACGGTGTCGCGTGCCAGCGCGGCCGTCTTGGGGCCGCCGCCCGCCATCAGGGTGACGATCAGGGCCACTTCGATCACGGTCACGG
Source organism: Streptomyces sp. NPDC006435 (assembly GCF_040612315.1). Classification (NCBI taxonomy): domain Bacteria; kingdom Bacillati; phylum Actinomycetota; class Actinomycetes; order Kitasatosporales; family Streptomycetaceae; genus Streptomyces; species Streptomyces sp. NPDC006435. The sequence goes on from NZ_JBEXPY010000007.1 coordinate 177,624, forward strand.
CGACGGCCAGCACCAGTGAGCCGAACGGTTCGCCGACCCGGTGGGCGATCACCTCGGCGTGGTGCACGGCGGCGAGGACGGCGCCCGCGAGGCAGAGGGCGACCGCCCCTACGGCGAACGGCGGCAGCTCCCGCCCCCAGCTGAACACCAGCGCGAGTGCGGCGACGAGCGGCACGACCACCGTCCACCGGGTCGCCAGGGACCGGACCGTCGTGCGCGTGTTCATGGGCCACACGCTGCCAGAACCCGGCCCGGAGCGCGCGCCGGGCGACGGCCGGACGGCGGGTCACAACGCCCTGGGGTGCCCCTCCCAGTACGGGTCGCGCAGCCTGCGCTTGTACAGCTTGCCGTTGGGGTCGCGGGGCATCTCCTCGGTGAAGTCGATGCTCCTGGGGCGTTTGTACCCGGCGAGCCGGTCCTCGCAGTGGCGCAGGATCGCGGCGGCGAGTTCCTCGCCGGCCCCGTGTCCGGCGGCGGGTTCGACGACCGCCTTGACCTCCTCGCCCCAGTCGGGGTGCGGGATGCCGAAGACGGCTGCGTCGGCGACGGCGGGGTGACCGAGGAGGACGCCCTCGATCTCGGCGGGGTAGATGTTGACCCCGCCGGAGATGATCATGTCGATCTTGCGGTCGCGGAGGAAGAGGTAGCCGTCCTCGTCGAGGACGCCGAGGTCGCCGACGGTGAAGAAGTCGCCGACCCGGTTCTTCCGCGTCTTTCCCTCGTCCTTGTGGTAGCTGAAGCCGCCGGTGTTCATCCTCATGTAGACGGTGCCGAGTTCGCCCGGCGGCAGCCGGTTGCCGTCGTCGTCGAGGACGGCGAGTTCGCTGATCGGCCAGGCCCTGCCGACGGTGCCCGGTTTCTTCAGCCAGTCCTCGGCGGTGGCGAAGGCGCCGCCGCCCTCGCTGGCGGCGTAGTACTCCTCGACGCACCGCCCCCACCAGTCGATCATGGCCCGTTTGACGTGGTCGGGGCAGGGCGCGGCGCCGTGGACGGCGTGGCGCATGGAGGTGACGTCGTAGCGGCTCCGGACCTCGTCGGGGAGGGCGAGGAGGCGGTGGAACTGGGTGGGGACCATGTGGGTGTGGGTGCAGCGGTGGGTGTCGACGAGGCGCAGCATCTCCTCGGGGGTCCACCGGTCCATCAGGACCAGCGGGTGTCCGATGTGCAGGGACGCGCCCGCGAACTGGAGGACGGCCGTGTGGTAGAGCGGCGAGCAGACCAGGTGCGTGTTGCCGTCGAAGGGCCGGATGCCGAAGATGCCGAGGAACCCTCCGAGGTGGCTCTCCTCGGGGAGCCTGCCGGGCAGCGGGCGGCGGATGCCGCGCGGGCGGCCGGTGGTGCCGGAGGTGTAGTTCATGACCCAGCCGAGGGTGCGTTCCTCCGGCGGTGTCCCGGGCCGGCCCTCCAGCAGTCCGGAGTAGGGGCGGAAGCCCTCGATGGTGCCGACGGCGTAACGGTGGGTGGCGGGCAGGCCGGCCTCGTCGGCGGCCGCGGTCACGGCCGGGGCGAACCGTTCGTGGGCGATGAGCACCTTGGCGCCGGAGTCGGAGACGATCCAGGCGATCTCGGGGCCGACGAAGTGGTGGTTGACGGGGACGAGGTAGAACCCGGCCTGCACGGCGGCGAGGTAGGCGGTGAAGAACTCGGCGCCGTTGGGCAGGACGACCGCGAAGGCGTCGCCGCGCTCCAGTCCGGCCGCGCGCAGTCCGTGGACCATGCGGTTGGCGGCGGTGTGCAGCCGGCCGGCCGTCCAGCTCTCGCCGTCGGGGGCGATCAGGACCGTGCGGTCGGGGTCGGCGGCGGCCTGGGCCCAGAAGCCGTTGGGCGGCGGGGTCATGAGGTGCTCCGTCCGGCGATGCGGTTGATCCGGTCCACGGCGCGTTCGAAACCGCGGGTCAGGTCGTCGAAGACGGCCTGCACGCCGCGTTCGCTGTTCATCCGGCCGACGATCTGTCCGACGGGGGTGCCGAGCAGTGCGCCGGTCTCGTACTTCTGGATGCGGGAGACGGCCTCGGCGACCAGCAGTCCCTGGAGCGGCATGGGCAGCGGGCCGGGGCCCGCCGGGTCGTCCCAGGCGTCGGTCCACTCGGTACGGAGCTGGCGGGCGGGTTTGCCGGTGAGGGCGCGGGAGCGGACGGTGTCGCCGGAGCCTGCGGCGAGGAGCTTGCGGGTCAGCGCGCGGGAGTGGAGGTCGGCCTCCTCGGTGGTCAGCCAGAGGGAGCCGAGCCAGACGCCCTGGGCGCCGAGGGCGAGCCCGGCGGCGATCTGCTCGCCGCTGCCGATGCCGCCGGCGGCGAGCACGGGCAGCGGTCCGACGGCGTCGACCACGTCGGGCACCAGGACCATGGAGGCGATCTCGCCGGTGTGGCCGCCCGCCTCGTACCCCTGGGCGACGACGATGTCGATGCCCGCGTCGGCGTGGTGGCGGGCGTGCTTGGCGCTTCCGGCGAGGGCGGCGACGAGCACGCCTTGGTCGTGGGCGCGCCGGACGACGTCGGCGGGCGGGGAGCCGAGGGCGTTGGCGAGGAGCTTGATGGGGTAGTCGAAGGCGACGTCGAGCTGGTTGCGGGCGACCTCCTCCATCCAGCCGGTGATGCGCCAGCCGGACGCCTCGCCCTCGTCGAGTTCCGGGACGCCGTGCTCGGCCAGGGTGTCCCGGACGAACTTCCGGTGCCCGGCCGGGATCATCGCCTCGACGTCGGCCTCGGTGACCCCTTCCACCTTCTTGGCGGGCATGACGACGTCGAGGCCGTACGGCTTGCCGTCGGTGTGCTCCTGCATCCAGTCGAGGTCGCGCGCGAGGTCGTCGGGGGCGGTGTAGCGGACCGCGCCGAGCACGCCGAATCCTCCGGCCCTGGTGATGGCCGCGGCCACCGCGGGGAACGGCGTGAAGCCGAAGATGGCGTGCTCGACTCCCAGTTTCTTGCTCAGCTCCGTCTCCATGGGGCGCAGGATGCCGCAGTCCGCCGACCGAGGGAAGAGAGTTTCTGATGCTTCGTCAGATTCTTTGTGGCGCAGGGGACCTCCGTGACGGCCGGGGCGGCAGTACTCTCTGCGTCGGCAGGAAGTTTCACTTCCGGAAGAGAGTTCGAAAGTTACTTTCAGGCGGTAGGAAGGGGTTCCGGATGACCGAGGACGTGGCCGGCCGGGGAATCAGCCGACGAAGGCTGGGCGGTGGGATGCTGGCCCTGGGCGGAGCGCTCGCCCTGGCGCCGATTCCGTTCGCGGAGCGGGCGTCGGCCATGGAGTCGGGGGCGAAGGCGTCGGACATGAACACGGGGACCGGGACGAGCGGGGCGCCGGGGAACGGCCGCCCCACCCTGCGGCGCGGAACGGCCGGGCGCGCCGGGCTGCTGCAGGAGCCCCTGGACCAACTGGTCGTCGACGCCGAGAAGTTCCTCGAGGCGTCCCCGAAGCACCCCTGGTACGCGGGGGCGGTGCTGCTCGCCGGACGGGGCGGCACGGTGGCCCTGCACCGGCCCATCGGCAAGGCCGTGCGCTACTCGGCGTACGACGAGAAGACCGACACCGGCGTGGAGTTCCCGCCCGACCGGCAGATCCCCATGGCCGAGGACACCGTCTTCGACCTGGCCTCGGTCTCCAAGCTGTTCACCTCGATCCTGGCGGTGCAGCAGATCGAGCGCGGGACGCTGGGGCTGGAGGCGAAGGTCGCCTCGTACCTCCCCGACTTCGCCGGCGGCGGCAAGCAGGACATCACGATCCGTCAGCTGCTCACCCACACCTCCGGTTTCCGTTCCTGGATCCCGCTGTACAAGGCGCCGACCCGGGAGGGGAAGCTGCGGCTCCTGTGGGACGAGGTGCCCGCCAACCCGCCGGGCACGGTGTACCTCTACTCCGACCTCAACCTGATCTCGCTGCAACTGGTCCTGGAGAAGATCACCGGCCGTCCCCAGGACGTCCTGCTCCGCGAGCAGATCACCGCTCCGCTCGGGATGCACCGCACCCGGTACAACCCGCCGGCCTCCTGGAAGCCGAAGATCGCCGCGACCGAGGACGCCCGGCTGCCCTGGTCCGGGCTGGATCGCGGACTGGTCTGGGGCGAGGTGCACGACGAGAACGCGTACAGCCTGGACGGGGTGGCGGGGCACGCCGGGGTCTTCTCCTGCGCCTGGGACCTCGCGATCCTCGCCCGCACACTGCTCAACGGCGGGGTGTACGGCCGGGCCCGCATCCTCTCCCCCGCCTCGGTCGACCTGCTGTTCACCGACTTCAACACCGCGTTCCCCGGTGACGCGCACGGGCTCGGTTTCGAGCTCTACCAGCACTGGTACATGGGCGCGATGGCCACGCCCCGCACGGCCGGCCACACCGGTTTCACCGGCACCAGTCTCGTCCTGGACCCGACGACCGACTCGTTCCTGATCGTCCTCGGCAACTCCGTGCACCCCGTGCGCAGTTGGCGTTCGGGCAGCGCGCCGCGCGTGGCCGCGGCCAATCAGATGGCACGCGCGGTGGCGGTCCGTCCGGCCCGGGGGCGCACGGCGTGGTTCTCGGGTCGGGCCAGTGCCACCGAGGCGACGCTCGCCCTGCCCCCGTTGCGGCTCTCCTCGGGCCGGGCCCGGCTGGACTCGGCGCTGTGGTGGGACACCGAGCCCGGGTCGGACTTCGTCTTCCTGGAGGCGTCGGCGGACGCCGGGGCGACCTGGCAGCCGGTGCCGTTCACCACCGTGCCGATGGCGCGAAGGCCCCGCCCCGAGCCGGAGGCCCACCCCACCGGCTCGGTCTCCGGCTGGTCCGGCCGGGTGTGGCACCGGCTGGAGGCGGACCTCGCCCCGTGGCGCGGCGAGGAGGTGCGCCTGCGCTGGCGGTACGCGACGGATCAGCTGTACGTCGGCCGCGGGGTGTACGTGGACGCCGTCCGCGTCGAGGACGGCGGCCGGACGGTCTTCGACGACAGCCGCCCGGGCGACGCGGCCCGGGTGGAGGCGCGGGGCTGGACGGCCTCGGCCGACTGACCCGGTGCGGGAGGGGTGCCGGTGTCGTCCGGCCCGGCGCCCCTCCCGCACCGGCACCGGACCTGCCGTGCCGGGGAAGGGCCGTCCCCCTCCCCCGGCACGGCAGACGCACCACGACGCGTCCCGGACCGGACGAAGCCCCGGCGGGCAGGACGGCCGGCATCGGCATCGGCATCGGCATCGGCATCGGCATCGGAGAATGCTCCGATGACCTCATCGCCGCAGGAGCAGAACCGGACACGTGCCGAACGCCTCGACCCCGACCGCCTGGTGGCCGCCGTGCACGCCCGGACGGGCGTGCGGCTGGTGGTCGAGGGCCCCTGCCCGGGGGGCGAGGTGGGCGCCGCGTACGTCCGGTGGCCCGACGGCCACCGGTCCGTGCTGAAGTGGCGGCCGGGCACCCGGCTCGACGCGCTGCGGGCGGGTCCCCTGACGGTGTGCGAGGTGCTGCGCGACCGGGGGTACCCCTGCCCGTCGACGGAGCTGGCGCTCCAGGTGGACGACGCGGTGGTGCTGGTCCAGCAGCTCCTGCCGGGCGCGCCGCCGGACCTGCTGGACCACCGCGGCCTGGACCGGGCGCTCGCCCTCAACGAGTCGCAGGCGGGGCTGCTCTCCGGGCACCGGGACGTCCCGCCGGTGAACCTGTACCTGCTCGGCGACGGCCCCGGCTACTGCCTGCACGAACCGCTGCGCGGGCACAGCCGTCGCGGTGCCGCCCTGGAACGGCGGATCAGGTCGGTGGGCGCGGCGCACCCTCCCCGCCTGTCCGGGGACGACGTGGTGCACCAGGACTTCCACCACGGCAACCTGCTCGCCGTGGACGGTGCCGTCACCGGGGTCGTCGACTGGGACGGCGCCGGACGGGGCGATCGCCGCTTCGACCTGGTCACCCTGCGCTTCGGGCTGCACGCGGGGCAGCAGCCGCCCGGGGTCGTCCGACGCCTCGACGCCGTCCTGGACGCCCTGCCCGAGGACGTCCTGCGCCCCTGCTGGGCCCACATGAGCCTGCGCATGGCCGACTGGGCCGTCCGGCACTTCGCCCCGGGCGAGGTGGAGCACTGGCTGGATCTGGCCGAACGGCGCCTGTGACGGATCCGCGACGCCCGGACCGGGGGTAGGGTCCCGGACGATCTGACGGGCACACCCGTCGCGGAAGGAACACACCGATCGTGGAAGGGACATGAAGGCCACCGCCGAAGCGTCCGCGCCCCGCCCGGCCCCCTTGCGGGTTCCTGCCTTCCGCCGGTTCGCGCTCGCCAATCTGGTCTCGGCGACCGGCTCCGCGATGGCGCCGGTCGCGCTCGCCTACGCGGTGATCGGGCAGGGCGGCGGGGCCGGGGCGCTCGGTGTCGTGCTGGCGACGAACGCGGTGCCGACGATCGTCCTCACCGTCGCGGGCGGCGTCCTCGCCGACCGGCTGTCGCGCAGCCGGATCCTGTTCCTGGGCAATCTCCTGGCCGCGGCCGCGCAGGGGGTGCTCGCGGCGCTCGTGGCCACCGGGCACGCGACGACCGCTTCGATCGCCGTGTGCGGATTCGCCTCCGGGACCGCCACGGCCTTCACCGCCCCGGCCGCGACGGGCGTCGTGGCGCAGCTCGTCGCGGCGGAGCACCTGCAGCGGGCCAACGCGCTGCTCCGGCTGCCGGGCAACGCCGTCAAGGTGCTCGGCCCCGTCGTCGGCGGGGTGGTCGTGGCGGTCGGCGGCCCGGCGTGGGCGCTGTCGTGGGACGCGCTCAGCTTCCTGGCCGCGGCGCTGCTGCTGCTCGGCCTGCGGCTGAGCGCACCGGTCACCACGAGCGGGGTCCTGGCCGATCTGCGCGCCGGCTGGTCCGGCTTCCGGCGCCGCACCTGGCTGTGGACGTACACCGCGGCCGGGACGGTGGTGGTCGCCGCGTGGCTGGCCGGTTTCCAGCTGCTCGGTCCCGTGGTCGCGGCCGAGCACTACGCGGGGGCCCGTTCCTGGGGGCTCGTGCAGGGCGCGTTCGCGTTCGGACTGCTGGCGGGGACGGTGGTGTGTCTGCGGTGGAGGCCGTACCGGCTGCTGGCCGCGGCCGTCGTCACGGGCGCCGCGCTCTGTCTGCCACCGGCGGCGCTGGGCCTGGGACTGTCCCTGCCCTGGGTGCTGCTCGCCGCCGTGCTCGCGGGCATCGGGCTGGACATCGCCGTGGTGGCCTGGACCACCGCGCTCCAGCAGCACGTGCCGCAGGAGGAGCTGGGCCGGATGAGCTCGTTCAACGGGGTCGGGGAGCGGATCGCCGTCCCCCTCGGCTACCTCGTCACCGCCCTCGCCGCGCACGCCTGGACCGACCGGACCGTGCTCCTGGTCTGTGCCGGCGCCATCGTGGCGGCCACCCTCCTCAACCTCTGTGTGCGGGACGTGTACCGCGTCAACCGCCTCTGACTCCCGGCGGCACACCGCGTTCTAGGGTCTGCTGCACTCCGGGCACAGTCCCCGGTAGGTGACCTCGGCCCCGGACACGGTGAAGCCGAACCGTTCGCCGTCCGGCAGCCCGGCCAGCGGGTCGCCCGTCGGGCGCACGTCGCGGATCAGGCCGCAGCCCGAGCACACCAGGTGCTGGTGCGGGCGGTGGGCGTTGGGGTCGTAGCGCTTCGCGCGGCCGTCGGTGGAGACCTCCATGACCTCGCCGAGCGAGACCATCTCCCCCAGGGTGTTGTAGACGGTCGCCCGGGAGATCTCCGGCAGCCGCTCCGCCGCGCGGGCGTGCACCTCGTCGGCCGTCAGGTGCACGTGGTCGCCGTCGAGGACCTCGGCGACGACACGCCGCTGGGAGGTCACCCGCCAACCGCGTCCCCGCAGCCGATCCAGCAGGTCACTCATATCGGTTCATCCATTCGGGCTCGTTGAAGTACCGGATTCCAGTGGCAGCCGTACAGCTTCCGACCGAATTCGGAACAGACGTGCTTCTTGACCTGGACTCCGTCGATCGTAGGATCGATCCCAGCGCAGGCCAAGGGAACGGGAAAGTCCGGTACAACGGGAGACTGAGACATGACGGGACCACTGCGGACGTGACGAGCGGTGCTCTCCGGCGAACGGCGAACACGCGTGGCACGCCCTTCAGGACCGAGCGGGACGCCGGCCACCCGGGCGTCGAGGCGTCCCACCCGCCTCCCCGGACGCGCGTACCGCGCGGCAGTCCGTCACAAGGTCGGTGATCCCCGTACCGGCGATTCCCGTACCAGCAACGCCCGTGGACCTGTGCTTACGGCTTCTGAACGATGTGACCCGCTCGGCCCGGAAGGATTCCCATGTCTGAGAACCACGACGCGTCCGTCACCGTCCCGGAGGCGGAGGGGGCAAGCGGTGGCTGCCCCGTCGCGCACGAGCGCGCGCCGCACCCCACGCAGGGCGGCGGAAACCGCCAGTGGTGGTCGGAGCGCCTCAACTTGAAGATCCTCGCGAAGAACCCCGCCGTCGCGAACCCGCTCGGTGAGGAGTTCGACTACGCCGAGGCGTTCCGGGCCCTCGACCTGGCGGCCGTGAAGCGGGACATCGCGGAGGTGCTGACCACCTCGCAGGACTGGTGGCCCGCCGACTTCGGCCACTACGGCCCGCTGATGATCCGCATGGCCTGGCACAGCGCCGGTACGTACCGGATCAGCGACGGCCGCGGCGGCGCGGGCGCGGGGCAGCAGCGTTTCGCCCCGCTCAACAGCTGGCCGGACAACGGCAACCTCGACAAGGCCCGCCGTCTGCTGTGGCCGGTCAAGAAGAAGTACGGCCAGTCGATCTCCTGGGCCGACCTGCTGATCCTCACCGGCAACGTCGCGCTGGAGTCGATGGGCTTCGAGACCTTCGGTTTCGCGGGCGGCCGCGCGGACGTGTGGGAGTCCGAGGAGGACGTCTACTGGGGCCCCGAGACCACCTGGCTCGGCGACGAGCGCTACACCGGTGACCGGGAGCTGGAGAACCCGCTGGGCGCCGTGCAGATGGGCCTCATCTACGTCAACCCCGAGGGCCCCAACGGCAACCCGGACCCGGTCGCCGCGGCCCGCGACATCCGCGAGACGTTCCGCCGCATGGCGATGAACGACGAGGAGACCGTCGCCCTCATCGCGGGCGGCCACACCTTCGGCAAGACCCACGGCGCGGGCCCGGCCGACAACGTGGGCGCCGACCCCGAGGCCGCTCCGATCGAGGCACAGGGTCTGGGCTGGGCGAGCACGCACGGCACCGGCAAGGGCGGCGACGCCATCACCAGCGGTCTGGAGGTCACCTGGACCTCCACCCCGACCCGGTGGAGCAACGAGTTCTTCAAGAACCTCTTCGAGTACGAGTACGAGCTCGGAAAGAGCCCGGCCGGCGCCCACCAGTGGGTGGCGAAGAACGCCGAGCCGATCATCCCCGACGCGCACGACCCGTCGAAGAAGCACCTCCCGACGATGCTCACCACCGACCTGTCGCTCCGCTTCGACCCGGTCTACGAGCAGATCTCGCGGCGCTTCTACGAGAACCCGGACGAGTTCGCCGACGTCTTCGCCCGCGCATGGTTCAAGCTGACCCACCGCGACATGGGCCCGGTCTCGCTCTACCTCGGCCCGGAGGTCCCCACCGAGGTCCAGCTGTGGCAGGACCCGCTGCCCGAGCGCACCCACGAGCTGATCGACGCCGCGGACATCGCCTCCCTCAAGGAGCGGATCCTCGGCTCGGACCTCACCGTCCCGCAGCTCGTGTCCGCCGCCTGGGCCTCGGCCTCGTCCTTCCGCGGCAGCGACAAGCGCGGCGGCGCCAACGGCGGCCGCGTCCGCCTGGAGCCGCAGCGCAGCTGGGAGGTCAACAACCCCGACGACCTGGCGGCGGTGCTGCGCACCCTGGAGGGCATCCAGGAGTCCTTCAACTCCGCGCAGACCGGCGGCAAGCAGGTCTCGATGGCCGACCTGATCGTGCTCGCGGGCGGTGCGGCCGTCGAGCGGGCGGCCGCGGACGGCGGCGTGGACATCGAGGTGCCGTTCACGCCGGGCCGTGTCGACGCGGCGCAGGAGCAGACCGACGTGGAGTCGTTCGCCGCCCTGGAGCCGGCCGCCGACGGGTTCCGCAACTACGTCGGCAAGGGCAACCGGCTGCGCGCCGAGTACCTGCTGCTCGACCGGGCGAGCCTGCTGGACCTGAGCGCGCCCGAGATGACCGTCCTCGTCGGCGGTCTGCGCGTCCTGGGCGCCAACCACCAGCAGTCCGGGCACGGCGTCCTCACCGACGCCCCGGGCACGCTGACCAACGACTTCTTCGTCAACCTGCTCGACCTGGGTACGACGTGGACGTCGGCGTCCGGGGCACAGGACGTCTTCGAGGGCCGCGACTGCGCCACCGGCGAGGTCAGGTGGACCGGCACCCGTGCCGACCTGGTGTTCGGTTCGAACTCGGAGCTGCGCGCCCTCGCCGAGGTCTACGCGAGCGACGACGCCAGGGAGAAGTTCGTGCGCGACTTCGCCGCGGCGTGGGCCAAGGTGATGGACCTCGACCGGTTCGACCTCGTCTGACGCGTCCGGCGCTCCGACGGGCGGGGCCGGGCCGGGCATCTTCGCCCGGTCCGGCCCCGCCCGGAGGCCGACGGCCGGGTGCCGGTGCCCGCACCGGCGCCGGCATCCGGCATCCGGCATCCGGCATCCGGCCGTGCTACCGGCCGATGTCGCGCAGCGCGTTCGTCGCGCAGTGCACCTCGCCGCCGCCGAGGTGGGCCCAGGAGAAGTTCTCCACCCAGTGCACCCGTACGCCGTTGGCCGTCAGTCGCCGCTCGGCCTCCGCCCGGAACAGGTCGCGCCCGGCGAGCCGGGGGCCGTGCGGCGCGGGGGCCGCGAAGTCCCCGGCCGTCAGCGACAGGCCGTTGGCCAGGGCCGGGGAGAAGGCGATGTGGCGGCCGTTCGCCCCCGGCGTGTCGGTCACCCGGAAGTAGAGCACCGGCAGTCGCACCAGTTCGGCGGGCTTCAGCCCGGTCGCCCGCAGCAGCACCCGCACCTGCTCGTCGATGCGGCGTGCGGCGTCCTCGTTGTCGCCCTTGGCAGCGTCGTAGCGCAGGAATTCGTCGACGGTGGGCTTGTCCTCCGCGTCGGTGTCGGCGAACAGCCGCTGCCCGCCCTCCCCTGCCGCCCGGACCTTCTCCAGCAGCCCGATCGCGAGCCGGGGGTCGGAGACGGCGAGGGTCCAGCCGCGCGCGTTGTCGGCGCGCACGACGTGCACGGTCTCGTCGGCGTGGCCGACCAGCAGCCATGAGGTGTCGATCACCACGGGCGGCTGTTCCCGCTGGTCGCGCAGCATCCGCACGAACGACGGATCGGGGCGGCGGTCCGCCGAGCTCCCGTACACCACGCGGCCCTTCGGGTAGCCCCGGTACGGGGGCAGCGACTCGATGTTGCCGGTGAAGTTGAGGAGTTCGTCGACGTTGTCCGGGCGGTCGGTGGTGTACTGCTGGACGACGCCCACGCCCGGCCCGCGCAGGTCCTTGAAGAGGAGCCGTCCGGCCCGTCGCAGGCTCGCACTCGTGCCGTCGGGGGACTTCCAGTAGTTCGGCGAGCGCAGCAGGATCCGCATCGTCTGCGGCCCGCCGGGGCCCGGCCTGGTCGCATAGGCCGGTTCGGCGATGTCCTGCCGCCAGATGTCCTTCCACCACTGGGCACCGCCCGGCTGGAACCGCAGTTCGCGGTCGGGGAGCCCCACGGCGCGGGTCGCTGTGCGCAGCGACCCGGCGAACTCCTTCCACCCGCCGGGCACCCGGGTGGCGGTTGGGACCTCCGCGGGCTGTCCCGGACCCTTCCCGGGGGCGGCGGCGAAGACGTGCCGGGCGCGCTGGAGGTCGTGCTGGAGGAGGACGGGGGCGACGCTCATCCCGAGCCGCGCGCTGTCGGTGCGCCCGCGGTCGGTGACGGCGAGGGTCACGACGATCCGGCCGTCCCACCGGGTCCGGTCGCGGACGACGTCCCGCCCCTCGACGGCGAGCCGCACGCCGCGGCGCAGGTCGCGCGCGGTCAGTGCCCCGTCGGTGCCGAGCGGGGTGTACCGGTCGCCCTCCCGTACGAAGATCCGGACGTACGGCCGCTGCGCGGCGGGCACCGTGAGCCTGCCGACGGCGTCCTCGCCGACCGCCGTGGGCGGCACCAGGAGCGGGGTGAGGTCCTTGGCGTCCTCGGGGCCGTTCACCACCTCGTCCGCGGCGTCGTGGCAGGCCGCGAGGCGTTCGTCCACGGCCACGTCCAGCCGGTCGAGGTCGCCGGGGAGCAGTGTGCAGCGGCGCGAGTCGTCGTCGAGGTTGGGCAGGAACACCGTGCCGAGCGGTGCTTCGATCCGGGGTGCGGGGGTTTCGGCCGCGGAGCGCGGGGCGGCACCCGCGTCGGCCGGGGCCATCACGGACGCCGTCACCGCGGCGCAGCAGATACCGGTCACCACGGCCCGCAGCGCGGGGCGGGGCCGGTCGGCGGAGAAGTGCATGGAAGTGCCTTCCGAGGCAGTGCCGTCAGGAGAACCTGGATCGCGCTCCACTGTGCCGCCCGCCGCCTACCGTTCACGTCCTGCACAGGGGCGAGCCGGGAGTAAACCCTTCGATGCAGTAACCGCCGTGGTGCCCCACCCACGGGCCGGGAGGCCGATGGACCCGGAGGTCCATCCGGTCCGCTCGCCGCTGGCCGGGGCCCGCCGCGGTCATTCACCGGCGACGCTCGCGGCGGATGCCTCGAACGAGGCGTCGCCCTTGAGGTAGCGTCCCGGGGACGTACCGACGGTTCGCCGGAACGCCGCGAGGAAGGCGCTCGGTGTCGCGTATCCCACGGTGTGTGCGACCCGGGAGACGGGCTGCCCCTCGGCGAGCAGGGGAAGGGCGGCACGCAGCCGCAGCTGGGTGCGCCAACGGTCGAAGTTCATGCCGGTGTCATGGACGAACAGCCGGGTCAGGGTGCGTCGGCTCACTCCGACGGCCCGGGCGTGGGCCTCCAGGCTCCGTGGGTCCGCGGGGTCGGCGAGCAGTGTGTCGGCCACGGCGCGTACGCGGTCGTCGGTGGGGTCCGGCACGTCGATGGGCGTGGCCGGCAGCGGTCGCAGCAGATCCGGCACGACCGCCTCGGCCCGTAGCCGCGCGTCATCGGGGAGGTCCTCGCGGCCGAGGTGGGAGATCAGGTGGGCCAGTAGCCTGTCGACGCCGACGGGTGTGGGTTCCGCCCAGTTCAGCTCGCATCCGTCCGGCTCGAAGTAGAGGCTGCACAGCACCGCGTCACGGGTCGCGCCGGTCCGGTGGACGACCCCCGCGGGCAGCCACAGCGCCCGTGTGGGCGGCAGGACCCAGTGGGTGTCGCCGACGGCGACACCGAGCACACCGCGCCGCGCCCAGGCCAACTGGTGCTGCGGGTGGCTGTGCGGGACGAACCACTGCCCGGACTCCAACGGAAAGTTCCCGACGACGATTGCGCCCGCCCCGGGCGGGACGGCTCCCACGACATACTCGGCCATGGCCCCAACCTATGGCCTCAACGCGACATGACGTGGCCCGGTGGCGCATAGCGGCCCGCACGGCCGGTGCATAGCGTTGCCCGCATGCCTGTCGACCACTCATCGCGCCATGGGCGCTGCCGCAGTTCGCAGAATCCGTTCACACGTACCGGACGCTCGGCATGACGTCGGTACCGGTCATGTCCACCGCCGACGCCCTCGGGCGCCGCGGGCCCGCCCTGGTGGTGCTGTGCTTCGTACAGTTCATGCTCGTCCTGGACGACAACGTGGTGAGCGTCGCGCTGCCCAGCATGCGCGAGGACCTCGGCTTCGGCACCGCGGGCCTGGCCTGGGTCGTCAACGCCTACTTCCTCGCCTTCGGCGGGCTGCTGCTGCTGTTCGGCCGCGCGGCCGACCTGCTGGGCCGCAGACGCGTCTTCCTGACCGGTGTCGCGCTGTTCGGTGCGGCGAGCCTGGTCTGCGGGCTCGCGCAGGAGCCCTGGCAGCTCGTGGCCGGACGGTTCGCCCAGGGCACGGGAGCGGCCATGGCCGCCCCGGCCTCGCTGGCGCTGATCGCGCTGCTGTTCCCCGGTACCGAGGAGCGTGCCAGGGCGTTCGGCATCTGGGGCGGGATCGCGGCCCTGGGCGGCACGGCGGGCCTGGTGATCTCCGGCGCGCTGACCGGCCTGGCGTCCTGGCGCTGGATCTTCCTGATCAATCTGCCGGTGGCCCTGGCGGCCGTGGTGCTGCTGCCGCGCCTGGTCCCGGAGAGCCGGGCCGGGCAGGCGGTGCGTCTCGACATACCCGGTGCGGTACTCGGCACCGGTGCCCTGGTGTCCCTGGTCCACGGTCTGCTCCGGGCCGGGGAGTCGGGCCGGGAGAACCCGGCCGTTGTCGGGTCCTTGGTTCTGGCCGTGCTCCTGGCCATCGCGTTCGTCGCGGTCGAGGCACGCACCGCCGAGCCGCTGGTGCCGCTGTCGTTCCTGTCCTTCCGGATCCGCGCCGTCGCCAACGGGGCGAGCCTGCTGTTCTCCGCCGCCATGTACGCGATGGCCTTCCTCCTGATGGTGCACCTGCAGACCGTGCTGGGCTACCGCCCGCTCGCGGCCGGCCTCGCCTACCTGCCCTACGGTGCCGGCATCCTCGCGGGCATGTGGCTCTCCTCCCGAGCGGTGGCCCGGCTCGGCGTGCGCCCGGCCCTCGTCCTGTCGTTCCTGCTCGGCTCGGCCGGGCTGCTGCTGCTGTCCGGCGTGGAACCGGGCGACGGCTACGCCTCCGGAGTGCTGCCCGGCATGCTCGTCACCAGCCTCGGATGCGGGCTGGGTCTGCCCGCCCTGACCGTCGCCGCGCTCACCGGCACCACCGAGGAGAACGCCGGGCTCGGCTCGGCCGTCCTGAGCTCCGTTCAACAGGTCGGTGGCGCGGTGGGGGTGGCGGTACTGGTCGCCCTGGCCGCGCGCCACGGCGACGCCTCGGCCGTACGGGGCAGCTCCCCGCACGCCGCGACGGAGGGCTTCTCCCTCGCCCTCACCGCCGCTGCCGCGCTCCTCGTGCTCGGCGCCGTCCTCATGGGCACGTTCCTCGGGAAGAGCGACCGCCCTGCCGACGGCCGTGCCACAGCATGAACCCCTCGCCGTGAAGGGGGACATGACAGCCCTTGGGCTCCTGGAACATCCGTCCGGGCCGTTCGAGGTCGGTCAGGGGCTCGGCACCGGGGAGCGAGGCGACCGCGTCCGGGCAACCGATGCGCGGCACCGTCCCTTTCAGCAGGTCGACGGGCGGCACGGCGCCCCACCGGCGCCCCGTTCCCCACCGGCTCGACCCGCCCCTTTCGGACCGGGCAGCCGCGTCCCCGTACGCCGTTCCCGGGACCCGCTTCAGGCAGGCTGCCCCTCCGTCGACCGCTTCGCCGCGGGCACCGTTGCCGACGCGCAGCCGAGCACCGGGGCCGGGGCCGTCGATTCGCGGACGACCAGTCTCGGCCGGATGAGCAGGGAGCGGCCCGCCGCGGGAGCCGCGTCGATCCGGGCCCGCAGCTGCTGGAACGTCTCCGCGGCCATCTCCGGCAGCGGCTGGCGGACCGTGGTGAGCGGGGGTTCGAAGAGGTCGGCGAGGAGGATGTCGTCGAAGCCGACCACGGAAACGTCCTGGCCCGCGCTGCGTCCGGCGTCCTTGGCCCCCCGGCAGATGCCGATCGCGCACATGTCGTTGATGGCGACGAACGCGGTGGGCGGGCGGGGGCCGCAGAGGAGCTCCCTGGCCGCGTTCCGGCCCAGCTCGGCCGCGTCCTTGTCGCCGAACTCGGCGGTGTCGGCGCCGGGCCAGACGATCGCGTCGGCCGGGTCGAGGCCGGCCGACTCCAGGGCCGTCCGGAAGCCGCGCAGCCGTTCGCGGCGGTTGACGCTGTGGACCGAACCGGAGACGAACGCCAGCCTCCGGTGACCGAGTTCGATCAGATGGCGGGTGGCGAGCTCGGCGCCCATCGCGTTGTCGACGCTGATCGAGGCCAGTGACGGCGGGTCGCCCGCCTGCGCGGCACGGTCGAAGGCGACCATCTTCAGACCGCGGCTGAGCAGCGGCGTCACGTGTTCGAGCGAGGGCAGCGAGGAGCAGAGCACCACTCCGCTGACCCCGTCCGCGAGCAGTTCCTCGCCGTACTTCAGCTCGCGGGCCGGGTCGCGCTCGCTATTGCAGAGCAGCACGTGGTAGCCCTCGGCGAGCGCGATGGCCTCCAGCTCCCGTGCGAGCGCCCCCCAGAAGGGGTTGGCGACGGACGGCACGATGAGGCCGATGACCTTGATGCGTCCGGTGCGCAGCATCCGTGCCGCGCGGTTGGGCCGGTAGCCGAGCTGCTCGATCACCTGCTCCACGCGGGCCAGCGTCGCCGCCTGCATGCGGTTCGTCCGCCCGTTGAGGACGTTGGAGACCGTGCTCGCGGAGACCCCGGCGGCCTCCGCGACCTGATGGATCGTTACCCCGCTCATGCCACCTCCGGTTCGGAATCGTCTGACCGTAGCAGTGTATCGATTTACTGAACAAGGTTCACCGGTTCACCAGTTAACATCCCCGAAAATTCATGTGCATCAGCTGTTGACGTCCCTCTGAGGGCGTTTCTAGCATCACTGCATCGATTTACCAGCGCTTCCCAGCCACTGTCGGGATGTCATCGCTGGATCGATCCACAGCCTCCGCCTCAAAAGGGGTGTCCCATGGAACTCAGAAGACGGTCGTTGCTTGCCGCCATCGGCGCGGGCACCGCTGCCGCAGCCCTCGGCGCATGCGGAACGGGAACGTCGACGGCCGGCTCGGCCGACGGCCCCGCCGAGGGCGAGATCACGCTGCTCACCCCGATCTACGAGGGCGCCGACGGCAAGACGCTGCTGGAGAAGGAGATCCTCGGCGGCTTCCGGAAGAAGTACCCGGACGTCAAGGTGAACGTGGACTACACCACGTACGCGCAGCTCAACGAGAAGATCACCACCGGTCTCGCGGGCGGTCTGCTGCCCGACGTGCTGATGATGGGCGTGGGCTGGATCCCGCCGTTCGCCGCGAAGAAGGCGATCGCCGAACTGCCGGAGAAGCTCGCCGCCGCGCACGACTACGAGGAGCGGGTGCTGGAGCCGTCCCGGTACGACGGCAAGCTGTACGCGCTGCCGGTCGTCCTCGACACCCGCATCGTCGTCTACCGCAAGGACCACTTCGCCGAGGCAGGCATCAAGAAGACCCCGGCGAACTGGGCCGAACTGCGTGCCGTGGCCAAGCAGCTCACCAGGAACGGCCGGATCGGCTTCGACCCGTTCTCGATCGATCTGCGCCAGTGCTGGGAGACCTTCCTGTTCGCCAACGGCGGCCAACTGTTCAGCGCCGACGGCAAGAAGGTGCTGTTCACCGATGCCCGGGGCGTCGAGGCCCTGCAGTTCTTCAAGGACCTCATCAAGGACGGCTCCGCCGACTACGCCAAGAAGACGGACGCCGGCGCCCCGTCCAACGTACAGACCGGCAGGGCGTCGATGATGATGACGACCAGCGCGCTGTGGAAGCAGGCCGAGGAGCAGACGCCGGACCTGCTGAAGGACGACAAGCTCGGGGCGTTCATCCTCGCCAACCGCAAGCCCGCGATGCTCCAGGGCGGCACCCTCGTCACCCAGTCCGCCAGTTCCAAGCACCCGGCGGCGGCCCGTGCGCTCGTCGAGTACCTGGCGACGCCCGAGTCGATCATCGGCGCCGCCAGGCAGCGTGGTTCGGTGCCCGGTCTGAAGGACCTCAGCGACACCTCGTACGTGAAGGAGAACAAGTTCGTCGACCTCTCCCTGCGGAGCATGGGTGACGCGTGTTCCGAGGGCGGAACCGCCGCCTGGATGGAGATCCGCGAGAAGATCAAGCCCACGCTGGAGCCCGCGATCGTGGGCAGCCAGTCCGCGAAGGACGCCATCGCGGAACTCGGCCGGCTCGCCGAGGCCGCCATCGGCCGGATGTAAGGACCCGTACCGTGGGAGCAACATCCGTACTCAAGGCCCGGCCCGCCCGGCCGCCCTCCCCCGCCGGGCAGCCGGTCGCGAAAAAACGTCCCGGCCGCGCACCGGTGGGACCGGGGCGCCGCAGGCAGCGTGCAGGCATGCTCATGGTGGCGCCCGCGCTGCTGCACGCCTCGCTCTGGATCGGTCTGCCGGTCGTCGCGTCGGTGGTGCTGGCCTTCACCAAGTACGACGTGCTGACGCCGCCGCAGTTCGTGGGGCTGGACAACTTCCGGGACATGATGGGCGACGCGGTCTTCCGCAAGTCCATCGTCAACACCGTCGTCTACACCTTCTTCACCGTGCCGTTCGGCATGATGCTGGGGCTGCTGATGGCCCTGGCGCTGCACACCGGGCTGAAGGCGCGGGGCGTCTTCCGCACCGCGGTCTTCCTGCCGCAGGTGACGGCGACCGTCGCCATCGCGCTGGTCTGGCTGTGGATCTACAACCCGGGCAACGGGCTGCTGAACACGCTCCTGTCGTTCCTCGGGATCGACGGACCGGCCTGGCTCTCCTCGACCTCGTGGGCGATGCCGTCGGTGATCCTGGTCGGCATCTGGCAGGGCATCGGGATGAAGATGCTCATCTACCTGGCCGCGCTGCAGTCCCTGCCCAAGGAGTTGTACGAGGCTGCCTCGGTGGACGGCGCCTCGAAGGTGCGGCAGTTCTTCTCGATCACGCTGCCGCTGCTGAAGCCCGCGACGTTCTTCGTGCTCATCACGTCGATGATCAGCGCGTTCCAGTCCTTCGACCAGATCTACATCCTGACCGACGGCGGTCCCGCCAACAGCACCACGATGATGACGTACGAGATCTACAAGTCCGCCTTCCGGGAGTTCCGCGTCGGCTACGCCTGCGCGCAGTCACTGGTGCTGTTCGTGCTGCTGATGGGCTTCACCCTGGTCAACCGGCGGATCATGGGAGGCACCCGTGGCCACAACTGAGCTGCAACGGCCCGGGATCGCGGCGAAGGCCCGGCCCCGCAGGAACGGCAGGCCGCTCTCCGCCGGCCGGGTCGCGCTCTACCTGACCCTCACCGTCGTCTCCCTGCTCATGGTGGTGCCGTTCGTCTGGATGGTGCTCACCTCGCTCAAGACGCCGGTGGAGATCGCCTCGCAGGACGCCGGACTGCTGCCGGAGCACTGGGCGTTCGGGAACTACGTCGACGCGCTGAAGGCGGCGCCGTTCGCGACGTACGCGCGCAACAGCTTCATCATCGCGTTCAGCCACACCGTGATCAACGTGGTGCTCGCGTCGATGGCCGGGTACGCGCTGGCCCGGATCAGGTTCCGGGGCAGCGAGGTCATCTTCTACCTGTTCATCGCCGCGCTGATGATCCCGACCTACACCAAGGTCCTGCCGGAGTTCCTCATCGTCCGCTTCATGCCGCTGGCCGGCGGCAACGACATCTTCGGCCAGGGCGGCAGCGGCTGGCTGGACTCCTGGTGGGCGCTCATCGTCCCGGGCGCGGTCACCCCGTTCGCGGTCTTCCTCTTCCGCCAGTTCTACCTGGACCTCCCGGTGGAGCTGGAGGAGGCGGCCAGGCTCGACGGCCTGGGTGAGTTCCGGATCTACGCCCGCATCATGACCCCGCAGGTCAAGCCCGCGCTCACCACCGTGGCACTGCTGACCTTCGAGTCGTCCTGGAACAACTTCCTGTGGCCGCTGCTGGTGACCCGCACGGACAGCCTGCGGGTGATCCAGGTGGGGCTCTCCGTCTTCAAGACGGAGAACGGCACCCAGTGGCACTTCCTGATGGCCGGCACCACGCTGGCCACCCTGCCCATGGTCGTCCTCTTCCTCATCGGCCAGCGCTACTTCGTGCAGGGATTCGCAACCGCCGGTCTCAAGTGACCGGTTCCGGTCCGAGCGGCCGGTCCTCGAAAGGTTCTCACTCCATGTCTGCTGATCTCAACGGCTCCCGCGCACTGGTGACGGGGGCGGGCCACGGAATCGGCCGCGCCATCGCCGTCGCCCTCGCCGAGGCCGGCGCCGATGTCGCCGTCCACTACCACTCCTCCGCCGACGAGGCCGCGAAGACGGTCTCCGCGATCGAGGCGCTGGGCCGCCGGGCGAAGGCGTTCCGGGCCGACGTCACGGTGACCGCCGATGTGGACCGGCTCGTCGAGGAGGCGACCGGCTTCCTCGGCGGCCTGGACGTCCTCGTCTGCAACGCGGGCCATCTGATCGGCCGGGCCACCGTCGCCGAGATGTCCGACGACCACTTCGACAAGGTCCTCTCCACCAATCTGACGTCCACGTTCCGCACCGTGCGGGCCGCCCTGCCGCACCTCAAGGAGTCCCCGGCCGGGCGCATCGTCACCATGTCCTCGCTGGCCGCGCACAACGGCGGCGGCCCCGGTTCGGTGGCCTACGCGGCGGCCAAGGCCGGAGTCCGCGGCTTCACCAAGGGCCTGGCCAAGGAACTCGGCGGCACCGGAATCACGGTCAACACCGTGGCCCCCGGCTTCATCAAGGGCACCGCCTTCCACGACACGTTCACCGCCCCCGAGGCGCAGCAGGCGATGGAGGCGGGCATCCCGGTCGGCCGGGCCGGCACGCCGGAGGACGTCGCCGCCGCGGTCGTGCACCTGGCCTCGCCGTCGTCCGGCTTCCTGACCGCCACCACGGTGGACATCGACGGTGGCGTGTGGCCGCGTTGAGGCGGATCGCCCGGGAGCGGGGCGGCTGGTGGCACGCGTACGTCTGCCCGGCGCACGGCGTGGAGCTCGACCACGGTGATCTGCTGGCCGGGGTGTTCCCCGAGGGCGGTGCGCGCTGCGCGTACGGCTGCCGGGTGGACGACGAGGCGGTGCGCGGCGCCTGGCTGGTGCTGTCGCACCAGGCGTGGGCGCGGCACCTGCGGGTGCTCGCGCACCGCGGGGAGCGCGCCGAGTCGGTGGCGCGGCTGGTGGAGTACGCCGGGCTGTACGCGGAGCTGGCCACCGAGCGGCACGGCGAGGCGCAGAGCTGGATGCTGCGCGGCCGGCTGTTCCACCAGGCGCTGACCGACGCCATCTGGGCGGTGAACATCGGGCACGCCGTGAGCACGCTCGCCGAGGACTCCACCGACGGCCTGGCCGGGGTGCTGCCGCTGCTGGACTCGCTGGAGGAGGCCGCTCTCGGCGCCCGGGACCTGCTCACCGGCCAGGGCCACCTGGCCTCCAACTACACCGCGTGGCTCAACGCGGCCGGTGCGGCGGCGAGCCGTGCCGCGGCCGCGGCACGCGGCCTGGAGTGGGATGGCGGGAAACGGTGGCTGGAGGGCGAGCACGGGCTGTACGCGCATCTGCGGGTCGCGGTCGCCGACGACGGCTGGGAGTGGGAGGGCAGCACGTACTACCACGGGTTCGTGCTGCGGGCCGCGCTGCTGGCGCTGCGCGGCACCGACCCCGCGGTCCTGCCGTCCGATGTGGTGGACGTGCTGGCCGGGATGACGGACGTGCTGGTGGCGATCGCCACCCCGGGCGGCATTCTCCCGGCGTTGCACGACGGCCCGTACCTGCGCGGTCCGCTCGCCCTGGAGTGGCTCGAACTCGTGGCGCTGGCCCAGCAGTTGGTGCCCTCCCCCGCACTGGACGCGGTGGCCGGGCGGGCCCGGGCCGAGCTCGGCGGGAGCGACGACGGACTCGACGGCGAGCTGGGCGGCTGGTTCGCCGGGCCGCCGCTGGCGGAGCGTCCGGCGCCCGGCCCGGTCACGGTGTTCCCGACGGCCGGGTACGCGGTGCTGCGCCACGCGGGCGTCCACGCACTGCTGGACTTCGGTCCGCACGGCGGCTCGCACGGGCACCGCGACAAGCTGTCGTTGTACCTGTACGGGGACACCACCCCGTGGCAGCCCGATCCCGGCCAGGTGCCGTACGCGCACATGGAGTTCCGTGAGCTGTACGCCTCGACCGAGGCCCACCCCGCGTTCCGGGCGGGCGGTTCGGAGCAGGCCGAGTGCGCCGGCCGGCTGCTGGGCTCGGACGGTTCGTCCGTCACCGCCGAGGTGACGACGGCGTACGAGGGGGTCCGGGCGGTGCGCCGGGTCGTGCTCGGCGACGGCTATCTGGTCGACCTGCTGACCGTGGACGCCGGGACCGAGCGGAGCCTGGCCGCGCAGCTGCGCCCCGGTGTCGCGCTGGACGTCCAGCTCCAGCCCTCGGGCGAGGTGCGCACCACCTGGTACGGCGACGAGATCCTGCACGGCTGGCACACCCACACCCCGGGCCGGACCGTGCGCCCGGTCACCCGGCCGGGTCCGGGCCCGGCGGACGATCCGCAACGGGTGCGCACCCGGGTCGACTTCACCACGCGGTCGGACCGGGTCACGTTCGCCTCGGTGTACCAGGCGGCATCGGCCGGCCCCGCCGTGAGCGAGGTGCGGCTGGACGGCGACGGGGTGCTGACCGTCGCGCTGACCGACGGAAGTTCCGCGCGGTTTTGGACGGAGGACTGACCCTTGCTGCTCTCGGCGACCCCGCCGCCCGGCCCCCGCCCCGCCCAGGAGGCGCGGCTGTACGAGGAGGCCGCCCGCCACCGCGGGCTGACCCCGCCCCGTACCCATCCCCTCGCCAGCATCACCTGGCTGGGGCCCGCCGCCTCCAACCCGGCGCTCGCGTACCGGGTCGGCGGCGATCCGGCCCATCTGGCGGAGAGCCGGCGCTGGATCGAGGCGGCGGTGCGGCTGCCGCACTGGGGCCGGGCGCACATGCCGGACCACGACCTGGACGCCGGCTGGCTGCTGCACCACCTCGCGCTCGCCCACCGGTGGATCGGCGACGAACTGCCGGACGACGTGGCGGCGCTGCTGCGGTACAAACTGCTGCTCCAGGGACGGCGGATGTACGAGTTCGCGGTGGCGAGCGAGGGCGGCTGGTGGTCGTCCTCGTACTGGCAGAACCACAACTGGATCTGTTACGCGGGCCTGGCGACCGCCGGTTACGTACTGGGCAAGGAGGAGTGGACCGAGCGCGCCAGGGAGAACCTCGGCACGGTCCTCGACCTGATGCCGGACGACGGTTCGCACGCCGAGGGGGTCGTCTACTGGCGCTACGGGGTGCCGTTCCTCGCCATCCACCTGGACCTCCTCCAGGAGGCGGAGGGCATCGACTGGTGGGAGCGGGGCGGGTTCCTCCGCAACACCTTCCGTTACCGGCTGCACCAGACGGCGCCCGGCTTCGCGTTCAACGTCGACCACGGCGACTGCCACGACCGGCGCAGCGGGCACAGCGCCGCCCTGTACTACCGTCTCGCGGCCCGGTACGGCATCCCC
The DNA here is from genome assembly GCF_040612315.1 of Streptomyces sp. NPDC006435. Lineage (NCBI taxonomy): Bacteria > Bacillati > Actinomycetota > Actinomycetes > Kitasatosporales > Streptomycetaceae > Streptomyces > Streptomyces sp. NPDC006435. Next base: position 200,802 of record NZ_JBEXPY010000007.1, read on the forward strand.
GAGGCGCAGTGGATGGGCGATCTCGCCTCGGGCGAACTGCTGTGGCAGGAGGCGTCGGAGAGCGGGGTGCGGCCGGGCATCCTGCCGGAGGCGTACCTCGAACACCTCTGGTACGACCCGTCCGTGGCCGCCGCGCCGCCCACCGCGACGCGGGCGTTCTTCCCGGACCTCGGGCTGCTCTGCGCCCGTACCGGATGGGACGACGACGCCACGCTCGTCTCGTTCAAGGCGAGCCCGGGCGGTGGCCACAAGGCGTGGGAGACCTCGGCGAAGCACCGGGCGGAGAAGGGCTGGGACACTCTCAACCAGGGCCACCACCACCCCGATTCGGGCTCGTTCGTGCTGGTCTCGCAGGGCGGTTTCCTCGCGGTCGACGAGGGCTACAGCAACCGCAAGCGGGCCGCGCACCACAATCTGCTGCTGGTGGACGGGCAGGGGTACGCGGACGAGGACCGGTACCACGTGTACCGGGACGTCCCCCACGAGCGGCAGGCCCGGCAGCGCGACGTGCTGGTCGCCGAGGACTGCGGCTGGGCGCACGCCACGGCGGAGATCGCCGCGATGTACGACCCGGCGCTCGGGGTGCGGCGGCTGGACCGGACCCTGGTGTTCACCCCGTCGGGGCGGCTCGTGCTGCTGGACCTCGCCGAGGCGGACGCGGAGCGGGAGTGGACGTTCCTGCTCCAGACCGACCGGCCGACCGAGCCGCGGCCGGACGGCGGCCGGCTGATCCGGTCCGGGGCGGCGTCGGCGCTGCTGCGGCAATTCGCCCCGCTCGACGCCCGGGTCGTCTCCGAGGTCACCGAGGTCGAGGCCAATCCGACGTCCAGCACGCCGGAACTGCGTCTCACCCGCACCCTGCACACCCTGCGTGCGACAACCGCGCGTTCGTCGAGCGGTCTCTTCCTCACCGCGATCGTCCCGGGTCCCGGGCCGGTCGACGCGCGGCGGGCCGAGTGCGCGGAGGGCGAGGGCGTGGTCCTCGGCGAGGAGACGGTGCTCCTCTCGCCCGTCGCCCGCCGCATCCGTACCGCAGAGGTGTCGGCCGACGCCGCGGCGGTGCTGCTCGACGGTGCCGGGCGCGCCCCGTACGTGGTGGCGGCCACCCGGCTGGAGCTGGACGGCCGGGTGCTGCTCGACGTCCCGGAGCCGTACACAGGAAAGGTCGGCTGATCATGCAGGCAACCCTCTCGTCCGGCTGGCCGACGCTGCTGCGGCGGCTGGAGTTCATCGCCTACCCGGCCGCCGCCGGGGCCGCGTTCACCGTGCTGGCGCTCGGTGTCGTGACCTGGCTGCCAGCGCTCGCCGCGATGGGGTACGCCCTGCAGCGGTGGCGGGCGGAGGGCGACAGCCGTTGTTTCGTCCACACGTTCACCGCGTTCCCCCGGTACTGGCGCGCCCTGTGGCGGCACTCGCTGGTGTCCACGGTCGCCGTGTTCGTCCTGGTCGCCAACATCGTCCATCTGCTGGGCCGTTCGGAGCCGTGGACGTTCGTGCTGCTCGCCGCGCAGGTGGGCATCGCCGCCGCACTCGCCATCCATCACGTGGCGCTCGCGGCGGAGGCGGGCCGCTCGCCGGACGGCACGGTCCGCACCTGGTCGCGCGGGGCGCTGGCCCTCGGTTTCGGGTCACCGGCCCGGGGCACCGCCCTGCTCGGCGCGGTGGTCTCCGCCGCGCTGCTCTCCCTCGTCGTACCGCTGGGCCCCCTGCTCCTCGGCCCCAGCATCCCCGTACTGCTCGCCCTGTCCTTCGCAGACCCCAGGAGGCACACCCCATGAGCCGTGTCCTGCGCACCACCCTCGTCGCCGCGCTCGCCGCCGGCGCGCCGCTCGCCTTCCCCCCGCCGTCGGTGGCCGCCGAGGCCGCCACCGCGTACTACGTGTCACCGTCCGGCAGCGACGCCGACTCCGGTACGTCGGCGGGCTCCCCGCTGGCCACGATCCAGAAGGCGGTCGATCTGGCGCCGACCGGCGCCACGGTGCACCTCGCCGCGGGCACGTACAAGCAGGACGTCGTGACCAAGCGTTCCGGGGTCACCATCACCGGCCCGTCGAACGCCGTGGTGAAGGGGGCCGGCGACGCCCGCATCATCCAGGTGCGGCACGACTCGACGACGCTCAGCGGTTTCACCGTGGACGGGCTGCACGGCTCGTCCTCCGACGTGTCGGGCTACCGCCTCAAACTCATCTATGTCATGAGCACGACCCCCGGTAACGGGGTGGGCGCGCTGCGGATCACCGGGATGACGCTGAAGAACGCCGCCGACGAATGCCTGCGGGTGCGCTACCTGGTGACCGGCGCCGACATCTCCGGGAACACCATCACCGACTGCGGGGTCGCCGACTTCAAGTTCGGCGGGGGCGGCAAGAACGGCGAGGGCATCTACCTCGGCACGGCCCCCGAGCAGCAGGGCGCGAACGGCGCCCCGGACGCGGCGCCCGACGTCAGCAGGAACAACCGCATCCACCACAACACCATCGCCACCCGGGGCAACGAGTGCGTGGACGTGAAGGAGAACTCGACCAACAACTACGTCGAGTACAACGACTGCAGCGGCCAGAAGGACCCCAGCTCCGGCGGGCTGGACGCGCGCGGCAGCGGCAACATCTTCCGCTACAACACCGTTCACGACAACGTCGGCGCGGGCATCCGGCTCGGCGGCGACACCGCGACCGACGGCACCGGCACCAGCGTCTACGGCAACACCATCACCGGCAACGCGGGCGGCGGCATCAAGTTCATGCGCACCCCGCAGGGCCCGGTGTGCACCAACACCATGAGCGGCAACACCGGTGGGAACTCGGTCGGCACCTACGGCGGCGAGTACGACCCGACGGGTGGGTGCCCCCAGTGACCGGGCGGGGACCCGCGAGACGCGGGGTACTGACGGCGGCGGCCTCTCTGGCGGCGGTCGCGGCCGCGGCGCCCGGTGCACGGGCGGCCGAGCAGTCGGGCGGCGGGAGCCGGTCGCGCTGGACGACGTCCTGGGCGACCGCGCAGACCGCGCCGACCGCCACCGACACGGTGGCGGGCGCCGGCCTGACCGACGCCACCTTCACCGCGCACGTACGGCTGTCCGCGGGCGGGAACGTGCGGCTGCGCTACGGGCACGCCTTCGGCACCGTCCCGGTCCTCGTCGGCCCGGTGACGGCGGGCGGCAGACCGGTGACGTTCGGCGGGCGGCGCCAGGCGTGGCTCGCCGCCGGCGCCTCGCTGACCAGTGACCCGGTCGACGGCCTGCGGGCCGCCGAGGCGGCGCGGCTGACGGTGGAGACCCGGCTGCCCGGCCCCACCGGGCCGCTGTCCTTCCACCGCAACACCCACGCCTCGCACTTTGTCGACGGCGAGCGCACCGCATCGGTGTTCCTGCTGACGGGCGTCGAGGTGACGGGGGCGCACGGGCCGGTGGTCGCGGTGCTGGGCGACTCCATCACGGAGGGCGTGGGCACGCCGGACGACGCCGATCTGCGCTGGCCCGACCAGTTGGCCAGGCGGCTGCCCGGCTCCGCCGTCGCCAACCTCGGCATCAGCGGCAACCGGCTGCTGCTGGACGACGCCCGGTTCGGTCCCGGCGGCCAGGCCCGCTTCGACCGCGACGTGCTGTCGCTGCCGGGGCTGCGGACCGTACTGGTCCACCTCGGCGTCAACGACCTCCAGCAACCGCCGAGCCAGACCGATCCGGCGCGCGTCCTGGCCGGGTACCGGCAACTGGTGCTGCGTGCCCGCAACTCCGGTCTGCGGGCGGTCGGCGCGACCATCACCCCGTTCGAGGGCTGGATCCGCTGGACTCCGGAACTGGAGGAGGTCCGGCAGCGGATCAACGCCGCCGTACGGACCGGGCACGTCTTCGACGCCGTGGCCGACTTCGACGCCGCGCTGCGCGACCCGCAACGCCCCTCGCGCATGGCGGCCGCGTACGACAGCGGCGACGGACTCCACCCCAACCCCGCCGGTCACGCCGCGCTGGCCGCGGCCGTCGACCGCCGACACCTTCTGTGAGGGCCGCATCATGAACCCAGGCAGCACCCCGGGCACCACCCGGCGCACCGTTCTCGCGGGGGCGGCGGCGCTCGGCGCGGCCGTCGCCCTGCCGCTGACGCCCGCCGCGTCGGGCACCGCGCACGCGGCCGAGGACACCGCCGCCGCCCTGCGCACCCGCTGGCACACCCTGCTCACCGGCGGCCCCGGTCTCGACCCCGCCGACCCGCGGATCGCCGCAGCCGTGGCCCGGGTCGGCCGGGCCGCGACCACCGCGGTCAAGGGCCTCGACCCGAGCCGTACCGACGGGCTGTTCCCCGATCTGACCAGCACCGCGCTCTCCAACCACGTCACCACCTCGTTCAAGCGGCTCGCCACGGTCGCCACCGCGTGGGCCGTCCCCGGCACCCCGCAGTACGGCGACACCGCGCTGCGCGATCTGCTGCTGGCCGGCCTCGACTGGATGCTGACCAACCGTTACGGCCCCGAGCACACCCGGTTCGACAACGACTGGGACTGGGAGATCGGCTCCGCGCTCGCCCTCAACGACGCGACCGTGCTGCTGTACGACGTGCTCGGGGCGGAGCGGCTGGCCCGGATCACCGCGGCCGTGCGGCACTACACCCCCGACCCGAACCTCTGGCGGGCCGACCGGCAGATCGCGACCGGGGCCAACCGGGTGTGGATCTCCACCGTCGTCGCCGTCAACGCCGTGCTCCGCGACAACGGGGACGACCTGGCCCGGGTCCGTGACGCGCTCTCGGACGTCGAGGGCTCGGGCGCCAACAGCGTCCTGGCCTTCAACGACGCGAGCGCCGCCGCGGAGGGCACCGGCGAGGGCTTCTACTCCGACGGTTCGTTCCTCCAGCACTACAAGCACCCCTACAACGGCGGGTACGGCAAGGAACTGCTGAACAACCTGTCCCGGCTGCTGAACCTCCTGGCGGGCACGGCGTGGCGGGTCACCGACCCGGACCTCGACAACGTCCGGCGCTGGGTCGACGACGGCTTCGACCCGCTGCTGGTGCGCGGCGACGTGATGGCGTCGGTGTGCGGACGCGAGATCGCCCGCCCCAGCAAGCAGGGCCACGTCTCGGCGCAGACCGTCATCGAGGCGGTGATCCGGCTGATCCCGAGCTTCCCCGGCGAGGCCGCCGACCGGTTCACCGCCCTGGTCAAGCAGTGGATCACCGAGGACACCTACCGCGACTTCCTGGCCGTGACCGACCTCGCCTCGCTCGTCGCCGCCCAGCGGGTCCTGGCCTCCCCCGTTCCGGCGCGGGGGCCGCTGGTCGCGCACAAGCAGCACCCCCGGATGGACAAGGCGGCCCACCACCGGCCGTCCTTCGCCCTGGGCATCTCCGCGTACTCGTCCCGGATCTACAACTACGAGTCGATCCAGAACGAGAACCTGCGCGCCTGGCACCTCTCCGACGGCATGGTCCTGCTGTACACCGACGACCTCGGGCACTACAGCGAGGACTACTGGCCGACCGTCGACCCGACGCGCCTTCCCGGCACCACCGTCGTCGCGGGCCGGCAGGCGGACGGGGCGGGGCAGCGCACCACCAGCACCGCCGACTGGGCCGGCGGGACCTCGCTGCCGGGCACGACGCTCGGGGCGTACGGCATGGAGCTGCGCGCGTACGGGAGTTCGCTGCGTGCCCTGAAGAGCTGGTTCTGCCTGGACGACGTGATCGTCTGCGTCGGTTCGGGCGTCACCGCCGACGCGGGCACCGTCGAGACGGTCGTGGAGAACCGCAAGCTCCGCGACCCGGGGGCGGCCCTGCTCGTCAACGGCACGGCGGTCTCCCCGGACGCCGGCTGGTCGGCCCGCCTCGACAAGGTCCGGTGGCTGCACGTGGCCGGAACCGGCGGCTACGTCTTCCCCGAGCCCGCCACGCTGAACGGTCTGCGCGAGGAGCGCACCGCGACCTGGCGCGGGATCAACCTCAAGTACGGCACGGACACCCCGGTCACCCGCCCGTACCTGACGCTGTGGCAGGACCACGGGGCGGCGCCGGACGGGGCGGGCTACTACTGGCTCCAGGCCCCGGCGGCCTCCGCGGAACGCACCCGGCAGTGGGCGGCCGCTCCCCCGGTGGAGCCCGTCGCCCGCACCACCGCCGTGCACGCGGTGCGGCGCCGCGCGGACGGGCTGGTCGCGGCGAACTTCTGGACCGCGGGCACCGCGCAGGAGCTGTCCTCGGACGGTCCGGCCTCGGTCCTCGTGCGGCCGGACGGGAAGACGGTGAAGGTGGCGCTGTCCGACCCGACGCAGTCGCGCTCCTCGGTCGTGCTGGACCTGGCGCGGCGCAACCTGGACGTCGCCTCCGCCGACCCGGGCGTGAGCGTCGCCAGGACCGGCCGCGGCATCCGGATCACCGCCGACACCGCCGGGCGCCACGGCGCGACCCTCAACCTCACCCTGAAGAGGAGCTAGACCCTTGCTGTTCGACATGGATCTCGACCGGTTGCGCGCGTACCGGCCGGAGCCGGAGGAACCGGCCGACTTCGACGCCTTCTGGGAGAAGACCCTCGCCGAGACGGCCCGCCACGACCTGGACGCTCGGTTCGTCCCGTACGACGCCGGGTTCGCGACCGTCGATGTGTTCGACGTGACGTTCCGGGGCTGGGGCGGGCAGCCGGTGAAGGCGTGGCTGATGCTGCCGCGGACGCGTTCGGGCCCGCTGCCCGCCGTGGTGCAGTACATCGGCTACAACGGCGGCCGGGGCATCCCGTACTCCTGGCTGACCTGGAGCGCGCTGGGGTACGCCCATCTGGTCATGGACAACCGGGGCCAGGGCGGCGGCGGCAAGAACACCGCGGACACCCCGGACATCGGCCCCGACGGGCACGGCTCCTCCTCCCCCGGCTTCCTGACCCGCGGCATCGAGGATCCGTACCGCCACTACTACCGGCGGCTGATCACGGACGCGGTGCGGGCGGTGGACGCGGCGAAGGCCCACGAGGCGGTGGACGCCGCACGGGTGGCGGTGCTCGGGGGCAGCCAGGGCGGCGGGCTCGCGCTGGCCGTCGCCGGGCTGCGGGACGACGTCGCGGCGACCGTCGCCGACGTGCCGTTCCTCTGCCACTACCGGCGGGCCTCGCAGATCACGGACGCCGGGCCGTACGCGGAGATCGCCCGCTGGCTGTCCGGGCACCGCTTCCGGATCGACGAGGCGATGGAGACCCTGTCCTACTTCGACGGGGTCAACTTCGCGGCGCGGGCGAGCGCCCCGGCGTGGTTCTCCGTCGGCCTGATGGACCGGATCTGCCCGTCGTCCACGGTGTTCGCCGCGTACCACCGCTACGCGGGACCGGCCGAGATCGAGGTGTTCACGTACAACGGGCACGAGGGCGGCGCGGAGTACGACCTGCCGCGCAAGCTCGGCGCGCTGCGGGGCGTGTTCGGCCGGTAGTGGGGCGCGGGAGGGGGCCGGCGGTGGCCGGCCCCCTCCCGTCACCGGCCCAGGGCCGCCATCGCGGCGTTGTGGCCGGGCACCCCGCTGACCCCGCCGCCGCGCACGGCGCCCGCCCCGCACAGCAGCACGTTGGCGTGCGCCGTCTCCACTCCCCACCGCCCGGTCTCCCCGGTGGCGTACGGGAAGGAGAGGTCCCGGTGAAAGATGTGGCCGCCCGGCAGCCGCAGCTCCCGTTCGAGGTCGAGCGGGGTCTTCGCCTCGATGCACGGCTCGCCGTTCGCGTCGGACGCCAGGCAGTCGGTGATCGGCTCGTCCAGGTGCGCGTCGAGGGCGGCGAGGGTCGCCTTGAGCAGTTCGGCGCGCGCCGCCGCGTTGTCGGCGGCGAAGAGCCGGGCCGGGGCGTGCAGACCGAAGAGGGTCAGGGTCTGGTGACCACTGGCGGCGAGGTCGGGGCCGAGGATCGACGGGTCGGTCAGCGAGTGGCAGTAGATCTCGGACGGCGGGGTGGTGGGCAGCCGGCCCGCGGCCGCCTCCCGGTGGGCGGCGGCGAGCTGCCCGTACCCCTCGGCGATGTGGAACGTACCGGCGAACGCCCGGCGCGGGTCGACGGAGCGGTCGCGCAGCCGGGGCAGCCGGGTGAGCAGCATGTTCACCTTCAGCTGCGCCCCTTCGGCCGGGGCGGGAGGCTCCTCGCCGAGGAGGGCGGCGAGGGCCTGCGGGGAGGCGTTGACCAGTACCCGGCGGGCGGCGACGACGTGTTCCGCCTCCGGTGAGCGGACGGTGACCTCGGCCCGGGTCCCGTCGGTCTCGATCCGGGTCGCCTCGTGGTCGACCCGGATCTCCGCCCCGGCCTCGCGGGCGGCCCGGGCCAGTGCGTCGGTGAGCGCGCCCATGCCGCCGACGGGGACGTCCCAGTCGCCCGTGCCGCCGCCGACGACGTGGTAGAGGAAGCAGCGGTTCTGGATCAGCGACGGGTCGTGCGCGTCGGCGAAGGTGCCGATCAGGGCATCGGTGAGGACGACTCCGCGCACCAGGTCGTCGGTGAAGTTCTTCTCGACGGCGATGCCGATGGGTTCCTCGAAGAGCGTCCGCCAGGCCTCCTCGTCACCGATCCGCCCGCGCAGTTCGGCACGGTCCGGCAGGGGTTCGGTGAGCGTCGGGAAGACCCGTTCGGCGACCTGCCGCGTCATGCCGTAGAAGCGCTGCCACGCCCGGTACTCCCGGTCCGAGCCGGTGAGCGCGGCGAAGGACTCCCGGGTGCTCTCCCCGCCGACGAGGAGCCCGGTGGCGCGGCCGTCGCGCACGGTGGGGGTGTAGGAGGAGACGTCCCGCTTGCGTACGGCGAAGTCCAGTCCGAGGTCGCGGACGATCTTCGGCGGCAGCAGGGACACCAGGTACGAGTAGCGCGACAGTCGGGCGTCGACCCCGGCGAAGGGGCGGGTGGAGACGGCTGCTCCCCCGGTGGCGGCCAGCCGTTCCAGGACGAGGACCGACTGTCCGGCACGGGCGAGGTAGGCGGCGGCGACCAGTCCGTTGTGGCCGCCGCCCACGATCACTGCGTCATAGCTGTCGGGTGCGGGCATGGCCCTTCGTAGCACGGCACGATCACACCTGGCCAGGGGTCGCGGCGCCGGGGTCCTGCTGTCCGCGGCGCAGCGCCGCGACCTGTCGGTACAGTTCGACGGCCTCCGTCCCCCGGCCGAGCTGCTCCAGGCAGTGCGCCTCGTCGTTGCGGGCGGCGAGGGTGTCGGGGTGGCCGGCGCCGAGCAGCCGCTCGCGGACCCCGGCGACCTGGCGGTAGGCGGTGAGGGCGTCGGCCCAGCGGCCCAGCCAGCCGAGGCCGACGGCGACCTCCCGGCGGCTGACGAGGGTGTCGGGATGATCGGGGCCCAGCACCCGTTCCCGGATCGCGCACACGTCCCGGGCCTCGGCGAGCGCCTCCTCCCAGCGGGCCAGGCGCCCCAGGTTGACGCCCAGGCCGTGGCGGGCGCGGAGCGTCTCGGGGTCGGTGGGGCCGCCCACCCGGGTCCGGTCGTCGACCAGGGCGCGGTACAGCTCCAGCGCCTCCTCGCTGCAGCCCATGCGGCCGAGGCCGATGCCGACCTCGTAGCGGGCGGAGAGCGTGTCGGGGTGGTCGGCGCCGAGCGACCTCGCACGGCCCCGGGCCACTTCCCGGTAGGTCTGCAGGGCCTGCGGCCAGCGGCCCAGCCGGCCGAGCGTGTACGCCACCTCGTACAGCGTGACCAGGGTGTCGGGGTGCTCGGCGCCGAGGAGCCGGGCACGGGCCGAAGCCACCTCCTTGGCCATGCGGTACGAGTCCTCCAGGCGGCCGAGCCTGCCGAGGTTGAAGGCCAGGTTGTGGCGGCAGCGCAGGGTGTCGGGGTGGTCGGGGCCCATCGACCGTTCCCGTGAGGCGAGGACCTCCGCGTACACCTGGTGGGCCTCGAAGTGCCGGCCGAGCCGGCCCAGCACGTACGCCGTCTCCTGGCGGGCGGCGAGGGTGTCGGGGTGATCGGGGCCCAGGACGCGTGCGCGGCCCCGGGCGACCCGGTCGAACTCCCGCAGGGCGTCCGGGGCGCGCCCGGTGCGGCTGAGGGCGAAGCCGATCTCGTACCGGCTGGCGAGGGTGTCGGGGTGGTCGGGGCCCAGGGCGTGTTCCCGTTCGGCGGCGACCGCGCGGTGCACCTCGCCTGCTTCCTCCCAGTGGCCCAGCCGCCCCAGGTCGAGGCCCGCGGCGTGCCGGCCGGCGAGCACGGAGAGCAGCTCCGGCGACGGGGTCGGGCGCCCGACCGCGACCGGCGGCAGTTCCCCGGTGAGGTCGCGCAGGTCGGTGCCGGTGGTCCACTCGCCGGTGAGGCCCGCGGAGTGGTCGGGCAGGGCGACGGGCAGCCGGGGGCCGGCCGCCTTGTGCCCGGTGGTCATGCCGCGGGTCCAGGCCGGCAGCCGCTGCCCCGGGCGCACGACCGGGACGGGCGGCGCGAGCCACACCCGCCCCGGAAGCTCCGGTCCCGGCCGTTCGCCGGTGCGGCCGATGACGATCCGCTGTTTCAGGTCGCCCGCGTCGACGGGCCGTTCCTCGGGGGTCTTGGCCAGCAGTTCCAGGACGACGCGGTCGAAGAAGTCCGGGAGCTCGGCCCGGTGGGTGCGCGGGGGCCGGGGCTGGGTGTCGCGGTGCCCGACCAGGATCGCCCAGGAGTCCCCCATGTCGAACGGCGGTGCCCCGGTGGCGATCTCGTACAGGACGCAGCCCAGCGAGTAGAGGTCGCTGCGGTGGTCGATGTCGCCGCCGCTGATCTGTTCGGGCGACATGTAGTGCGGGGTGCCCATCGCGATGCCCGTGCCGGTGAGGCGGGAGGAGCCCATGTCGTGGCCCAGTCTGGCGATGCCGAAGTCGCAGATCTTCACCGTGCCGTCGGTCAACCGCATGATGTTGGCGGGCTTGAGGTCGCGGTGCACGATGCCCTGCCGGTGGGTGTAGCCGAGGGCGTCGGCCACCTGTTCCGCGATGTCGACGACGTCGGCCACCGGCAGCGGGTGCTGTTCGTTGTCCTCCAGGAGCTGGCTGAGGTTGCGGCCCTCCAGGAGCTCCATGACCAGGTAGAGGACGCCCTCGTGCTCGCCGAAGTCGTGGACGACGGTGACGCCGCGGTGCTGGAGCGCGGCGGCGACGCGGGCCTCGCGGCGGAAGCGTTCGCGCAGGACGCGGGTGAAGGACTGGTCGTGCTGCGGCCCCACCGGCTTGAGGCACTTGACGGCGACGTGCCGGCCGAGCGACTCGTCACGGGCGCGCCACACCTCGCCCATGCCTCCGCGCCCGATCAGATCGAGCAGCCGGTACCGGCTCTGGATCAGCCTGGTGTCCGCCATCGTCTGCTGTCGCCCCCGTCGTTCCGCCTGTCGCCCACTGCTGTGCCCTCCCCGGCCCGTCCAGTATGGCTGCCCGGCTGCTCGGTTTGTACGGGGTGGCGCGGTCGTCGGGGTCGAGTCGCACGATGGTGGCTGTCGCTCGGGCGGGGCCGGGGCGGCCGGAGGGAGGCTCCGTGTGCACGTGGGCGGCCCGGACCGGGGCGCGCCGCGCTGGTGCGGGCGCCGGCCGCCGCCCCGCGCCGACCGGGGCCGGGGCGGCCGGAAGCGGTCGGTCCGGTCACTGTCCCCTCAGTGACCGCAGCGGATCGTGCTCGGTGCGGGAGCGGTCGGACCAGAGCCGGGTGGCACGGGTGTCCGGGGTGTAGGACGGCCAGGCGGCGCCCGGATCGAGGTCGCCGACGAAGCGGACCCAGGCGCCGTGGATCTCGTCGGCGAGCCGTTGCGGCGGGGCGTCGCCGAGCGCCTCGCGGACCCCTGCGGCGTCCAGCAGGTCGAAGACGAAGGGCAGGTCGCAGCAGTGGTGCGCCAGGCCCGCGAAGGCGGGCGCGGTGGCCCGCCACTCGAACTGGTACAGCCAGGTGGGGTGCCCCGCGCGGGCGCGTCCCTCGGCGATCGCGAGGGCCGGTTCCCGGAAGATCTTGTCGGTGAGGGCCGCCCCCACCCCGGCGGGCCGCATCCCGTGGAACTCGTGCGCGGTGAACCCCAGCATCAGCGGGACGCCCGCCCCGGCCGTGCCGTCCGCGAGCGCCTCGGGCACGGGCCTCGGGACGAGTCCGCCGTCCGCGAAGGGGGCGAGGAGCAGCAGTGGCCCGTCCGCTCCGTCCGCCCCGGGTTCGCACAACCGGTCCTGGAGACGCAGCAGTTCGTCGTCGGTGACGTCGCGGAGGGCGGCGGCGGTCGCGGGCAGGCCGGTGCGGGCGGTGAACCGTGCCGACACGGCCCCGGCGGTGTCCCTGTCCTGGGGCCGCATGACCGCCCCGGAGGCCGAGACGGCCGCGCGGAACAGGCCGCGGGCCGAGGGGGTGGCGAGCAGGGTCTGCACCGCGCCGCCGCCGGCCGACTGCCCGGCGACGGTCACCCGGGCCGGGTCGCCGCCGAACGCCGCGATGTTGTCGCGCACCCATTCCAGGGCGGCGATCCAGTCCCGCACCCCTCTGTTGTCGGGCGCGTCCGGGAGGTGCAGGAAGCCCTCGATGCCCAGCCGGTAGCCGACCGACACCAGGACCACCCCGTCCCGGTTGAACGCCGCTCCGTCGTACCAGGGGCCGGCGGCCGATCCGGCGACGAAGCCGCCGCCGTGGATCCACACCAGGACCGGCAGCGCGGCCCGCGGGTCGGCGGACGGGGTGAACACGTTGAGGTTCAGCACGCCCTCGCCGGGGATCGACGGTTCGGGGATCGTGGTGACCTCCGCGAAGGCGCGGCGCTGCGCGGTCGGCCCGTACGCCGTGGCGTCCAGCGGCTCCGTCCACGGGTCCGGTGCCACCGGCGACGCGAAGCGCAGTGCGCCCACGGGCGGTTTCGCGTAGGGAACGCCGAGGAAGCGAAGGGTGCCGTCGGCCCGGCGCTCCCCTCGTACCGGGCCGGCCCCGGTGGTGACGACGGTGGTGGTGTCGGGCATCGGTGTCGGCTCCTGGAGGGGTGCGGCGGGCGGGGTGCCGGTGGTCAGCTGTCGAAGCCGAGGCCGAAGCGGTCGAGCGCCTTGAGCCACACGTTGCGGCGGCCCCGGTTGCGGTCGGCGCGGGCCATGGACCACTGGGTGATGCCGATGCCGACGGCGCGGACGGGTTCGGGCGGGAACGGCAGGGGCTTGCGGCGGACGAGTTCCAGCTCCGTGCGCTCGGTGCGGTCGCCCGCGAGCAGGTCGAGCATGGTCTCGGCGCCGAAGCGGCTGGCGCCGACCCCGAGGCCGGTGAATCCGGCCGCGTAGGCGACCTTCCCCCGGTGGCTCGTGTCGAAGAAGACGCAGAACCGCGTGCTCGTGTCGATGGCCCCGCCCCAGGTGTGCGTGAACCGGACCCCTTCGAGCTGCGGGAAGGTGGTGAAGAAGTGCCGGGCGAGGGTGGCGAACGTCTCGGGCCGCTGGTCGTGTTCGGCGCGTACCCGGCCCCGGTAGTGGTAGACCGCGTCGTAGCCGCCCCACAGTATGCGGTTGTCGGCGGAGAGCCGCACGTAGTGGAACTTGTTGGCGCAGTCCGAGAAGCCCTGGCGGTTCTGCCAGCCCACGGCGGCCAGTTGCTCCTCGGTCAGCGGTTCGGTCATCAGCGCGTAGTCGTACACGGGGACGGTGTACGGGCGGTGGCGCCGGAGCGGGGACGGGTACGCGTTGGTGGCGAGCGCGACCCTGCTCGCGGTGACGCGGCCGTAGGGGGTGCGGACGGCGATCACCGCGCCGTGCTCGTCGAGCCCGGTGGCGGGCGTGTGCTCGTGCACCCGGACGCCGAGGTCGAGGCAGGCCCGCCTGAGCCCCCAGGCGAGCCGGGCGGGGTTGACCATCGCCACGTCCCTGTTCCACATGCCGCCGAGGAACGTCGGCGAGTCGATCTGTGCGCGGACGGCCTCGGCGTCGAGCAGGAGCGGATCGCCGCCGTACCGGGCGGACGCCTCGGCCGTCTCCGCCAGGCCGTCGAGCTGGTAGGGCTCGGTGGCGACGTCGAGGGCGCCGGTGCGTTCCCAGGAGCAGTCGATGTCGTACCGGGTGACGGCTTCCTCCATCGCCCGGAGGTTCTCGCGGCCGAGCCGTTCGAGCCGTCCGATCTCGTCGGGCCAGCGCTCCAGGCCGTTGCCCAGCCCGTGGGTGAGGCTGGCCTCGCAGAATCCGCCGTTGCGGCCGGATGCGGCGCCGCCGACCCGGTCGGCCTCGATGAGCACGACGTCGGCGCCCGGGTCGCGTTCCTTGGCGACGAGGGCGGTCCACAGGCCGGTGTAGCCCCCGCCGACGACGAGCAGGTCGCAGCGGGTGCCGCCGACGAGCGCGGGCCGGGGCTCCGGCCGCTGCGGGTCGTCGAGCCAGAACGGGGCCGGGGCGGCGTCGGCGAGTGAGGCGAGAGGGTTCACGGGTGGCGCTCCTTCGGATCACGGAGGCGGCCGGAGCCCGGCCCCTCCGAAGTACCGCCCATGAGACTCCGTCGGCGCCTTCAACGTCAATGGTGTTGACATAAGCCTGGGCGGGTCGGCTATCCCTCGCCGGACGCGGGCTTGAGCGCCGCCACCGCGTCGAGCATCAGCTCCAGCGCGAAGGGGTAGCCGCTGCCCCTCATGTCCGCGGCGAGCAGCGGGAAGGCGGCGGCGATGTGCGGGTGCGTGTCGGGGGTGAGCCTGCCGTACGCCTCCTGCCAGACCTCGTTGTCGGCCGCCTGGGCGGCCGGCGGCAGGGCGAGGGCCGCGGCATCCTGGGCCGCGAAGGCCAGGGCCTGGTCCACGAAGGCGTGGTAGATCCGCACCGCGAGCCCGTCCGGGAAGCCCGCCTCCCGCAGCACGCCCAGGATCGTCTCGACCGCGCGCATCTCGTGGGGGCGGCCGGTCGTCCGGTGCGCCGCGAGCAGGGCGGCCTGGGGGTTCGACCGGTACGAGTCGTGGATGCGCAGGCCGATGGCGCGCAGGTCCGCCCGCCAGTAGCCGGTCGGGGTCCAGCCCTGCTGGGCGCGGCCGATCAGCTCGTCGGCGACGGCGAGCAGCAGGGCGTCGGTGTTGCGGAAGTAGCGGTACAGCGCGCTGGGGTCGGCGCCCAGCGCGGCGCCGAGCCGCCGCACGGAGAGCGCCTCGGCGCCGTGCCGTCCGATCAGGTTCAGCGCGGTCCGGACGATCAGCTCCTCGGAGAGCACCGCGCCCTGCTTGGTGGGCCTGCGGCGCTGCCGCCGGCCTTCGGGAACCACCCGTTCCGTCATGTCCCGACCTTACGTCAACACCATTGACGTGTGAAGCGTCACCCTGTTCCATGACGGCCGTCGCCGCTTCCCGGCGCCCCGCACCCCCTTCCCGACGCCCGTCGCCCCGCGCCGACCGCCGTCCCACCCGTTCTGGAGCAGCCCATGACCGCAGCCGATCTGGTCTTCACCCACGGCCCCGTATTCACCGCGGACCCGGCCCGCACCCGGGCGTCCTCGCTCGCCGTGGTCGGCGAGCGGATCGCGGCCGTCGGTCACGACGAGGTGCGCGAGCTGATCGGCCCACGCACCGAGGTCGTGGACCTGGCCGGGAAACTGCTGGTGCCCGGCTTCCAAGACGCCCATGTGCACGCGGTGGGCGGCGGCTCGGAGATGGCCGAGTGCGATCTGACCGGCACGGTCGGGGCCGCCGCGTACCTGGACCTGATCGGGACGTACGCGAAGACGCACCCCGACCACGAGTGGATCACCGGGGGCGGCTGGTCCCTGGACAGCTTCGAGGGCGGGCTGCCCACCCGGCAGCTGCTGGACACGGTCGTCGCCGACCGCCCGGTGCTCCTGTCGAATCTGGACCACCACGGCGCCTGGGCGAACACCCGGGCGCTGGAGCTGGCCGGGGTCACCGCCGGCACCCCCGACCCCGCCGACGGCCGGATCGAGCGCGAGCCGGACGGCACCCCCAGCGGCATGCTCCAGGAGGGCGCCACCGTGCTCGTCGCCCGGCTGGTCCCGGCAGCCACCGCCGCGGACCGGCTCGCCGGACTGCTGCGGGCCCAGGGGCTGTTGCATTCCCTGGGCATCACCGGCTGGCAGGACGCGCTGCTCGGCGAGTTCGGCGGCAGGCCCGACCCGTCGGACGCCTACAT
>NZ_JBEXPY010000008.1:0-215494 GCF_040612315.1 Streptomyces sp. NPDC006435
TAATAGGCCGAGGGCTTGTCCTCAGTTGCTCGCGTCCACTGTGTTTGTTCTGAAATAACGAACGGCTGTGTTGTCACCGGTTGTTCAGAATTTCATAGTGTTTCGGTGGTCATTGCGTTAGGGAAACGCCCGGTTACATTCCGAACCCGGAAGCTAAGCCTTTCAGCGCCGATGGTACTGCAGGGGGGACCCTGTGGGAGAGTAGGACGCCGCCGAACAATTTTTCCGGGAAAGCCCCGTACCGCAAGGTACGGGGCTTTCCTGCGTTCACCACCCAGATTCAGGGCCCAGTCATGTCGGCCGCGACCGATCGTCCTCGTCGCCGTGGCCCGGGAAGGTGACATCGGAGTCAAAAAATCTTGGGCAGTGATGTCGAGAACCCGTGGTCGGCTCCGTCCCCGTAGTGAACGCGACCAAGATGGGCCGCAGCCGCATCAGTACCGAGGAGAGACACGATGGCCAAGTACCTGCTGCTCAAGCACTACCGAGGCGCCCCGACCCCGGTCAACGACGTATGCATGGACCAGTGGACGCCGGAGGAGATCTCGGCCCACATGCAGTACATGCACGACTTCGCGGCCCGGCTGGAAGGGACCGGCGAGTTCATCGACGGGCAGGCGCTCGCCCCCGAAGGGGCATGGGTCCGCTACGACGGGGAGGGGCGGCCTCCGGTCACCGACGGCCCGTTCGCCGAGACGAAGGACCTCATCGCCGGCTGGATGGTGATCGACGTCGACAGCTACGAGCGTGCCGTCGAGCTGGCCGGGGAACTGTCGGCGGCTCCCGGGGCCGGCGGAAAGCCGATCCACGAGTGGCTCGAGGTGCGTCCGTTCCTGGCCGCGCCGCCCACCATCGCGGAGTGACCACACCGATGAACGAGGCCCTGCTCCGGAGCCTCACACCGAGTGTGCTCGGAATCCTCGTCCGCCGCGGAGCCGATTTCGCGGCGGCCGAGGACGCCGTACAGGACGCGCTGGTCGAAGCGGTCCGGGTCTGGCCGACCGACCCGCCACGGGATCCGAAGGGCTGGCTGATCACCGTGGCCTGGCGCCGGTTCCTCGACGCGAGCAGGGCGGACGCGGCCCGCCGCCGACGTGAGGACCTGGTCGAGGAGGAGCCCGCGCCCGGCCCCGCACCTGCGGCGGACGACACGCTTCAGCTCTACTTTCTGTGCGCCCACCCGTCGCTGACTCCGTCCTCCGCGGTCGCCCTCACCCTGCGTGCCGTCGGCGGACTGACCACCCGCCAGATCGCCCAGGCGTACCTGGTGCCCGAAGCAACCATGGCGCAGCGCATCAGCCGGGCCAAGCGCACCGTCTCCGGCGTACGGTTCGACCGGCCCGGCGACGTCGCCACCGTGCTGCGCGTCCTCTACCTGGTCTTCAATGAGGGCTACTCCGGCGACGTCGACCTCGCCGCCGAGGCCATCCGACTCACCAGGCAGCTCGCCGCTGCGATCGACCACCCCGAGGTGGCGGGGCTGCTCGCCCTCATGCTGCTCCACCACGCCAGACGTGCCGCCCGAACCGCACCCGACGGCAGCCTGGTGCCACTTGCCGAGCAGGACCGCAGCCGATGGGACACCGGATCGATCGCCGAGGGCGTCGAGATCCTGCAGGCGGCGCTCGCCCGTGACCGGCTGGGCGAGTTCCAGGCCCAGGCCGCCATCGCGGCGCTCCATGCCGACGCACCCAGGGCCGAGGAGACCGACTGGGTACAGATCGTCGAGTGGTACGACGAGCTCGTACGCCTGACCGACAATCCGATTGTCCGGCTCAACCGTGCGGTGGCCGTCGGAGAGGCGGACGGACCGCGCGCGGGGCTGGTGGCTCTCGCGGTGCTGGACGACTCGCTGCCCCGCCATGCCGCGGTGGCGGCATACCTCCACGAGCGCGACGGCGATCCGGTGACGGCGGCACGGCTGTACACCGAGGCCGCCCGGAAGGCTCCCAACCTCGCCGAACGCGACCACCTGACACGTCGGGCCGCTCGGCTCAACACTCAGCAGCGGCGCTGACGGGACGAGACCGGCCCATCTCGTCGCCGTATGGCGCGGCTCAGAGCCGCCCGGCCCCCTTGAGGGCGAGATAGGCGTCGGCGAGGGCCGGGGCGAGATTGTCGGGAGTGGCATCCACCACCACGGCGCCGTGGCGCTGCAACCGCTCCGCGGTACGCAGCCGCTCCGCCCTGTCCCGGGCACCTGCGGCAGCCTCGTAGACCGCCTCCACCGTGCCTCTGGCCTTCGCCATCCGCTCGACATGGGGATCCGCCACGGAAGCCACCAGCACCGTGTGGCGCTGGGTCAGGCGGCGCAGTACGGGAAGCAGACCCTCTTCCACGGGGGCGGCGTCCAGACCGGTCAGCAGCACGACCAGGGAACGGCGAGGCGCGCCGGCGAGGACAGCGGCGGTGAGGCCCCGGGCATCGGTTTCCACGAGGGTCGGCTCGACGGGGGCCAGGGCGTTCACCATGGCCGACAGGATCTCGCCCGCGGACCGTCCCTGGACCTGCGCGCGGACCCGGCGGTCGTAGGCGAGCAGGTCCACGCGGTCGCCCGCACGGGTGGCGAGCGCCGTGAGCAGCAGGGCCGCGTCCAAGTACGCGTCGAGACGGGGCACGTCACCGACCCGTCCCGCCGAAGTGCGGCCGGTGTCCAGGACGATGAGGATGTGGCGGTCCCGCTCGGGGCGCCACGTGCGCACCGCCACGGCGGACTGGCGCGCCGTGGCCCGCCAGTCGATGGAACGTGTGTCGTCGCCGGGCACGTACGCGCGCAGGCTGTCGAACTCCGTGCCCTCGCCACGGGTGAGCACGCTGGTGCGGCCGTCGAGCTCACGGAGCCTGGAGAGCCGGGACGGCAGGTGCTTCCTGCTCGTGAACGGAGGCAGCACCCGCACCGTCCAGGGGACCCTGTGATGGCCCTGGCGAGCGGCGAGCCCCAGCGGGCCGAACGAGCGGACGGTGACGCGCTCGGCGTGGCGATCGCCCCGCCGGGTGGGCTTCAGGAACGTGGTCAGCCGACGGCGTTCCCCCGCCGGGACCGTCAGCCTGTGCCGGGAGGCGGCCTGTTCCGTCCCCGCGGACCAGCTGCTGGGGGGCCAGGCGTCGCGGAGGTGTGCCCGCAGTTTGCGGCGGGAAGGGTTGGTCACGGTGAGTTGCACCTCGGCGGTCTCGCCGAGTCGAACGTTCGTGTCACCGGATCGGGTGAACTGGAGCGTTCGCACTGGTGCAGCCAGGACGTAGTCGCACAGAATTGCGAGAGAGAGCGGTGCGTTGACCGCGAGCAGGCCGGTCCAGCTCGGGGCCAGGATGCCTACGGGGAGTGACCCCAGGGCGGCCAGCAGGGCGGTACGTCCGGTGAGCGCCACGGTCACCGCCTCATCGGGGTACGGGGACGTGGGCGAGGACCGAGGTGATGACGGAGTCGGGGGTGACCCCCTCCATCTCCGCCTCGGGCCGCAGTTGAATGCGGTGGCGGAGCGTGGGGAGCGCCAGGGCCTTCACATCGTCCGGGATGACGTAGTCACGGCCGGTGAGCCAGGCCCAGGCACGGGCGGTCGACAGCAGTGCGGTGGCACCTCGGGGGGAGACGCCGAGGGCGAGCGAGGGGGATTCACGCGTGGCACGACAGATATCGACGACATAGCCGGCGATCTCGGGAGAGACCTTGGTCCGGGCGACCGCGTCGCGGGCGGCCGCGAGGTCGGCCGGACCTGCGACGGGGCGTATGCCCGCCGACTTGAGGTCGCGCGGATCGAAGCCGCCGGAATGCCGGATGAGGACGTCGACCTCGTCCTCCCGTGAGGGGAGCGGCACCGTCAGCTTGAGCAGGAAGCGGTCCAGCTGGGCTTCGGGAAGCGGGTAGGTGCCCTCGTACTCGACGGGGTTCTGAGTGGCGGCGACGAGGAAGGGGTCGGGCAGTTGCCGAGGGGTTCCGTCGACGGTGACCTGGCGCTCCTCCATGGCTTCCAGGAGGGAGGACTGCGTCTTGGGAGGGGTGCGGTTGATCTCGTCGGCGAGAAGGAGGTTGGTGAAGACGGGACCGGGCTGGAAGGAGAACTCCGCAGTACGGGCGTCGTAGACCAGTGAGCCGGTGACATCGCTCGGCATCAGGTCGGGGGTGAACTGGACGCGTTTGGTGTCGAGTTCGAGCGAGGCGGCGAGGGCCCGGACCAGGAGGGTCTTGGCCACGCCGGGCACGCCTTCGAGCAGGACGTGGCCCCGGCAGAGCAGGGCGACGACGAGCCCGGTGACCGCGGGGTCCTGGCCGACCACGGCCTTGGCGATCTCGGAGCGCAGCGCTTCCAGGGCTGCGCGGGCCGTGTCGCCGTTCCCGGTGGTCTCGGGGGTACCGGCGGGCACCGGGGGCGGGGCGCTCATGACGTGCGTACCTCTCTTTCGAGGGTGTCGAGTTGGTCTGCCAGGCGGACGAGAGCGGCGTCGTCGGCCGGAACGGGGCCGAAGAGCAGCGCCTGGAGGCTGTCGTCGGTTGTGCCGAGGCGGGCGGAGAGAGCGGGGACGAGCACCGAGGAGGAGTGGGCGTCGCGGGAGGGGACGCCGATGAGCGGGGCGATACGGGCACGGGACGCGGCGCGCAACGAGTCGGCGGCACGGTCACGGGCGTTCGCTCTGCGGTAGAGGCGGGCCCGCCCCTCGGTGGATTCGGAGGCGCGGATGGCCACGGGCAGCCGCTCGGCGACCAGGGGGCCCAGGCGACGGGCGCGCCAGACGGCTGCGAGTACGGCGGCCAGGGCCAGCTGGAGCGTGCCCCACAGCCAGCCCTGCGGAATCAGGTCGGTGAAGCTGCGGTCGTCACCGGCTCCGTCGCCGCCTTCTCCGGTGGCGGAAACATCGGCGAGCGAGGGGAGGTACCAGACCAGATGAGGACGGGAACCGAGGAGTTGCAGGGCCAGGGAGGCGTTGCCCCGGTTGGCGAGCCGGTCGTTGCGAAGGAGGTCGGGGGAACCGAGGAGCACGGTGTCGCCGGCGCCCCGCTCGACCAGGAGCAGGGTCGGAAGGCCATTGCTCGGGAAGCAGGAGGTGGTGGCGGCGGAACCGCCCGCGATGTAGCGGAAGCCCCCCGTTTCGGCATCGCCCGCGGCGCGGGCGGCGGGCAGGGAGCATTCGGGGGCGCGGGGGACCACGGGACCGGCGGACTCGGCGCCGACGCCGGGCACCAGCGTGCTCACGGAGGAAGGGCCCGCCGCGAGGAGGACGGTGCGGCCCGCCGAGCCCTCGGCCGCGGCGCGGAGCCTGTCCTGCTGGTCCGGGGCCAGCAGGTCGGGGGAGGTGACGAGCAGCGTGGTGTCGGGGTCCAGCCGGGCCGTGGCCTCGCGGAGCGTGGTGACCACCTGGACGGAGACCCCGCGGTCCTCGAGGAGTTCGGCGACGGCCCGGCTGCCGTACCGGTCGGCGGAGCGGGGGTCGAGCCGGCCGTGCTGGTCGCCGGAGCGCACGCTCGCCAGGGCGATTGCGGCGACGACGAGCAGAAGGAGGGCGAGCAGGAGGCCGCGGACGCGAACCCAGACCTGGCGGGGAGCGAGGGACGCCGAGGTGGCGGCGGTGACCCGGGTCATCCGGCCGCTCCCCGGGCCGCGGCCGTCAGGACGGGCTTGGCGGTTTCGAGCGCGAGATCCAGGTCCCGCACGTCCAGGTACGCCCGCTCGTCGGCGGCCCGGCCGCCGTACGTGACGTCGTCGAACTCCCTGGCGGCGGAACGGAGCCGCGCCGCGTGCGCGGGCAGCGAACGGCCCGCCTCGGCGGCGGCCTCGTCGGCGGTGCGTCCGGGGCGGGGGGTCAGCAGGGCACGTTCCTCCAGGGAACGGACGAGGGCCCGCATGCGCTCCTGGACCGCCTCGTTCCAGCGCAGGGCGGCAGCGTGCGCCTCGGCGGCCTTCCGGTGTTCGGCCGCGCTGCGGGGACCGTCGTCGAAGAGGGCGTCCGCGGGACGCACGACGGGACGCGGTGTCCCGAGCCGCCACCAGAGC
Organism: Streptomyces sp. NPDC006435; assembly: GCF_040612315.1. Classification (NCBI taxonomy): domain Bacteria; kingdom Bacillati; phylum Actinomycetota; class Actinomycetes; order Kitasatosporales; family Streptomycetaceae; genus Streptomyces; species Streptomyces sp. NPDC006435. Next base: position 5,988 of record NZ_JBEXPY010000008.1, read on the forward strand.
GCGGCGAGCAGGCCGACGACGACCAGCACGAGCACGACGAGGCCGAGCGGGCCGCCCGGTGCGGCACCGGAGGCCTTGCCCAGGAGGTCGCCGATCCAGTCCCAGAGCTGGTCGAGGCCGCGCTGGAGGAGATTGGGATCGTTCTCGTGGTACATCGGCTTGGACAGTTCGCGCTCGGCGGCCTCCCGGGCGGGAACCCGTGGAGTGTCCACGGGTATGTCGCCGCTCGCGCGGATCAGTGACCGTACTGCTGTGATGCCCCCCGCTCCCGACACGGCATCAGTTCCCGGTGTCGTATCCGGGCAGGCCGGCCGCCCGGCCGAGCTCGAGGTCGAGTGCCTCGCGGCGAATGCGCTGGTCGATGTAGAGCAGGGCCATCACACCGGCGGAGAGCGGATAGGTGATCGTCGAGATGACCACTTCGCCGATGCCGGAGACGATGAGGAAGGGCCAGCCGAAGTCCGTGGACCCGTCCGTGAGGACGGAGTCGATCCCGCCGCCGTCCACGGCCATCGCGATGACGCCGAACGGGATGGCGACGACGACGGACACGATGAATGTCAGCAGCCAGGTGAGGGCCAGGACGCCGAAGGTCCGCCACCAGGCGCCCCCGACGAGCTTCGCGGAACGACGCATGGAGGCGGCGATCGACTGCCGCTCCAGCATCAGGGCCGGGGAGGCGAGGCTGAAGCGGACCATCAGCCAGATGGTGACAACGGACGAGGCCAGGAAACCGATGAGGGCCAGTGCCGCGCCGGCGGCGGAGCCGATCAGGAGACCCGGCAGGATGCCGACCGTCAGGATGGCCGCACTGATCAGGGCCAGCAGCAGGGTCAGCCCAAGCAGCTGAGCGAGCCGGGGCCGGGCCTCCGCCCACGCCTCGGCGAGCGTCACCGGGCGTCCCAGCACCGAGCGGCTGATCACCACGGTCAGCACGGAGGTCGTGATCAGCGTGGCGATCATGCCGATCAGCACGGAGGGCAGGCTGTTGATCAGCGTCGACTGCGCCGAGTCGGCGGCCTGCCGCAGCGCTTCCGACCCGGTGGCGTCCGGATCGATCTCCACGAGGTCCGGCAGCAGGAAGCGCTGCACGAGGATGATCGCGATCTGGGCGATCACCGAAACGGTGAGCGTGATACCGAGGACCGTGCGCCAGTGGGCGCGCATGGTGGAGACCGCGCCGTCGAGGATCTCGCCGACGCCGAGGGGGCGGAGCGGGATGACACCGGGCTTGGCCGCGGCGGGCGGCTGCCCCCAGCCGGGGCCGTACGGCCCGCCGCCCGGGCCGGGACCCGGGCCGGGACCCGGGCCTCCGGCGCCCCGGCCTGCGACGGGAGGAGGCGTGTGGGGACCTGCGCCGGGAGCGCTCGGTGGGGACCACTGCCCTGCGGGCGGCTGGGTGGAGGACCAGTTGCCTCCCTGGCCGCTGCCGTCGGAGGGCTCGGAAGGCCGGGGGACGTTCGCGCCCTGGCCCTCGGAGGGGGCGGATCCGGGCGAGGCCCAGCCCGGAGTGTCGTTCATTCTCGCTCCTTCACGGTCCTGACCGCTCATCGGGGCAGCAGGTTGGCAGCCATCGTGCCACGCGATGCTTCGCCATGGACCGGGCGCTCCATCTCCTTCGTACCTTCATCCGCAGGGGCCCCACCGGGCAGACTGGGTGAATGGCTGATCAGGACGAGCAATCGGCGGTGGGCATCGAGTCCCCCGCACCTTCCGTACTCCGTTGGGCCGAGCCTCCGGAAGGGCCTGCGCTGGTGCTCCTCGACCAGACCCGCCTGCCGGCGGAGGAGGTCGAGCTGGGCTGTGCCGATGTGCCCGAGCTGGTGCGGGCGATCCGGGCGCTGGCGGTGCGCGGTGCCCCGTTGCTGGGCATCGCGGGGGCCTACGGGGTCGCGCTCGCGGCTGCGCGGGGCGACGACGTCGCGCAAGCCGCGGAGCTGCTGGAGCGGGCGCGCCCCACCGCGGTGAACCTCGGGTACGGGGTGCGGCGGGCCGCCGGGGCGTACCGCCGGGCCGTCGAGAAGGGCGAGGACCGGGAGCGGGCAGCGGCGGCGGTGCTGGCCGAGGCCCGGGCGCTGCACCGGGAGGACGCCGAGGCCAGCGGGCGCATGGCCCGGCACGGCCTGGCCCTGCTGGACGAACTGCTGCCCGGCGGGGACGGGCACCGGCTGCTGACCCACTGCAACACGGGGGCACTCGTCTCGGGCGGCGAGGGCACCGCCTTCGCCGTGGCGCTCGGAGCGCACCGGCAGGGGCGGCTGAGGCGGCTGTGGGTGGACGAGACGCGTCCGCTGCTGCAGGGGGCCAGGCTGACCGCGTACGAGGCGGCGCGCAACGGCATGCCGTACGACCTGCTCACGGACAATGCCGCGGGTTCGCTGTTCGCCGCGGGGGAGGTGGACGCGGTGCTCATCGGGGCGGACCGCATCGCCGCGGACGGATCGGTGGCGAACAAGGTGGGGAGCTACCCGCTGGCGGTGCTCGCCAAGTACCACCACGTGCCGTTCATCGTGGTGGCGCCGACCACGACCGTCGACCTGCACACCCCGGACGGCGCTTCGATCGTCGTGGAGCAGCGGGCGGCGAACGAAGTGACGGAGTTCACATCGCCGTGGACGGGAGGGGTCGACGGGAACGTCGGCGGGGTACCCGTGGCGCCGGCGGGAACCCCTGCGTACAACCCCGCGTTCGACGTCACACCGCCGGAGCTGGTCACGGCGATCGTCACGGAGGAGGGCGTCGTTTCCCCGGTGACGGGGGCCGGACTGGCGGAGCTGTGTGCCAGATCATCGCAGGTAACGATTAGCTAATGGGATGATGTCGATTATGAAGGGACGCGTCCTTGTCGTCGACGACGACACCGCACTGGCCGAGATGCTCGGGATTGTGCTGCGTGGTGAAGGGTTCGAGCCGTCGTTCGTAGCGGACGGCGACAAGGCACTTGCCGCATTTCGTGAGGCCAAGCCGGACCTGGTCCTGCTGGATCTCATGCTGCCCGGTAGGGACGGCATCGAGGTCTGCAGACTGATCAGGGCCGAGTCGGGTGTGCCGATCGTCATGCTCACGGCCAAGAGCGACACGGTCGACGTGGTGGTGGGCCTGGAGTCCGGGGCCGACGACTACATCGTCAAGCCGTTCAAGCCCAAGGAACTGGTGGCCCGGATCAGGGCCCGCCTGCGCAGGTCCGAGGAGCCGGCGCCCGAGCAGCTCGCCATCGGCGACCTGGTCATCGACGTGGCGGGGCACTCGGTGAAGCGGGAGGGGCAGTCGATCGCCCTCACCCCGCTGGAGTTCGACCTGCTGGTCGCGCTCGCGCGCAAGCCGTGGCAGGTCTTCACCCGTGAGGTGCTGCTGGAGCAGGTGTGGGGATACCGCCACGCCGCCGACACCCGGCTGGTGAACGTGCACGTCCAGCGGCTGCGCTCCAAGGTCGAGAAGGACCCGGAGCGGCCGGAGATCGTGGTGACCGTCCGAGGGGTCGGCTACAAGGCCGGACCGAGCTGACATGACCCTGGGTAACGCTGCTCCGCAGCCCGGGGAGCCGGGAGCCCGTGCGGAGCGGGTTGCCGGCCCAGGAAACAAGGCGTCCCAGGTCGGGCGCCTGCTGCAGGGCGGCCGGTTGTTCCACGACCGGGCGCCCGGCGGCCCCGTGCCGCGCCTGCTGATGCGCTGGGTGCGCCGTCCGCTGCTGCCCGTCGTGCGGCTGTGGCGGCGCAACATCCAGCTGCGGGTCGTCGCGGGCACGCTGCTCATGTCGCTGGGCGTGGTGCTGCTCCTCGGCCTGGTCGTGATCGGGCAGGTGCGCAACGGCCTGCTCGAGGCCAAGGGCAAGGCCGCCCAGACCCAGGCCGCCGGCGGTTTCGCCGCGGCCCAGGAGAAGGCGAACGCCCCGCTCACCCCCGGTGGCCAGGGCGGCGGCACGACGGACGGCGGTACGGCCAACAACTCCTGGCGGACCGAGCTCGTCGACCAGCTCGCCAGCGGCGGGAAGAACGCCTTCCACGTGGTCGCGCTCAGCGCCGACGAGGACACCCGGGCGCCGCGCGGATCGGGGAGCGTGAACGCGGCGAGCATTCCGCAGAAGCTGCGGGACTCCGTGAACAAGGGCCAGGGTGCGTTCCAGACGTACTCCCTGATCGAGTACGAGTCCGGCGAGCAGGAACCACAACCCGGCCTCGTCGTGGGCAAACGGCTCTACGACATCGACCACAACCCGTACCAGCTCTACTACCTCTTCCCGCTGACGCAGGAGGAGAAGTCGTTGACGCTGGTCAGGACCACGCTGGCGACGGCGGGCCTGTTCGTGGTCGTGCTGCTCGGGGCCATCGCCTGGTTCGTGGTGCGGCAGGTCGTCACGCCCGTGCGGATGGCGGCGGGCATCGCCGAGCGGCTCTCCGCCGGCCGGCTCCAGGAACGGATGAAGGTCACCGGCGAGGACGACATCGCCCGGCTCGGCGAGGCCTTCAACAAGATGGCGCAGAACCTCCAGCTGAAGATCCAGCAGCTGGAGGAGCTCTCCCGGATGCAGCGGCGCTTCGTCTCCGATGTCTCCCACGAGCTGCGAACACCGCTGACGACCGTACGGATGGCCGCCGATGTCATCCACGAGGCCCGCAGCGACTTCGACCCCGTGACGGCGCGCTCCGCGGAACTGCTCGGGGACCAGCTCGACCGGTTCGAATCGCTGCTCTCCGACCTTTTGGAGATCAGCCGGTTCGACGCGGGCGCCGCGGCGCTGGAGGCCGAGCCGATAGACCTGCGCCAGGTGGTGCAGCGGGTGATCGGCGGGGCCGAGCCGCTGGCCGAGCGCAAGGGCACCCGGATCCGGGTGGTCGGCGACGAGCAGCCGGTGATAGCGGAGGCCGACGCGCGACGGGTCGAGCGGGTGCTGCGCAACCTCGTGGTCAACGCCGTCGAGCACGGCGAGGGACGGGACGTCGTGGTGCGGATGGGGGCCGCCGGGGGAGCGGTCGCCGTGGCCGTCCGGGACTACGGGGTCGGGCTCAAGCCCGGCGAGGCGACCCGGGTGTTCAACCGGTTCTGGCGGGCCGACCCGGCCCGGGCCCGTACGACCGGAGGCACCGGTCTCGGCCTCTCCATCGCGGTGGAGGACGCCCGGCTGCACGGCGGCTGGTTGCAGGCGTGGGGCGAGCCCGGTGGCGGTTCGCAGTTCCGGCTGACGCTGCCGCGCACGGCGGACGAACCGCTGCGGGGCTCGCCGATACCGCTGGAGCCCGAGGACTCCCGGCGCAACCGGGAGAACCCCGGGCGGAACGGGGCTGCGGCGGAGGACGGGCACCGGCTGACGGCCGTGCCGGCCCAGCCCGGAAGCGGCGACCGGCCCGCCCTGCCCGTGCCGCCGCGGACCCCCGCGGCGCCGCGGACGGCCTCTGCCTCGGTGCATCCGGCGGCCCTTCCCGGCAGCGGCGCACGCGTGGTCGCGCGTCCCGCCGAGGACCGGCCGGGCGGCGAATTGGACACGGTGGTGCAGGATCCGGAGCAAGGGGCATGAATCGTGGGCGCTGACCGTCGCAGGGACGGCCGTGGGCGTGTGCCGGCACTGCTCGTGCTGCTCGGATGCTGCGCGGTGCTGCTGTCCGCGTGCAGCTCGATGCCCGTCACCGGGGACGTCAAGGCCGTCGACGCCTCGCAGCCGGGCGACTCCCAGGTGCAGGTGTACGCCGTCGCGCCGCGTGACAACGCCACCACCGACGAAGTGGTCGACGGTTTCCTGGAGTCGATGACCAGTGACGACTCGGAGTTCAGGACGACCCGCAAGTACCTGACGAAGAGGGCGGCCAAGAACTGGGACCCGGGCGCGTTCACCACCGTGCTCACCAAGGCGCCGAACCGGAAGGACCGCCCCGTCCGCGACGGCGACCACAACATCACCGAGGTCACCTACACGCTGACCGGCACGAGGGTGGCGACCGTCGACGCCCAGAGCGTCTACCAGCCGCTCGCCCCCGCCGACTACAGCCAGGCCCTGCACGTGGTGAAGGAGGACGGGCCGGAGGGCGAGGAGTGGCGGATCGACCGAGTGCCGGACGGGCTCCTGCTCGGGCAGTCGGACTTCAAGCGCCTCTTCCGGTCCGTCAACAAGTACTACTTCGCGGCGGAACGGAAGACGGTGCCGTCGACCCTGGTGGCCGACCCCGTCTACATCCGCAGCCGGACGGATCCCGTCACGGGGATGGACACCGTGACCCAGTCCGTCCGCAGCCTTCTCGCGGGGCCGACCAACTGGCTGCGGCCCGTGGTCGAATCCCGGTTTCCCCCGGGCACGGAGCTGAAGAAGGGCGTCACCTCCCTGACACCCGACGACCGCAACGTACTGAAGGTGCCGCTGAACAAGAAGGCGGACGGGGTCGGGCAGAGGTCCTGCCGCATGATGGCCTCGCAGGTCCTCTACACCCTGCGGGACCTGACGTCGGCTCGGGTCGAACAGGTCGAGCTGCAGCGCTCGGACGGCTCCACGCTGTGCGCGCTCGGGACGGACCAGGCGGAGGAGTTCGCCCCCGACGGTTCGTCGAGCGGCCCGGACAGCCAGTACTTCGTGAACGACAAGGGGCACGTGGAACGGATCCCCGGCAGCACCAAGGGCAGCGGCACCCCGGAGGCCGTGGCCGGTCCGCTCGGCAACGGCCCGATGCCGATGGGCGTGATCGGTGTGGCCAGGGACGAGCAGTCGGCGGCGGCGGTCTCGCGCGACGGATCGGCGCTCTACGTCACGTCGATCATCTCGGACGAAGAACTCCCCGCCCCCTCGGTGACCAGCAGGGCCCACAGCCTGAAGAACCGGCTGTCGGCGCCGAGCTGGGACGGCAGCGGCGACCTCTGGGTGGCCGACCGGGACCCCGACAACCCCCGGCTGCTGATGCTGGACGGGGGCACGGGCAAACCGCGGGAAGTCGCCGTGCCCGACCTGGACGGCGGCCGGATCGAGGCGTTGCGGATGTCCGCGGACGGGGTGCGGATCGCTCTGCTCGTGACCCAGGACGGCCGCAACACCCTGAAGATCGGCCGGATCGAGCGGCGCGGGCCGGAGTCCGCGCAACAGGTGTCGGTGGTGCAGCTGCGCCAGGCCGCGCCCCAGCTGACGGACGTGACCGCGATGTCGTGGTCGGGCCGCAGCCGGCTCGTGGTGGTCGGCAAGGAGGAGGGCGGGGTGCAGCAGGTGCGCTACGTCCAGGCGGACGGTTCGACGTCCGCGTCGGGCGCCCTGCCCGGCGTGAACCAGGTCTCTTCGGTCGCGGCGGCGGACGACGAGCAGCTTCCGCTGATGGCGGCCACGTCGAGCGACGGGATCGTGAAGCTGTCGCCCGGCGACAACTGGCAGACGGTGGTCAAGAAGGGGGCCTCACTGGTCTACCCGGGCTGAGTTCCGCAAGCCCCGCCCGCGTTTTCCACAGGGGTGGCCGACTCTCCTCCCGGAGGGCACAGTGGAGTCATGCGGGGGTGGTGGCGGGAGATCTCCGGGCTGATCCTGCCGGTGTCCTGCGGTGGTTGCGGCAGGCCGCGCGCGGAGCTGTGCGAGGAGTGCCGTGCGGAACTCCTCGACGGGGCACCGCGCCGGGTGAGACCCGTTCCGGAGCCCGCGGGCCTGCCGGTGGTGCATGCGGCGGCGGCGTACGAGGGAGCGGTGCGGGCGGTTCTCCTGGCCCACAAGGAGCGGGGCGCGCTGGGGCTGGCCGGTGCGCTCGGCAAGGCGCTGGCGGGTGCCGTACGGGCCGGGGCGGGACGGGCGGGCGGCGACGGCCCGTTGCTGCTGGTGCCCGTGCCCTCGGCGCGGCGGGCGGTGGCCGCGCGGGGCCATGATCCGACGCGCCGGATCGCGCTGGCCGCGGCGGGAGAGCTGAGACGCGACGGCACCGGTGCCCGGGTGGCCGCGGTGCTGCGCCAGTGGCGTCCGGTGGCCGACCAGGCGGGGCTGGGAGCCCGGCAGCGGCAGGTGAATCTGGCGGGGGCCCTGGAGGTCGTGGCCGGGGGTGAACGACTGCTCGGGGCCGGAAGGGTGGTGCTGGTGGACGATCTCCTGACGACCGGTGCCTCGCTCGCCGAGGCGGCACGGGCGGTCGGTGCGGCGGGCGGACACGCGGCAGCCGTTTCCGGCGCCGGGCAGGCGGCTGTTGTCGCAGTATCTCCCGCAGCCTTCGAAATAAACCGGAACTCTCGGTGAACTTGCATCGTTGCAGGTAGTGAGTGAGTAAAAAGCCCGGAACGGAGGTACGCGCGAGTAGCGGGTGCCGACAACCGGCAGAGCAGGCTATGTTCGGTTGTGAGGAATGGTGAATGCCGGACCTCGACGAATGCACCACCAGGTTTCGGGCAGGTAACTCACCAGTAGCCCAGAGCTGGGAATTCGGTGGGGTGGAGTCCCCGCCGTCGGGGGAGGAGGAGGTGGAAGTCACCGAGTCCGCGGCTCCGGTCGTCACCGGGGCCTGGTGCAAAAGGGAGATGCTCCGCCACTGAGCGGGGCTTTCCGGGAACGGAGTTCTGCGTGGACATCGTCGTCAAGGGCCGCAAGACCGAGGTGCCCGAGCGGTTCCGCAAGCACGTGGCCGAGAAGCTGAAGCTGGACAAGATCCAGAAGTTCGACGGCAAGGTGATCAGCCTCGACGTCGAGGTGTCCAAGGAGCCGAACCCCCGTCAGGCCGACCGTTCCGACCGGGTGGAGATCACGCTCCGCTCGCGCGGTCCGGTCATCCGGGCGGAAGCGGCCGCAGGCGACCCGTACGCAGCGCTGGACCTGGCCACCGGCAAGCTGGAGGCGCGGCTGCGCAAGCAGCACGACAAGCGCTACAGCCGCCGTGGCAACGGCCGCATTCCCGCTGCGGAGGTCGCCGAGAACGTGCCGGACGCGGCGTCGTTCAACGGCGAGGGCGACCTGATCGCCAGTGAGACGACCGAGTCCGTGCCCACCACCAGGTTCGGCTCGCTGGAGATCCAGGGCGAGGGTCCGCTGGTGATGCGCGAGAAGACGCACGTCGCCGCACCGATGTCGCTCGATCAGGCGCTCTACGAAATGGAGTTGGTCGGGCACGACTTCTACCTGTTCGTCGACTCCGAGACCAAGGAACCCAGTGTCGTCTACCGACGGCACGCCTATGACTACGGTGTCATCCATCTGAGGACCGACCCGCTGGCCGCCGACGAGGCCGGTGGCGCAGGCGGCGCGCTCGGCGGCTGACGCCACGCTTTCGCGGTGCCCCTGGAACGTCTGTGCGCTCCCAGGGGCACCGGTGCGCGGTCACATGATCACCGCTCCGACGTCCGGGCATGGAATCATGGCGTCCCAAGCCAACCGGTGCTCTGTGAACTGCCGTTGGCGGACTGCTTGTGAACTTCAGGCCATGGCCTTCAGGGGGAGGAACGATGGCGGACGCCTTCGGGCCCGTGCGTGACGCGAATGACGCCGACGACATCGCGAGGGCCTGCGGCCCGGACGCGGACAACGGTTTCCGCAAGGAGCCGATCCGGGTCCTCGTGGTGGACGACCACGCGCTCTTCCGCAGAGGTCTGGAGATCGTCCTCGCCCAGGAGGAGGACATCCAGGTCGTCGGCGAGGCCGGAGACGGGTCGGAAGCGGTCGACAAGGCCGCCGACCTGCTGCCCGACATCGTGCTGATGGACGTGCGGATGCCCAAGCGCGGCGGCATCGAGGCCTGCACGGCCATCAAGGAGGTGGCCCCGAGCGCGAAGATCATCATGCTGACGATCAGCGACGAGGAGGCCGACCTCTACGACGCGATCAAGGCCGGCGCCACCGGCTACCTCCTCAAGGAGATCTCCACGGACGAGGTGGCCACCGCGATTCGCGCGGTCGCCGACGGACAGTCCCAGATCAGCCCCTCCATGGCGTCCAAACTGCTCACCGAGTTCAAGTCGATGATCCAGCGGACCGACGAACGCAGGCTGGTTCCCGCGCCCCGGCTCACCGACCGGGAGCTCGAAGTCCTCAAACTCGTCGCCACGGGCATGAACAATCGCGATATCGCGAAGGAGCTGTTCATTTCCGAGAACACCGTGAAGAACCACGTCCGCAACATTCTGGAGAAGCTGCAGCTGCACTCCAGGATGGAAGCCGTCGTCTATGCCATGCGGGAGAAGATCCTGGAGATCAGGTGACCCGTCCGCGGAGGGACGGGCCACGACGAAAGGACCGGACGGAACGACGCCGGGCCAAAGGCCGGACACCGGCAGGAGGCGGTACCGGAACAGGATCCGGTACCGGAAAGAGGTAAAGCGCCGGGCGGGAGGGCGGTCGCGCTCACGCCAGGGCGCGGGCGATTTCCCGGGTGAGCGGTTCACGCAGTTCCGGCGCGTCGACCCGCTCCAGCCGGACGTCCGTGCAGCCGACCCAGGACGCGGCCTCCACCAGCGCCTCGGCCATCGGCACCACGGCCTTCCCGCTCTCCAGGGACACCTGCCGGGCGACCAGCGTGCTGCCCTCACGCGCCGGGTCCACCCGGCCCTGCAGCCTCCCGCCGGCCAGCAGCGGCATCGCGAAGTAGCCGTGGACCCGCTTGGGCTTGGGGACGTACGCCTCCAGGCGGTGGGTGAAACCGAAGATCCGCTCGGTGCGGGCCCGCTCCCAGATCAGCGAGTCGAACGGTGACAACAGGGTCGTACGGTGCCGGCCGCGCGGCTCCGAGGCCAGCGCCGCCGGATCCGCCCAGGCGGGCTTCGCCCAGCCCCGCACCGTCACCGGCACCAGCCCGGAGTCCGCCACCACCGCGTCGAACTGTTCGCCCTTCAGCCGGTGGTAGTCCGCGATGTCCGCCCGGGTGCCCACCCCCAGGGACCGCCCCGCGAGCGCGACCAGCCGCCGCAGACACTCCTCGTCGTCCAGGTCGTCGTGCAGCACGGCATCGGGCAGGGCCCGCTCGGCGAGGTCGTACACCCGCTTCCAGCCGCGCCGCTCGGTGCACACCACCTCGCCGTACATCAGGGCGCGCTCGACGGCGACCTTCGACCCCGACCAGTCCCACCACTCGCCGCCGTTCTTCGCGCCGCCCAGCTCCGTCGCCGTCAGCGGGCCCTCGGCGCGCAACTGCTTGATCACCGTCTCGTACACGCCGTCCGGCAGGTCGTGGTGCCACTGCGGGCGCGAGCGGTAGGCGCGGCGGCGGAACGCGAAGTGCGGCCACTCCTCGACCGGCAGGATGCAGGCCGCGTGCGACCAGTACTCGAAGGCGCGGCCGTCCGACCAGTACGCCTCCTCGATCGTGCGTCGGCCGACCGCACCGAGGCGGGCGTACGGAATCAGCTCGTGCGACCGCGCGAGCACCGAGATCGTGTCGAGCTGCACGGCGCCGAGATGCCGCAGCACGCCCGGAATCCCGGCCCGGCGGTCCGGGGCGCCGAGGAAGCCCTGGGCGCGCAGGGCGATCCTGCGCGCCTGGTCGGCGGAGAGTTCGACGGCGGGAGGCGGCACAGAGGTCATGCCCCGCACCCTAGAGGCAGGCACTGACAGTCGGCCCCGGTCCCGCCGGAACCGGAACAGGGACCGGAGCGGGGACCGGAGCGGGGACCGTAACAGGAACCGGGACCGGCCTGCGGGGCCACTCGTTCAGGGGACGGGCAGATAGGGGCGGGTGCCCGGCAGACCGAGGTCGGAGGGGAGCAGCGCCCCCACCCAGGCATCGCGCCGCACTCCCTTGTTGAACAGCCCCGAACGCTGCTCGCCCTCCATCCGGAACCCCGCTCGCAGGGCCACGGCGCGAGAGGCGGCGTTGCCGACCTCGGCACGCCACTCCAGCCGGTCGCAGCCCAGCTCCGTGAACGCCCAGCGGGCGGCGGACAGCACCGCTTCCGTCGTGTAGCCGCGCCCCCGGTGCCCGGCGACGGACCAGAAACCCACCTCGTACAGGCCCGGCAGGCTGCGGCGGGTGATGCCGAGCGCGCCCACCAGGGCCCCGCCGGTGCGCAGAACCACCGCGAAGTTGTACATGGAGTCGTCGCGCCAGCCGTCGGGGCACAGCTTCTCCGCGAAGAGCTCGGCATCGGAGCGGCTGTAGGGGGAGGGTACGACCGTCCAGCGCCGGATGTCCGGATCCTGGCAGGCCGCGTGGATTCCGTCGACGTCCTCGCCGGTGAAGGGGCGCAGCGACAGGCGGTCGGTGGTGAGGGTGATCGGGTCCATGCACGGATTCTGGTGAGGCACCGGCCGGGGGGCGAACACTTTTCGTACTTCCCGGCACCTTCGGAGCTTCCCGGCCGTTCACCCATGAGGGACGGTGGGGCCAACGCGGCGGCAGCCCTCCCGGCGCGGCCGGGTCCTCGCTTACGATGGCCGTTGCGGTGGGGCCCACCTGCCGTGCCCGCGCCAGAGTCCACACACGACCCAGTGCCAGGCCCGACCGGCAAGGAGACCAGCCTCAGTGTCCGTCTTCAACAAGCTCATGCGTGCAGGCGAAGGCAAGATCCTGCGCAAACTGCACCGCATCGCGGACCAGGTCAGCTCCATCGAAGAGGACTTCGTCAACCTCTCCGACGCCGAGCTGCGGGCGCTCACCGACGAGTACAAGGAACGGTACGCGGACGGCGAGAGCCTGGACGACCTGCTTCCCGAAGCATTCGCGACCGTCCGTGAGGCCGCCAAGCGAGTCCTCGGACAGCGCCACTACGACGTCCAGATGATGGGCGGCGCAGCCCTGCACCTCGGCTATGTGGCCGAGATGAAGACCGGCGAGGGCAAGACCCTGGTCGGCACCCTGCCGGCGTACCTCAACGCGCTCTCCGGCAAGGGCGTACACCTGATCACGGTCAACGACTACCTGGCCGAGCGCGACTCCGAACTGACGGGGCGGGTCCACAAGTTCCTGGGCCTGACCGTCGGCTGCATCATCGCCAACATGACGCCGGCCCAGCGCCGTGAGCAGTACGCCTGCGACATCACGTACGGCACGAACAACGAGTTCGGTTTCGACTACCTCCGCGACAACATGGCGTGGTCCGCGGACGAGCTGGTCCAGCGCGGCCACAACTTCGCCGTGGTCGACGAGGTCGACTCGATCCTCGTCGACGAGGCCCGTACGCCGCTGATCATCTCCGGCCCGGCCGACCAGGCCACCAAGTGGTACGGCGACTTCGCCAAGCTGGTCACCCGCCTCACCAAGGGCGAGGCGGGCAACCCGCTCAAGGGCATCGAGGAGACCGGCGACTACGAGGTCGACGAGAAGAAGCGGACCGTCGCCATCCACGAGTCCGGCGTCTCGAAGGTCGAGGACTGGCTCGGCATCGAGAACCTCTACGAGTCGGTGAACACCCCTCTCGTCGGGTACCTCAACAACGCCATCAAGGCCAAGGAACTCTTCAAGAAGGACAAGGACTACGTCGTCATCGACGGCGAAGTCATGATCGTCGACGAGCACACCGGCCGTATCCTCGCCGGCCGCCGCTACAACGAGGGCATGCACCAGGCGATCGAGGCGAAGGAAGGGGTGGACATCAAGGACGAGAACCAGACGCTCGCCACGATCACCCTGCAGAACTTCTTCCGCCTCTACGACAAGCTCTCCGGCATGACCGGTACGGCGATGACCGAGGCCGCGGAGTTCCACCAGATCTACAAGCTCGGCGTGGTGCCGATCCCGACCAACCGGCCGATGGTCCGTGCCGACCAGTCGGACCTGATCTACCGCACCGAGGTCGCGAAGTTCGCCGCGGTCGTCGACGACATCGCCGAGAAGCACGAGAAGGGCCAGCCGATCCTGGTCGGCACCACCTCGGTCGAGAAGTCCGAGTACCTCTCGCAGCAGCTCTCCAAGCGCGGTGTCCAGCACGAGGTGCTCAACGCCAAGCAGCACGACCGGGAGGCGACGATCGTCGCCCAGGCGGGCCGCAAGGGCGCGGTCACGGTCGCGACGAACATGGCCGGCCGAGGCACCGACATCAAGCTCGGCGGCAACCCCGACGACCTCGCCGAGGCGGAGCTGCGCCAGCGCGGTCTCGACCCCGTCGAGCACGTCGAGGAGTGGGCGGCCGCGCTGCCCGCCGCGCTGGAGAAGGCCGAGCAGGCCGTGAAGGCGGAGTTCGAAGAGGTCAAGGAGCTCGGCGGCCTCTACGTCCTGGGTACCGAGCGGCACGAGTCGCGGCGCATCGACAACCAGCTCCGCGGTCGTTCCGGCCGTCAGGGCGACCCGGGCGAGTCCCGCTTCTACCTGTCGCTCGGCGACGACCTGATGCGGCTGTTCAAGGCGCAGATGGTCGAGCGGGTCATGTCGATGGCCAACGTGCCGGACGACGTGCCGATCGAGAACAAGATGGTGACGCGGGCGATCGCGTCGGCCCAGTCGCAGGTCGAGCAGCAGAACTTCGAGACGCGCAAGAACGTCCTGAAGTACGACGAGGTGCTCAACCGGCAGCGCGAGGTCATCTACGGCGAGCGCCGCCGGGTCCTGGAGGGCGAGGACCTGCAGGACCAGGTCCGTCACTTCATGGACGACACGATCGACGACTACATCCGCCAGGAGACCACCGAGGGCTTCGCCGAGGAATGGGACCTGGACCGGCTGTGGGGCGCGTTCAAGCAGCTCTACCCGGTGAAGGTCACCATCGAGGAGCTCGAGGACGCGGCGGGTGACCGGGCCGGGATCACGGCCGAGTTCATCGGCGAGTCGATCAAGGACGACATCCACGAGCAGTACGACACGCGCGAGAAGCAGCTCGGCTCGGACATCATGCGCGAGCTGGAGCGGCGCGTGGTGCTGTCCGTCCTCGACCGCAAGTGGCGTGAGCACCTCTACGAGATGGACTACCTCCAGGAGGGCATCGGCCTGCGGGCCATGGCGCAGAAGGACCCGCTGGTCGAGTACCAGCGCGAGGGCTTCGACATGTTCAACGCCATGATGGAGGGCATCAAGGAGGAGTCCGTCGGCTACCTGTTCAACCTGGAGGTCCAGGTCGAGCAGCAGGTCGAGGAGGTTCCGGTGCAGGACGAGGCCGAGCGGACCTCGCTCGTCAAGGAGGACGCCGTACCGGCGGCGCGTCCGGAGATCCGGGCCAAGGGGCTCGACGCCCCGCAGCGCCCCGACCGGCTGCACTTCTCCGCCCCCACGGTGGACGGTGAGGGTGGCGTCGTCGAGGGCGACTTCTCCAACGGCGGCGGTACGACCGGGTCCGAGTCGGACGGGCTGACCCGGGCGGAGCGGCGCAAGGCGCAGAAGAACGGCGGGGGTCGTCGCCGCAAGAAGTGACGCCGCGAGAAGTGGTATGTCGAAGGGCCGGGGTCGGGCGCGTGATGGTGGCGTCCGGCCCCGGCCCTTTCCTGGTTCGGGGCGGCCGGGGTGTGAGGTTCCGGAGCGGGGCGGGCCGCGCCGTGCTGGGTGCCGCTGTGCGGGACCGGCCCGCCCGCTCCTTCCCGTGACCGGGGTCCGGGGCTCCGTCCGCGACTCCGCCCCCCGATCGCCACAGGGGCTGAAAGCGGGAGCGGGCCGGTTCCCGGGTGGCTCGGGTTGTCCATGAGGGGTTCTGCGGGGCGCTGAGGCTCCTCTCCGGGCCCTGTGGGGGTTGCGGGGCCCTCCGGCCCGGGTGTGGCCGCCTCGTCGCGTTCTGTCGCCGTTCCTTCGCTCCTCCGTCCCTGCGTTCCTCCGTTCCTGCGTTCCTCCGTTCCGGGTCCGGCGTTCCGGTGCCTGTCCCGGCGGTTCCGGCGGTTCCGGCGGTCCCGGAGGTCAGTGGGGCAGCGGGGCCTGGAGGCGTTCGCCGCCCAGTTCCACCGCGGCGCAGCGCCAGCGGAGGTCGGTGCCCTGCTCCAGGCGGAAGGCCATCGCCCGCACCTGTTCGCCCGCCGCGATGCTCGCGCAGGCCTCGACCACACCCGGCGCCGGCTGGGCGCCGTGGCACATGCGGATCACGGGGCGGGCGCCGCGGCTCCTGAGCGGGGTGCGCGGGGCCAGCTCGGCCAGCTGGTCGTACGCCTCGCCGATGGTGTGGCCGAGCATCCAGTGCACCGGACGCTGACCGCTGAGCACCGCGAGGAGGCGTTCGGCGAACCAGTGGTGGGGGCGCACGCGCCGGGGAACCCTCGTGCGCTGGGGTGGTACGGAGTGGGGTCCGCGCCGGTCGTGGCGTCCGGCGGGCCGGGTCCTGTTCGTGCTCATCGTTCATCGCCCCCGTGCTTCAGAGTCCCGGTCGCATACCGGGCAGTAACTTCTGATGGGGATCTTCTACGGCGGCAGGGAACGGGCCGCAAGCGGTGGCGGGGCGCCCGGAGCGGCCGGGACGAATCACCTATCCGGGTGATGCGGGCGTCTGCGAGCGGGGTGTGCGGCGGGCGACGGGAGGGTGAGGGGCGGTCGCCGGGTGGACGGACCGGCGTCGGCGCACGTGACCCCAAAGGGGGACGTCGCACGTATCCTGAGGGCGTTTCCGACTACGAAAGCGGCCCAGCCATGCGCGTGTACGTCCCCCTGACCCTCTCCGGTCTCGCAGCGGCGCACGGGGCGGGCGAGATCGGTCCCGGCCCGCTCACCGCGTACGCGGTGACCCCCGGACTGCGCGAGTGGTACGTCTCCGACGACATCGAGGAGCTGGAGTACGCGGCGCTCAACCGGGCCGCCTCCGCCTCCTTGCGCATGATCGCCCGGGACCCCGGCGAGGTGTGCCGACGGGTCGTCGTCGCCGTCGACGTACCGGACGGCGCGGCCGTCGCCGACCCGGACCGCAGCCTCGACTCGTCCTCGCTCGGCGAGGTGCGGATCGCGTCCTCCGTGGCGCTCGCCAAGGCCGCCGCCGTGCACGTCGACTCGGACGACGCGCGGGAGGACGTCACGGCCGCCGTCACGGCGCTGGGGGCCGCGGACCTCGGTGACGACGACGCGCAGTTCACCGTGGACGGCGCCGAGGACCACGAGCTGCTGTGGTTCGGCATCCAGGAGATCCCGAACCTGATCGGCTGAGGACGGCCGCGGGGCCCGGACGCGGCGGCGGGAAGCTGGCGGAGGCCGGCGGGAAACCGGCCGGAGGTGTCCGGGGAGTGGTTTCTCGAACGGGTTGTCGGACCTGGCGGGTACTTTCTTACGCATGGGGACGCACGGGAAGCACCGCACGCATCTGGTCTGGGACTGGAACGGCACACTGCTCGACGACAACGTCGCGGTCGTCGGCGCGACGAACGCCGCGTTCGGCGAGATCGGCCTGGAGCCGATCACCCTGGAGCAGTACCGCGAGATGTACTGCGTCCCGATACCCCGCTTCTACGAGCGGCTGATGGGCCGGCTGCCCACGGAGGCCGAGTGGGAGCGGATGGACGGGGTGTTCCACCGGCACTACACCGAGCAGCGGGCCGCCTGCGGGCTCACCGAGGGGGCCGAGGAGCTGCTCGCGCAGTGGCGGCTCGCCGGGCGCAGCCAGTCGCTGCTGAGCATGTACGGGCACGACGAGCTGGTCCCCGTGGTGCGGGGCTACGGCATCGAGCCGCATTTCGTGCGGGTCGACGGGCGCACCGGGCCGTCCGGCGGCAGCAAGGCGCGGCACATGGAACGGCACCTGGCCGCGCTGGAGGGGATATCCCCGCAGCACACGGTGGTCATCGGTGACGCGGTGGACGACGCCGTGGCCGCGGCCCACGTCGGCGCGAAGGCCGTGCTCTACACCGGCGGGTCGCACAGCAGGGCCAGTCTGGAGGCCGCAGGGGTGCCGGTGGTGGACAGCCTGGCCGAGGCCGCGCACCTCGCCGAGCGGCTGACCGGGTGAGACACCTCACGTACGGGACCCGGACGGGCGCCGCAGCCGCACCGGCCGGGTGAGGTGCCGGGTGCCGGGGCCGGGAGGTCAGGCCTCGACCGGGGCCTTCTCGCGGAGGACCTTCAGGAACTCGCGCATCCACGCCGAGTGGTCCGGCCAGGCCCGGGCGGAGACCAGTGCGCCGTCGACCACCGCCTCGTGGTCCTCGAAGGTGGCACCCGCCGCCTGCATGTCCAGCTCCAGCGCGGGGTACGCCGTGACGTGCCGGCCGGTCAGCGCGCCG
This sequence comes from Streptomyces sp. NPDC006435, assembly GCF_040612315.1. NCBI lineage: Bacteria > Bacillati > Actinomycetota > Actinomycetes > Kitasatosporales > Streptomycetaceae > Streptomyces > Streptomyces sp. NPDC006435. Next base: position 23,959 of record NZ_JBEXPY010000008.1, read on the forward strand.
ATCGCCGCGGTCATCAGCGGGCCGTGGCAGATCTGGGCCACGGGCCGGTCCGAGTCGAAGAACGCCTTGAGGATCTTGCGCAGCTCCGCGTCGTTGCGCAGGTACTCGGGAGCCCGGCCGCCCGGGATCACCAGGGCCGCGTAGTCCCCGGCGTCGACCTCGGAGAAGGCCAGGTCGGCGGGCCAGGTGTAGCCGGGCTTCTCGGTGTAGGTGTCGAACCCGGGCACGAAGTCGTGGACCACGAAGCGCAGCGTCTTGCGGCTGGGGGCCGCGACGTGGACGTCGTACCCCTCCTCGCGCAGTCGCTGGTACGGGTAGAGGACCTCCAGGGACTCGGCGGCGTCGCCGGTGACGATCAGGATCTTCGGTGCCATGGCAGGGCTCCCACGGTTCGTCGGCCTGTTCGTTACCAGAGTGCGGCAATACGGACGGGCGCGCTGTCCAAGGTGTCAAATTCGGCGCCGTTTTTTGGACATATACAACTCATGACGACGAAGGGTCCGATCGAGATAGCCTGGACCCCGTGATCAGCGCGATACGCCTCGGGGGCAGTGGAGCCCCCGGCCCGCACCCGGAGTGCCACACCCTCCGGGTCGTCGCCGATCCTCACCGCCCGGACCGATTCCCCGAAGGGGAAGAAGCGGTTCCGGGCATCTCTCATAGCGGCAGAGCGGTAGCGTCGACCCGGACCGGAAGATCCGGGTCGTGGTGCTATGCCGCCTATTCCACCTACGTCACGCAACGGCGCGCGACAGGAGCCAGAGGACATGCAGACCAAGCTGGACGAAGCCAAGGCCGAGCTGCTCGCACGAGCCGCGAGGGTAGCTGACAACAGCCCGGGCGGTGGTGTCGGCGGGCCGGGCGGTACCTCCCGGGTCCGTGTCGCGGGCACCGGGGACGAGCAGGAACGTCCCGGGCAGGACGTACTTCTCTCCTACCTCCAGCGCTACTACCTGCACACCGCTCCCGAGGACATCACGGGCCGCGACCCGGTGGACGTCTTCGGGGCCGCTTCCTCCCACTACCGGCTGGCCGAAATGCGCCCGCAGGGCACGGCGAACGTCCGGGTGCACACCCCGACCGTCGAGGAGAACGGCTGGACGTGCAGCCACACCGTCGTCGAGGTGGTCACCGACGACATGCCGTTCCTGGTCGACTCCGTCACCAACGAGCTGTCCCGGCAGGGGCGCGGCATCCACGTCGTGATCCACCCGCAGGTCGTCGTGCGCCGTGACGTCACCGGCAAGCTCATCGAGGTCCTCGCCGAGGGCAACGGCCTCCAGGCGGGCGCGCAGGGCGGCAAGAACGCCAAGGGCGGCACGAAGGACGGCAAGGCCGAGCTGCCGCACGACGCGCTCGTCGAGTCCTGGATCCACGTCGAGATCGACCGCGAGACCGACCGCGCCGACCTTCAGCAGATCACCGCCGACCTGCTGCGCGTCCTGTCCGACGTGCGGGAGACCGTCGAGGACTGGGAGAAGATGCGCGAGGCCGCGCTGCGCATCGCCGACGACCTGCCCGGCGAGCCGCTCGACGACCTCGCCGACGAGGAGGTCAACGAGGCCAGGGAGCTGCTGCGCTGGCTCGCCGCCGACCACTTCACCTTCCTCGGCTACCGCGAGTACGAGCTGAAGGACACCGACTCGCTGGCCGCCGTCGCCGGCACCGGCCTCGGCATCCTGCGCTCCGACCCGCACCACAGCGTCGACGAGGCGCACCCGGTCAGCCCCTCCTTCGACCGGCTGCCCGCCGACGCCCGCGCCAAGGCCCGGGAGCGCAAGCTCCTCATCCTCACCAAGGCCAACAGCCGGTCGACCGTGCACCGGCCCAGCTACCTCGACTACGTCGGCGTGAAGAAGTTCGACCAGGACGGCAACGTCATCGGCGAGCGCCGCTTCCTCGGGCTGTTCTCCTCCGCCGCCTACACCGAGTCCGTGCGCCGGGTGCCCGTCATCCGACGCAAGGTCGCCGAGGTGCTGGAGGGCGCGGGCTTCTCGCCCAACAGCCACGACGGCCGCGACCTGCTCCAGATCCTGGAGACCTACCCGCGCGACGAGCTCTTCCAGACGCCCGTCGACCAGTTGCGCTCCGTGGTCACCTCCGTGCTCTACCTCCAGGAGCGCCGCCGACTGCGGCTCTACCTGCGCCAGGACGAGTACGGGCGCTACTACTCCGCGATCGTCTACCTGCCGCGCGACCGCTACACCACCGGTGTGCGCCTGCGCCTGATCGACATCCTCAAGGAGGAACTGGGCGGCATCAGCGTCGACTTCACCGCCTGGAACACCGAGTCGATCCTCTCCCGGCTGCACTTCGTCGTCCGGGTCGCCCCCGGCACCGAACTGCCCGACCTCACCGACGCCGAGGCCGACCGCATCGAGGCCCGGCTCGTCGAGGCCGCCCGCTCCTGGGCGGACGGCTTCCAGGAGGCGCTGGGCGCCGAGTGCGGCGAGGAGCGGGCCGCCGAGCTGCTGCGCCAGTACGGCCACTCCTTCCCCGAGGGCTACAAGGCCGACCACACGCCGCGCGCCGCCGTGGCCGACCTGGTCCACCTCGAAGCGCTCAAGAAGGACGAGAAGGACTTCGCCCTCAGCCTGTACGAGCCGGTCGGCGCGGGCCCCGGCGAGCGCCGCTTCAAGATCTACCGGACCGGCGAGCAGGTCTCCCTGTCCGCCGTGCTCCCGGCCCTCCAGCGGCTCGGCGTCGAGGTCGTCGACGAGCGCCCGTACGAGCTGCGCTGCGCGGACCGTACGCACGCCTGGATCTACGACTTCGGGCTCCGGATGCCGCAGGCCGGCGGCAACTACCTCGCCGACGACGCCCGCGACCGCTTCCAGGACGCCTTCGCCGCCGTGTGGACCGGGGAGGCCGAGAACGACGGCTTCAACTCGCTGGTCCTGGGCGCCGGGCTGACCTGGCGCCAGGCGATGGTGCTGCGCGCCTACGCCAAGTACCTGCGCCAGGCCGGATCGACGTTCAGCCAGGACTACATGGAGAGCACTCTCCGCAACAACGTCCACACCACCCGGCTGCTGGTCTCGCTCTTCGAGGCCCGGATGTCCCCGGAGCGGCAGAGCGCCGGCACCGAGCTGACCGACGGCCTCCTGGAGGAACTGGACGGGGCCCTGGACCAGGTCGCCTCGCTCGACGAGGACCGCATCCTGCGCTCCTTCCTCACCGTCATCAAGGCCACCCTGCGCACCAACTTCTTCCAGATGGCCGACAGCGGCAAGCCGCACGGCTACGTCTCGATGAAGTTCGACCCGCAGTCCATCCCGGACCTGCCCGCGCCCCGGCCGGCCTTCGAGATCTGGGTCTACTCGCCGCGCGTCGAGGGCGTGCACCTGCGCTTCGGCAAGGTCGCCCGAGGCGGTCTGCGCTGGTCGGACCGGCGCGAGGACTTCCGCACGGAGATCCTCGGCCTGGTCAAGGCGCAGATGGTCAAGAACACCGTCATCGTGCCCGTCGGCGCCAAGGGCGGGTTCGTCGCCAAGCAGCTCCCGGACCCGGCCGTCGACCGCGACGCCTGGATGGCCGAGGGCATCGCCTCGTACCGCACCTTCATCTCGGCACTGCTCGACATCACCGACAACATGGTGGCCGGCGAGGTCGTGCCGCCCAAGGACGTCGTCCGGCACGACGAGGACGACACCTACCTGGTCGTCGCCGCCGACAAGGGCACCGCGAGCTTCTCCGACATCGCCAACGAGGTCGCCGTCGCGTACGGCTTCTGGCTCGGCGACGCCTTCGCCTCCGGCGGCTCCGCCGGTTACGACCACAAGGGCATGGGCATCACCGCCCGCGGCGCCTGGGAGTCCGTCAAGCGGCACTTCCGCGAGCTGGGCCACGACACCCAGACCCAGGACTTCACCGTCGTCGGCGTCGGCGACATGTCCGGTGACGTGTTCGGCAACGGCATGCTGCTCTCCGAGCACATCCGGCTCGTCGCCGCCTTCGACCACCGGCACATCTTCCTCGACCCGACCCCGGACGCCGCCACCTCCTACGCCGAGCGGCGCCGCCTCTTCGAGCTGCCGCGCAGCTCCTGGGCCGACTACGGCAAGGAACTGCTCTCCGCGGGCGGCGGCGTCCACCCGCGCAGCGCCAAGTCCATCCCGATCAACGCGCACATCCGCGAGGCGCTCGGCATCGAGCCGGGAGTCACCAAGATGACGCCCGCCGATCTGATGCAGACCATCCTCAAGTCCCCCGTGGACCTGGTGTGGAACGGCGGCATCGGCACGTACATCAAGTCCTCCGCCGAGTCGAACGCGGACGTCGGCGACAAGGCCAACGACGCGATCCGGGTCAACGGCGAGGACCTGCGGGCCAAGGTCGTCGGCGAGGGCGGCAACCTCGGCGCCACCCAGCTCGGCCGGATCGAGTTCGCCCGCACCGGCGGCCGGATCAACACCGACGCGATCGACAACAGCGCCGGTGTGGACACCTCCGACCACGAGGTGAACATCAAGATCCTGCTCAACGGCCTGGTCCGGGACGGCGACATGACCGTCAAGCAGCGCAACAAGCTGCTCGCCGAGATGACCGACGAGATCGGCCGCCTGGTCCTGCGCAACAACTACGCGCAGAACGTGGCACTCGCCAACGCCACGGCCCAGTCGTCCTCCCTGCTCCACGCCCACCAGCGCTTCATGCGCCGACTGGGCCGCGACGGCGACCTCGACCGCGGTCTGGAGTTCCTGCCCAACGACCGGCAGATCCGTGAGCTGCTCAACTCCGGCAGGGGGCTCAGCCAGCCCGAACTCGCCGTGCTGCTCGCCTACACGAAGATCACCGCGGCCCGGGAGCTGATCCACACCAGCCTGCCGGACGACCCGCACCTGCAGACGCTGCTGCACGCCTACTTCCCGCACCAGCTGCGCGAGCAGTTCCCCGAGGCGGTCGACGGGCACGCGCTGCGCCGCGAGATCATCACCACCGTCCTGGTCAACGACACGGTGAACAGCGGCGGTTCGACCTTCCTGCACCGGCTGCGGGAAGAGACCGGTGCCTCGATCGAGGAGATCGTGCGGGCGCAGTTCGCGGCCCGTGAGATCTTCGGCCTCGGCCAGGTGTGGGACGCCGTGGAGGCGCTCGACAACGAGGTCGCCGCCGATGTGCAGACCCGCGTCCGGCTGCACTCGCGCCGGCTCGTCGAGCGCGGTTCGCGCTGGCTGCTCGGCAACCGGCCGCAGCCGCTGGAGATCGCCGAGACGGTCGACTTCTTCAAGGCCGGGGTCGAGCAGGTCTGGGCCGAGCTGCCCAAGATGCTGAAGGGCACCGACCTGGAGTGGTACCAGTCGATCCTGGACGAGCTCACCGAGGCAGGCGTCCCGGGCGAGCTGGCCCAGCGGGTCGCCGGATTCTCCTCCGCCTTCCCGGCGCTGGACATCGTGGCGATCGCGGAGCGCACCGGCAAGGACCCGCTCGCCGTCGCCGAGGTGTACTACGACCTCGCCGACCGGCTGGGCATCACCCGGCTGATGGACCGGATCATCGAGCTGCCGCGGGCCGACCGCTGGCAGTCCATGGCCCGCGCCTCCATCCGCGAGGACCTGTACGCGGCGCACGCCGCGCTCACCGCGGACGTGCTGTCGGCGGGCAACGGGGGCTCGACGCCGGAGGAGCGGTTCAAGGCCTGGGAGGAGAAGAACGCGGCGATCCTCACGCGTTCGCGCTCCACGCTCGACGAGATCCAGGGCTCGGACGCCTTCGACCTGGCGAACCTGTCGGTGGCCATGCGGACGATGCGGACGCTGCTGCGCACGCACGCGTGACGCCCGAGGGGTGAGAGGCGGTCGCCGGACCGGTCGGTCCGGCGACCGCCGCCGTCTTTTCCGGACGGCGGCGGACGGAGCCGTTCCGGGGCGTTCCCGCCGGACGACGGCGGGAACGCCCCCGAACGACCGTCAGTCGATCTTCCAGAGGGTCAGCGTGCCCTCGTAGGTGGGGGTCCTCTCGCTGGTGTTGAACACCACGTTGGAGATCTTCCACTGGGCGAGGTTGCCCTCGGAGGTCACGCTGCACATCACGTCGCCCGCCACGATGGTCTTCTCCTTGTTCAGGGTCTCGCTGGAGACCGAGCTGGGGAGAGGGTTCTGCTTGGCGGCGGTGTGGCACGCCTCGGGGGACTCGCCGTTCGCCTTGCCCAGCGCCCGGTTGAACTCCAGCGTGTCGTACGAGGCGTTGAGCTCGCGGTCGTCCGAGTCGATCCCCGCGTTGGGGTCCACGAGCGGGGCGTCCATGTCGACGTAGGTGTTGTCCAGGCCCGACGGGGTCCGCAGGTTCAGCGGCTTGTCCCTGAAGATCTCGGAGTACGAGGCGGGCGGGGGGTTCTTCGACCCGCTGCCGGACGGCTCGCCGGTGGAGCCGCCGGAGGAGTCGTCCGCGGTGGACCCGCCGTCCGTGCCGGACTTCCGGGGGCCCTGCGCGCTGCTGCCGCCGTTCTGCTTCTTCTCGTCGTCCGAGTCCTTGCCGAGCACCCAGAGCGTGCCGCCGATGCCGGTGGCGAACGCGACCACCACGGCGGCGATCAGCAGGGCCGGCCGCTTGCGGCGGGGCGCGGCGGAGCCGGTCTCCGGGGGCTGCGGGGCCGGCTGATGCGCCGGGAACGGTCCGCTGCCCGGGCCCTGGGCGGGCGGCACCGCACCGGGCGGCACCGCACCGGGGGTCTGGGTGAGCGGCATCGTGCCGGGCCACGCACCGCCCGCCGGCTGACCTGTTCCCGGTCCGGCCGGGCCCGGCCCCGTTCCCGGCGAGTACGACGGTGCGGAGGAGGCGGGCGGCAGGGTGCCGGTGGCATAGGGGTTGGGACCGGGATCGGTGGCGTAGGGGTTGGGCCCGGCGCCGGTTCCGGTGGCGTAGGGGTTGGAATCGGGCTGCGGCGCGCTCGACGGGTACGTGGGGGCCGCCGGGTCCGCCGGCTGCGGGGGCAGTTGCGCGGCCTGCTCGTGGTGGGCGATCCGGGCGGCGACCGGCGCGGGCAGCCAGTCGCCGGGCTCCCGCAGCGACCGGCCCGCGGCCTGCTCGCACAGGGACGCCAGTTCGGCGGGGGTGATACGGGTGCCCGGGTCGGCGGTCAGGCAGCGTTCGAGCAACGGGCGCAGCTCGGCCGGGTATTCGTCCAGCTTCGGCGGGCGGCTGGCGGTGTTGGCGATCTGGGTGGCGACGGTGAGGGCGCCGCCCGCCCCGTACGGGTGCCGTCCGGTCGCCGCGACGGCCGCGATCAGGCCCAGCGAGAACACGTCCGTGGCCGGGCCGACCTGCTCGCCGAGCGCGTGCTCCGGCGACATGTACTGCGGCGTGCCGATGACCCCGCTGCCGGTGAGCTGGGTGGCGTCGGTGGCACGGGCGATCCCGAAGTCGATGACGTACGGGCCCGTCGCGCCGAGCAGGATGTTGCCGGGCTTCAGGTCGCGGTGGACGACCCCGGCCGCGTGGATGGAGCCCAGCGCCTGCGCGGTGCAGCCGACGAGCCGGAAGACCGCGGACAGCGGCAGCGGACCGTGGGACTCCAGGACCGCCTGGAGGGCCAGACCCGGGACGAACGCCGAGGCCAGCCAGGGGAGCGGGCCGGAGGTGTCGTGGTCGACGACCGGCACCAGGTGGTAGCCCTGCACGCGCCGGGCGGCCTGCACCTCCTGGTCGAACCGACGGCGGAACTCCGGATCGTCGCCGAACTCGCGGCGGATCAGTTTCAGCGCGACGGCCTGGCCGCCCCGGGTGTGCGAGAGGTAGACGGTGCCCATCCCGCCCTCGCCGATCCGGGCGATCAGCCGGTATCCGGAGATCTCGCGCGGATCCTGGGGGCCGAGAGGTGTGAGCACGTCACCGGTGCCGGTACTGATGGGAGCCTCCCCCGCTCATCACTGCAAGTGTGCCGGATGAGACTACGACACCTTCCGGCCCGTCAAGTCAGCTGCCCGGGGACGGGTTTCGACGGACCCGGCGTTTCCATTCGGCGGCCAGCGGATCGCGCACGGTCGGCACGTAGGTGGGCGTGTACCCGGCGGAGCGGGGCCGGGTCGCCGCCTCGATCCGGGCCACGGCCGAGGCCACCGGGTCCGGCAGCCAGCCGGTGAAGTTCCGCAGCCCCCGCACGTCGTCCGCGCCCAGCGCCCGGCGGCACAGTTCGGCGACCTCCGGGGCCGAGGGGCGGTCCTCGGGCCGGGCCGCAAGACAGAGCCGGAGCAGCCGGCGCAGCGGTTCGGGGTGGTGGTCCAGCGCCGGGGGTTCGCGGTCGGTCTCCGCGATGCGGGCGGCGACCGCGAGGCCGTGGCCCCGCCCGTACGGGTGCTCCCCGGTGGCGGCCTCGGCGGCCAGCAGCCCGAGCGCGAACACGTCGGACGCGGACGTCAGCGGCCTGCCCAGCGCGTGCTCGGGCGACATGTTCTTCGGGGTGCCGACCAGCCGGCCCACCGTGGTGAGGGTGCGCAGGTCCGACGTCCGCGCGATGCCGAAGTCGAGCAGCCAGGGGCCGCTCGCGGCGAGCAGCAGATTGCCGGGCTTGACGTCGCGGTGGATGACCCCGGCGGAGTGGACCGAGGCCAGCGCACCGGCGAGACAGCCGGTCAGCCGGAGCACGGTGGCCGTCGGCAGCGGCCCGTACCCGTCGATGACGGTGTCCAGCGGGAGGCCGGGGACGTAGTGGGTGGCGAGCCAGGGAGTCTCCCCCTCGGCGTCGTGGTCGACGACGGGCACCAGGTGGTAGCCGGAGACCCGGCGGGCGGCGGCCACCTCGCGGGCGAACCGCACCCGGAACGCCGCGTCCCGCGCGTACTCCCGGCGGACCGCCTTCAGCGCGACGGGCTGGCCGCCCCGGGTGTGCGAGAGGTAGACGGTGCCCATCCCGCCCTCGCCCACCCGGGCCCGCAGCACGTAACCGGAGATCTCGTGGGGATCGTCCGCCCGCAGCGGCCCCGGCACCCCGTCCTGCATGTGTCCCCCCGTGTCGGACCGTTCGGCTCGCACAACCCCTGGCGAGCCCCGGGATCTTAGCCCGTGCGAAGGGGGCTCGGCCTACTTCTTTCCGGAGGTGAACCGTTCGTAGGCGGCCACGACCTCCTTGGCGGGGCCGTCCATCCGGAGCGTGCCCGCCTCCAGCCAGATCGCCCGGTCGCAGGTCTCGGTGATCGACTTGTTGCTGTGGCTGACCAGGAAGACCGTGCCGGCCTCCTTGCGCAGTTCCTTGATCCGTTCCTTGCTGCGCCGCTGGAACCTGGCGTCGCCGGTGGACAGCGCCTCGTCGATCAGCAGGACGTCGTGGCTCCTGGCGGCGGCGATCGAGAAGCGCAGCCGGGCGGCCATGCCGGAGGAGTACGTGCGCATCGGCAGGGAGATGAAGTCGCCCTTGTCGTCGATGCCGGAGAAATCGACGATGTCCTGGTAGCACTCGCGGATCCGGTCCCGCGTCATGCCCATCGCGAGGCCGCCGAGCACCACGTTGCGCTCCCCGGTCAGATCGCCCATCAGTGCCGCGTTCACCCCGAGCAGCGAGGGCTGGCCGTGGGTGTGGACCCGGCCCCTCGTCGCGGGCAGCAGGCCGGCGATGGCCTTGAGCAGGGTGGACTTCCCCGAGCCGTTGGAGCCGATCAGGCCGATGGCCTCGCCCTTGTACGCCGCGAAGCTCACCCCCTTCACCGCGTGCACCTCGCGCACCCCGGGGGACCGGCGGCGCGAGACGATCCGGCTGAGCGCCGAGGTGGCGCTGCCCTTCCCGGCGCGGGCGCCGTTGACCTGATACGTGATGTGGACGTCGTCCACGACGACGGTCGGCACCCGCTCGTCGTTGTCAGCCACGGCCGTACCTCTCCTCCGCCTGCCAGAACCACACGAATCCGCCCACGCCGCACACGATCGCCCAGCCCGCGGCGATCGCCCACACGTGCGGCGGCAGATGGGACGTGCCGAAGCTGTCGATGAGGGCGAAGCGCATCAGGTCGATGAAGACGGCGGCCGGATTGCACTCCAGCATCACCTTCACGAAGTGCGGCACCCGGTCGCCCGCGAGCATCGTGTCCACGCTCCACATGACGCCCGAGGCGTACATCCAGGTGCGCAGGACGAACGGCATCAGCTGGGCGATGTCCGGCGTCCGGGCGGTCAGCCGCGCCACCGCCATGGAGACACCGGTGTTGAACACGGTCTGGAGGAACAGCGCCGGCACCGCCAGCAGCCAGGACGGCTTCGGGAACTGTCCGAAGCCGATCAGGATCAGCACCAGCGCGCCCAGCGAGAACAGCAGTTGCTGGAGCTGCTGGAGGGCCAGTGCGATCGGCAGCGAGGCGCGCGGGAAGTGCAGGGCCCGCACCAGACCGATGTTGCCGCTGATCGCCCGGGTGCCCGCGGTGATCGAGCTGCTGGTGAAGGTCCAGATGAACACGCCGGTGACGAGGAACGGCACGAAGTCCTCGACGTCGCGCCTGGTGTCCAGCAGGACGCCGAAGATGAAGTAGTAGACCGTCGCGTTCAGCAGCGGGGTCATGATCTGCCAGATCTGGCCGAGCTTCGCCCGGCTGTACTGGGCGGTCAGCTTGGCGGTGGCGAACGCCGTGATGAAGTGCCGCCGCCCCCACAGCCGGCGGACGTACACGCCCAGCGGGGGCCGGGCGCCGCTCGTCGTCAGCCCGTGCCGGGCGGCCAGCGCGGCGAGCTCGCCCGGCGCGTACACCGGTGGGGACAAGGGGTCGGCCGAGGGGCCGGCGGGGGCGGGTGGGGCTGCTGTCTGGCTCACCGCGATCGCTTTCGACGGGGGCGGGAAACGCGAAGAACGACGGAACGGAACCGTATCGTCGCAACGCCGAGGTTAGGACGTGCGTACGTCGCAACGCAACCGTTCCGTCGTCACGGACTATGCTTCGGCCATGACCACCGACCCCGGAACCCGCCGCCGCGCCCCCGCGGGAGCCGCCGTGCTGCGCGAGGACGTCACCGACGCGATCCGCAGCGCCGTCTTCGAGGAACTGGCCGCGGTGGGCTTCGCCCGGATGTCGATGGAGGGCATCGCCCGGCGCGCGGGGGTCGGCAAGACCGCCGTGTACCGCCGCTGGAAGTCCAAGCTGGCCCTGGTCCTCGACCTGGTCTCCGCCGTCGCCGTCCAGGGCATGCCGGCCCCGGCCACCGGTTCGCTGCACGGGGACGTCCGCGCCGTGCTCGAACTCGCCGCCTACGCGCTGCGCCACCCGGTCGCCTCGCAGGTCATCCCGGACCTGCTGGTCGAGGCGGCCCGCAACCCGGAGATCTCCGACACGATCAAGGCCGCGCTGCTCGACCCGCAGCAGGGCATCGCCGCCGTGGTCGTACGGGACGCGGTGGCCCGCGGCGAACTGCCGGCGGACAGCGACCCGGACCGGGCGCTGGACCTGATCGTCGGCCCGCTCTACTGGCGGCTGGCCGTCGTGCGCGCCCCGCTGCCCGAGGGGTACCTCGACGACCTGGCGACGGCCGCCGTCGCCGCGCTCAGGAGCTGACCGGGCCTGCTGCCTCCTGTCTGTTCTTCGGTCGGCTCCGGTCCCGGTACCGGGTCTCAGCCCTCGGCGAGCAGCCGGTCCGCGACCCGGCCCGCCGCCCCGCCGTCGTCCAGGTCGCAGAAGTCCCGGCGGAAACTCTCGTACGCCGCCGCGTGCCGGGACGCCGACGCGGTCAGGGTGCCCGCGTCGCGCAGGAGCGCGGCGATCCGGTCCGCGTCGGCGAGCAGCGGCCCCGGTGCCCGGCCCTCGAAGTCCAGACAGAAACCGCGCACCGTGTCGCGGTAATGGGCCAGGTCGTGGGTGTGGAAGACCATCGGGCGGCCGGTGTGGGCGAAGTCGAACATCAGGCCCGCGTAGTCCGTGACCAGCACGTCGGCGACCAGCAGCAGTTCCGCGGCGTCCGGATGCCCCGACACGTCGCGCAGCCCCGGCCGCTCCGGAACGCTCCCGGTCACCCGCGGATGGCGGCGCACCAGCACCGTGTGGCCGTCGCCGGCCGAGCGGGCCAACGCGGCCGGGTCGAGCGTCGGGGCCCAGCGGTAGCGGGGCCGCTCGCCGTCGGCCGGCGGGTGGACCAGCTGGTCGCGGTAGGTCGGCGCGTACAGCACCACCCGGCGGCCGTCCGGGATGCCGAGCCGGCGCCGCACCCGCTCCGCGGTCTTGCCGCGGTCGGCCGAGAAGAGCAGGTCGTTGGCGGGGGAACCGGCCTCCAGGACCTCGCCGTCGTAACCGAGCGCGCGGCGCAGCAGCGGGGTGGAGTGGCTGCTGGGGGAGACCAGGACGGACCACTGGGCCGACCGGCGGGGCAGCGTGGCGAGTTCGTGGTGGTCGGCGTACAGGGTGCCGCGCAGGTCCGCGCCGAACCGGCCGAGCGGGGCGCCGTGCCAGGTCTGCACGACGGTCTGGCCGGGCCGCCGCTCGAACCACTCGGGCAGCTGGTCGTCGGTGACGATCCGGCGGGACCTGGCCAGCGCCTCGTACCAGGCGGCGCTGTGCTCGACGACGGGGCGGGCTGTGGACGGGACGTGGCCGTGGAGCCCGTCGGTGACCCAGAGGTGCTCCGTCTCCACGCCCCGGCGCAGGAGTTCGGCGTGCACGGCGCGCGGGGAGTCGCCGCCCAGGTAGAGGACCGCGTCCCGCAGCGGCATCGCGCGCCGCGCCGGGTAGTACGTGCCGCGCAGTTCGGCCCGGTGGTACGCGCCGCGCTCGGCGGGCGCGAGCACCGAACCGGCCCGCACGGCCAGCCGGTCGCCGAACCGGCGGTCCAGGGCGAACTCCCGGTCGGGCACGGGGGCCGAGGCGAACCGGCCCGCGCGGGGGAGCGGCAGCCGGCCGGCGAGCGCGGTCAGCACCCGGACCGGACGGCCGCCCAGATACGCGTCCCAGAGGCCCTCGTGCAGCCCGGCGGTCACCGACGGCGCGAGGAACGCGGTGAACCGCCGCCCCCCGTACGCCTCCTCGTGCTCCTCCCGGCACGGGTCCTCGTCCGCCCCCTTCGGCGCCCCGGCGCACCGCACGTCGTGCGTGACGGGGACCGCCACCGTCTCGCGCAGCGTCTCGTGCCGCAGCAGCAGATGGGCCGGGGCCCGCTCCGGCCAGGTCTCCGCCCCCGCACCGGTCACCCCCTCCATCCGCAGCGCGCCCTCGGCCGTCCACGCCGCCCCGTCCACGAACGGCTGCCCGCTCAGGTCCAGCACCAGCTCGCCCGCCGCGTCCGCCACCACCGGCGGCGCCGTCTCCGGGGCCGCCGCGAGGGGCACCCGCGAACCGTCGGCCAGCACCAGCCGCGCCCGCCACCGCCCGCCCGGCTCCGTCTCGACCTCGCGCGGCGCCCGGTGCGGCACCGACGGGGCGGCCGCCATCCCCGCGAGGTCGGCGAGCGGGATGCGCACCGTGAAACGCCCGTCCGCCCGGCACTCGACGGGGTGGCCGAACTCCTGGTCCGCCACCCCCTCGCAGAACAGCACCAGGGCCTTCGGCAGAACGTTTCCGTACAGCCTGCCGGTCAGTTCCAGCGTTCGGCCGAAACGCCGCGCCTCGCAGCGGGCCGGCAACTGCGCCAGGGTCAGCCGCAGCCGCCCGTCCCGGTAGTCGAGCACCGCCCGCCGCCCCTCGCCCAGGTCGTGGACGAGCGGCTGGGCGGCCCCCGCCTCCGCGGCGCGCACGGCCACCCGGCGGGCCGTGCCGTGCGCGGCCACCATCACCCCCACCAGCCAGCCGCCGGGCCGCAGCCGGCGCGGGTCGAGGGTCATCTCGAAGCCCGCGTGGTCGTAACCGTGCAGCCGCTGACCGGAGTCGACGGTCGCCTCCGGCGCGGGCACCCCGCGCAGCGGCACCGTCCGCAGCTGCTGGCCGCGGGTGGCGCGCACCATGCCCACCCGCAGCGACTGCCGCGCGGACGGGGCCGGCAGATTGCGGATGTACGCGTAGCCGCGCAGCCGCAGCCGCCCGTCCTCGCCCCACCGCGCCCGGGTCAGCCGGGCCACGGCCGGCAGGTCGGCGCGGGCGGGGCGGGCGGTGTCCGGCAGGCCCGGGAAACCGGCCTGCCGCCGCCCCGGCACACCGGTGACCATGAACGTCCCGGTGCCGTTGGCCCGTTCGAAGGCGAGCACCTCCAGCAGCTCCGGGAGACGCCGCTCCTTCACGAGCTGCCACTTGAGCCGCAGTTCCACCGGCAGTTCGTGCGCCACGGCCCGGTCCGCGCGGCCCGCCCCGTCCATCCGCTCCATCCGGTCCAGGAACGCCCCCGCGTCCTTCATGAACGCCTTCCGGTACGCGGGCCCGCCCATCGTGAGCCCCTCCAGGAAGCACACGAAGTCGTCGCGCAGACAGGAGAGGTCGTAACGGCGCCGCGCCCCGGCGTTCGCCACTCCGCCCCGGCCCGCGAGGAACGCGCTGACCTGCTCGCACGCCGCGATCCGGTCCCGCACGCCCCGCACGTCGGTGCGCCACCGGGCGATCGAGTCCTCCCGCACCCGCCAGTAGTAGACGTGCTCGTGCAGGACGTCCACGGCGTCGGCCAGATAGTGCGCCGGGACCATCACCGGGGTGTCCTCGCAGAGCCTTCCCTCCGGGAAGGAGAAGGCGTGCCGGTCCCAGAAGGAGCGCCGGAACACCTTGTTCCAGACGGCCCGGTCGGCGAGCAGCCGCGGATCGCGGCTGATGTGGGTGCGGGTCCGGGTGCCGGTCAGCCAGCGGTACTGCCGGGCCTGCTGCCGCCCCTGCTCGCTCAGCCGCCACACGTTGCCGGTCGCGAAGTCGGAGCCGGTGGACTCCAGCGAGGCCAGCATCCGCTGGTAGGCGTCGTGCACGACGACGTCGGCGCTGTCGACGAACGCCAGGTACGGTACGCCCGGAGTGGTGTGCCGCACGCCCGTGTCGCGGGCCGCGCCCGGCCCCGAGCCGGGACGGCGGACGCAGCGGAAGCGGCGGTCGCGGGCGGCGAACATCTCGGCGACGACCATGCTGCCGTCCGTCGAGCCGTCGTCCACGAGGACCACCTCGATGTCGGTGACCGACTGCTCGGCCACCGAGCGCAGGCAGTCCTCCAGATGGTCCTCGACGTTGCGGACCGGGACGACGACACTGAGGCGCGGCTTCATGCACGGACAACAGGGGCGGACGCCCCGGGTCACCGACACTGCCCCGAATGGGTGAACACAGGATTTGACTCGGAGCCCGTCACGTGACGGCGCGATTACGCTCGGCTGCCATGCTTCTCAGTGTTGTCATGCCCGTCCACCGCGTTCAGGGCTACCTCCGGGCGACCCTGGAGTCCGTCCTCGACCAGCTTCCCGGTGAACCGGAACTCGTGGTCGTCGACGACGGGTCCCGGGACGGCGGCGGCGACATCGCCGCCGAGTTCGCGCGGCGCGATCCGCGCGTCAGGGTGATCACCCTTCCGGAGCACCGCGGCGCGGGACCGGCCCGCAACGCCGGGGCCGCCGCGGCGTGCGGCCGGTACCTGCTCTTCCTCGACGGCGACGGCCTGCTGCTGCCGGGCGCCCTGGAGGCGGTCGCCGGCCGGCTGGCCACGGGCGAACCGGACGTGCTGCTCCTGGGCCACGACCGCGTCGACTGGTGGGGCGAGGTGTCGGCCCCGGTCCCCGCCCCGGCGGTCCCGGAACCGGCCCTCCCCGCCCCGGTGCCGGAACCGGCCCCCGCCGTTCTCGTGCCGGAACCGGTCCCGGCCGTCCTCGTACCGATCCCGGACCCCGCCCCGGCCGTCCTCGTACCGGCCCCGGTCGTCATGCCGCCGGTCGCCGCGTCGCCGATGGGCGTGCCCGCCGACGGCACCGGGTCCGGCCCGGCCGCCGGGACCGCGGCGCCGCTCGCCCCGGTACCCGCCCCGGAGATCGAGGGGTTCTCCACCGCCGTCCCGTGCCTCGTCCGCCGGGCCTTCTGGACCGGGCACGGCCTCCACTTCACCGACGGCCCCTACGCGGACGTGCTCCCCCTCCACCGGGCCGTGCTGCTGGCGGCCGACGCCGGCACGCTCGACGCCCTCGACCGGACCTGCGTCCGCCACCGCACACGCCGCTCCGGCACCCCCGCCACCACACCGGGACGCCACCACTTCGCGATCCTCGACGCGTACGCCCGGCTGCTCGCCGAGACCGGCGACGACCCGCGCGTCCGGGCGGCGCGCGCCCGCCACCTGCGCGCCGTCCTCGACGACCCCGGCCGGATCGCCCCCGAGGACCGCGCCGCCTTCCACCGCGCCGCCGCACTGCCCGGCAGCTACCCCGCCCACCGCGCCCGCCAGGCCGCCCTGGCCGCCCACGACCGCGCCCGGACCTCCCTGGGCCGCTGCGGGAAGGCGCTCGGGACCGGCTTCACCCGCGCCGTCTACCGCACCGACCTGCTCCGCCCCCTGGACCCCGACCTCGCGGTGTACGGGGCCTACTGGAACCGGGGCGTCGCCTGCAACCCGGCCGCGATCCACGCCAAGGCCCTCGAACTGGCCCCGCACGTCCAGGGCGTCTGGACCGTCTCCCCCCGGTACCTGGACCGGGTGCCGCCCGGCACCCCGTACGTCGTCGAGGGCACCCTCGCCTACTGGCGGATCATGGCCACCGCCACGTACCTGATCAACAACTCCGGCTTCCCCGGCGGCTTCACCAAGCGCCCCGGCCAGCGCTACCTCCAGACCCACCACGGCACCCCGCTGAAGACCATGGGACTGGACCGGCGCGGCTACCCGGCCCCCACCGGCGGCATCGGCTTCGAACGGATCGTCGCCCACGCCGACCAGTGGGACCTCTCCCTCTCCGCCAACCCGCACACCACCGAGATCTGGGACCGGGTCTACCCGGCCGGGTACGAGCACCTGAACCTCGGCTACCCGCGCAACGACGTCTTCTTCACCGCCGGGCCGGAACGGACCGAGGAGATCCGCCGGGAGCTCGGCATCCCCCTGAGCCGGACCGTGCTCCTGTACGCGCCCACCCACCGCGACCACCGCAAGGACTTCGTCCCCCACACCGGCCACCGCGAGGGCTCCGTCCCCCACCTCGACCCGGAACGCCTGGCCCGCGCACTCGGCCCGCGCTACGTGGTGCTGGTCCGCGCGCACCACCTCCACGGCCGCCCGGTCCGGCCGTCCGGCGCCGGGGTGATCGACGTGACGGACCATCCGTCCGTCGAGGAACTCTGCCTGGCCTCCGACGCGTTGATCACCGACTACTCGTCACTGATGTTCGACTACGCCTGCCTGGACCGCCCGATCGTCAGCCACGCCCCGGACTGGGACGCCTACCGGGCCTCCCGCGGCACCTACTTCGACCTGCTCTCGGGGCGCCCCGGCGACACTCCCGGCGCCGTCGCCACCACCGAGGACGAACTGGTGGACCTCTTCAGGAGCGGTGAGTGGTGCTCGCCGCGCACGGACCGGCTGCGGACCGCTTTCCGGGAACGTTTCTGCCCGTACGACGACGGGCACGCGGCCGAACGCGTGGTGCGCCGGCTGTTCCTGAGCGACGAGGAGTAGGCCGCCCGCCGGACGGCCCCGCACCCGGTCCGCCGGGCCCCCGGGGCGGCAACCGCGGAGCGGCCGATCTCACCCGTTCGGGAGGGACCGCGACCGGTGACCCCCGGCGGCCCACGGGGTTGAGCCGTACGGACAGCCAGGCCTCCGATGAACGGACGTGCTCACCATGTCGCCACGGCTCAGCGTCGTCGTACCCGTCCACAACGTGGAGCTCCACCTGACGGACTGCCTGAAGTCCCTCGCGGAGCAGACCATGACCGACCTGGAGGTGGTGATGGTCGACGACGGGTCCACCGACGGCAGCGCGGACCTGGCCGCCGAATTCGCCGGACGGGACGGCCGGTTCCGGCTGGTGGGCCAGGAGAACGGCGGGACCGGGCACGCCCGCAACACCGGGGTCCGCAACTGCGACCCGGGCGCCCGCCACCTCGCCTTCGCCGACGGCGACGACGTGCTCCCGCCCCGCGCGTACGAACTCCTCGTCGGAGCCCTGGACGGGACCGGATCGGACCTCGCGTCCGGCAACGTGCTGCGGCTGCGGGCCGACGGGCGGCTCCAGCAGTCGCCCGAGCTGCGCAGGCCCATGGCGACGACCCGGCTGCGCACCCACATCTCCCGGGACTGGGACCTGGCCGCGGACCGGACCGCCTGCAACAAGGTCTTCCGCCGGTCCTTCTGGGACGAGCACGCCTTCGCCTTCCCGGTCGGCACCCTCCACGAGGACATCCCGGTCGTCCTGCCCGCCCACTTCCTGGCCCGCTCCGTCGACGTCATCGAGGACCCCGTCCGCCACCGGCGCGAACGGCCGGGCCGGGGCACCACCCGGCGCGCCGCCGTCCGCGACGTCCAGGACCGGGTCTCGCACCTGCTGGGGGTCTCCGCCTTCCTCGACGAGCACCGCGGCGCCGCCGACAAGCAGCGCTACGAGGCGCACGTGCTCACCGACGACCTCTGGCACTTCATGGCGGCGCTGCCCCACGGCGACGAGGAGTACCGGCGCGCCTTCCTCACGTACGCCAACGAGTTCACCGACCAGGTCGACCCGGCCGTCCTGGACGGGCTGCCGCTGCGGCTGCGGCTGATGTGGCACCTCGCGCGCGAACGGCGCACCGGCGAACTGCTGGACCTGCTCGCCCTCGACCGGGCCGAACCGGGCGCGTTCGCGGTACGGGGCCTGCGCCGCCGCACCGCCTCCTACCCGGTCCTCACCGGACCGGTGCCGCGCCCGGTGCTGCGGGTCGACGAACGGGACCTGCCGCTCACCGCCCGGCTGCGGTCCGCCCACTGGCAGGGCGGCCGGCTGCACCTCAAGGGGTACGCGTACATCCGGAACCTGCCCGCCGGGCCGCGCGGCGGCGAGCTCCGGGCGGGCTGGCTGCGCGCGGGACGGCGCCGCGTGGTGCCGCTGCGGCTGCGCACGGTCGACGAGCCCGAGGCCACCGCCCGGTCCCGGCAGAGCCTGCACGACTACGACCGGTCCGGCTTCGAGACCGTCGTCGACCCGGCCGGGCTCCGCATCGGCGCGGCGGACGGCCCCGGACGGCTCACCTGGCGGCTGGAGATCGGCATCGCCGGACACGGCATGCTGCGCCGCTGTGTTCTCTCGGCCGACGAGGAGGCCGTCCCGCCGCCCGTGCACCGCCCGGACGGCGACCACCGGATCGTGCCCGACCTCGACGACGGAGGGCTGGTGCTGCACGCCGAACGGATCGACGCCCGCTTCGAGACACACCGCGCGGGCGACGCGGGCGACGGGTCCGCCACCGTGGTCATCGACGGAATGATCCGCGACCGGCTCTGCCAAGGGCCGTTGCGCCTCGCACTCACCCACCGGCCCTCGGGAACCTCCTTCGACTGCCCGGTGACGGTGCACGAGGGGGCCGCCCCCTCGGCGGCGGGCTGGCGGCGGTTCACCGCCGACGTCCCGCTCGACGCCTTCGCCGGTGCCCGGCCGGGCACGGCGGAGGGCACGGGTGGGAGGGAGAGCGAGGGGGAGGGCGAGGGAGAGGGCGAGGGGGAGCCGCACGCGCAACTGTCGTACGACCTGCGCCTCGTCGGCCCCGACGGGCGCCGGACGCCGATCGACGTGCCGGGCCCCGTACCGCCGGGCCGCTACCCACTGGACGCGAACGGGGACGGGGACGGGGGCGGGCGGCGCGAGCTGGGTCTGACCGCGAACTCCCGCGGCAATCTGCTGATCAGCGACCGCACCGTGCAGCCCGCCGTCGACCTGGTGACCTGGACCCGGGACGGCCGGCTCCTGCTGGAGGGCACCTACCCGGCCCTCGCGGGGCAGCCCGTCGAACTGATCGCCCGGCACGGCGGGCACGACGAGGAGGCCGCCTTCCCGCTGACCCTCTCCGGGGACGCCGGGGCCCGCCGCTTCAGGGCCGAACTCCGGCCGGACGCCGTCGACGGCCCCGGCGGGAAACTGCCCCTGGGCCAGGGCCGCTGGCACCTCCTGCTGCGCGAACGGCACCCGGCGGGCGACACGCGTCCCGGCCGCGACACCCCCCTGCGCATCCCGGCCGCCGCCCACCGCACCCTGCCCGCCGCCCGCACCCTCACGGGCCGGGAGTACCGCGTCGAGCGGCGCTGCCACGACCGACTGCTGATCGTCGGCGGCCCGGTGCTGACCGCCCGGGAACGCGGACCGCGCGGCCGGCGGCTGCTGAGCGGGGCGTACCGGACCATGCGCACCGCGCCGCTGCGCGAAACCGTGCTGTACAGCAGCTTCGACGGCCGCCAGTACTCCGACTCGCCGCGCGCGATCCACGAGGAGATCGCCCGCCGGGGCACCGGGGCGGAACACCTCTGGGTGGTCCGCGACCAGCAGGCCCGCGTCCCCGCCGGCGCCGCGACCGTGGAACACGGCTCGACCGCCTGGCACGAGGCCCT
This sequence comes from Streptomyces sp. NPDC006435, assembly GCF_040612315.1. Lineage (NCBI taxonomy): Bacteria > Bacillati > Actinomycetota > Actinomycetes > Kitasatosporales > Streptomycetaceae > Streptomyces > Streptomyces sp. NPDC006435. The sequence goes on from NZ_JBEXPY010000008.1 coordinate 44,314, forward strand.
GGCCCGCAGCCGGTACGTCGTCACCAACACCCAGCTGCCCGAGTGGTTCGAGCGGCGCGAGGGCCAGTACGTCGTCCAGACCTGGCACGGCACTCCCCTCGAACGCATCGGCCCGGACCTCGCGGGCACGGAGCAGGCCGACCCCGCCCACCTCGCCGCCGTCGAGCGGCGCGCCCGGCAGTGGAGCCTCCTCGTCTCCCCGAACAGCTTCTCCACCCCCGTCCTGCGGCGCGTGTTCGGCTACCGGGGCGAGATCCTGGAGTGCGGCTCCCCCCGCAACGACCTGCTCCGCGCCGTCGACCGGACCAAGGTCGCCGCCGCGGTGCGGGAGCGGCTCGGACTCCCCGCGGGCAGACGGGTCGTGCTGTACGTGCCGGCCCGGCGCGACGACCGCCCGTCGGCCGGTGGCCGCCACACCCTGGACCTGCGGCTCGACCTGGCCGCCGCCGAGCGCGAACTGGGCGCCGACACCGTCCTGCTGGTGCGCCGTCACCCCCTGGTCGGCGGCCGTGTCCCGGACAGCGGCAGCGGCTTCGTCCGGGACGTCTCGCGCCACGACGACGTCGGCGAGCTGATGCTGATCAGCGACGTCCTGGTCACCGACTGCTCCTCGCTGATGTTCGACTTCGCCCCGACCGGCCGCCCGATGCTCTTCCACACCCACGACCCGGCGCACCACCGCGACACCCTGCGCGGCTTCTGCCCCGACTTCGAGGCCCGCGCCCCCGGCCCGCTCATCGCCGATTCCGCCGGACTGATCGAGGCCCTGCGCGACCCGGCGCGGGCCACCGCGGGACACGCACGGGCGTACGAGGCGTTCCGCCGGGACTTCTGCGACCTCGACGACGGGAAAGCGGCGGCGAAAGTGGTCGACCGAATGCTGTGACCGCCGAATTCCGCCCGACGGACTCTGGACCATTCGAGTGATCGGCGGGTCCGGATGTCCGGGCGGAAAAGCGGTGCATTCAAGTAACGGGCCGTACGGGCGCGGTCATGGGTGCGTCGCTCCGCGTCCTCTTGTTGCTACGTTCTGTTTTCATGGGTATCCGAATGCGATGCGAAACCTGGGACGTGCGGCGTGCGAGGACGGTCGTGCTCGTCGCCGCGGCGGCGGGTCTCCTCACCCGAATGCTGATCGCGGCGAATCTGCCGGGCCCGGCGGACGTGCGGATCTTCCACGGTTTCGCAAAGGCGATCGTGCGCTACGGACCCATTCGGATCTATGAACAGCCACTGCCCGGACTGCCCGTCTACAACCACCCGCCACTGGCCGGCTGGCTGCTCCTGGGACTGAACGAACTCGAAGAACTCGGCATCCCTTTCGGCACGCTGATCAGGTCTCCCGCGTCGATCGCCGATTTCTTCTGCGCGCTGCTCGTCTTCGAGATCGTGCGCCGCCGCCGCTCCGTCGGCGCGGCCCTCGCCTGCGGCATCGGAGTGGCCGCCAGTCCCGTCCTCATCGCCACCTCCGGCTATCACGGCAACACCGACGCGGTCGCCGTCACCTTCGCCCTGGCCGCCGCCCACCTCCTCGTGGACCGGAAGGCCCCGCTGGCCGCCGGGGTGGCCGCCGCGCTCTCGATCAGCGTCAAGTTCATCCCGGTGGTGGTGCTCCCGGCCCTGTTCCTCGTCGCGCTGCGGGCCGGCCGGCCCGCCCTCGTCCGCTTCTGCGCGGGCTTCGCCGCCCTGGTCGCCCTGGTCTGGGGGCCGGTCCTGATGACCGTGCCGCAGAACCTCCGGGAGAACGTCCTGGAGTACGCGGGCGGCGGATACCGCCTCTGGGGCCTCGTCAGGTTCGCCGAACTGTTCGGCCTGCCGGAGCCCGCCATCACCTACATCGAGGGCGACGGCCACTTCCTCTTCGTACTGGCCTGCATGGCGGCCGGGGCCTGGCTCGCCCTGCTGCGGCCCGCGCAACTGCCCGCCGTCGTCGCCGTCACGACGGGCCTCCTGCTGCTGCTCTCCACCGCCTCCGCCCTCCAGTACCTGACCTGGGCGGCGGCCGGACTGTTCGTCATCGGCTTCTGGGAGGGTGCCGCGTACGGCTGCCTGCTCGGCCTGACCGCGATCCTCGGCTACCAGGGCCGCTCCGCCGTGCGCTGGAGCGAAACGGTGCTGCACCTCGGCGAGGCCGGCTGGGTCCTCCTCGCCGTCTGCCTCGCCGTCGGCGTCCGCAAGATCCTCGCCGCGCCGCCCGGCCCGCCCCCGGAAAACCCTGACGGGCGGGTCCCGGTCGCGGCTCCCCGCACCGCGCGACCCGCCGGCTCCGTCGTCAACTGACCGCCCCCCGAGTGCCGAGCCCCCACCCTGCACACCGCGTGCCGAGCACAACAGGAGAACACCCCGTGAAGGAAAGCCCGAGTCCCAGGATCGGCATCCTGGTGGTCGCGTACAACGCCGAGACGACATTGGAGAAGACCCTCGACCGCATTCCGGAGGACTTCCGGGCCAAGGTCGACGAGATCCTCATCCTCGACGACGCGAGCCACGACGCGACCTTCACCGCGGGCTGCCGCTGGTCGCAGTCGGAGGGAATGCCGCGCACCGTGGTGATGCGGCACACCAAGAACCTCGGGTACGGCGGCAACCAGAAGGCCGGATACGCCCTGGCCGCCGAGCACGGACTCGACATCGTCGTGCTGCTGCACGGCGACGGGCAGTACGCCCCCGAATTCCTGCCCGACATGGTCGCCCCGATCGAACGCGGCGAATGCGAGGCGGTCTTCGGGTCACGCATGATGAAATCCGGGTCGGCCCTCAAGGGCGGCATGCCGATGTACAAATGGCTCGGCAACCGCATTCTCACCCGGGTGGAGAACACCCTCCTCGGCTCGCGGCTCACCGAATTCCACTCCGGATACCGCGCCTACAGCGTCGCGGCGCTCAAGAAGCTGCCGATCCACCGGAACACCGACGCGTTCGACTTCGACACCCAGATCATCGTCCAGCTCCTCGACGCAGGAATGCGGATCAAGGAGATCCCGGTCCCCACGTACTACGGCGACGAGATCTGCTACGTCAACGGCATGAAATACGCGAAGGACGTCGTCAAGGACGTCCTCGAATACCGGCTGGCCGTCAAGGGGTTCGGCACCTGCGGCTGGATCCCCAAGCCCGTCGAATACGCGTTCAAGGAGGGCGACGGCTCCTCGCACTCCGTCATCCTGGACCGGATGCGCGGCCTCCCGCCCGGCCGGGTCCTCGACCTCGGCTGCTCCGGCGGCCTGTTCGCCGAGCGCCTCGAAGCGCTCGGCCACGAGGTGACGGGCGTGGACTACGTCGAGGTCCCCGGCGTGCGCGACAGATGCACCCACTTCCACCTCGCCGACCTGGAGGAGGGGCTGCCGCTGGAGGTCGGCACCGGCTACGACTACGTGGTCGCCGGGGACGTCATCGAGCACCTCTCCCGCCCCGACCGGGTGCTCGCCGAGATCGTCGAGGTGCTGCGGCCCGGCGGCCACGTGCTGCTCTCCGTGCCGAACTTCAGCCACTGGTACTCACGGCTGCGGGTCGCGTTCGGCGTCTTCGGCTACGACCGGCGCGGCATCCTCGACGAAACGCATCTGCGCTTCTTCACCCGGTCCAGCCTGCGCCGCACGGTCCGGGACGCGGGCTACGACGTCCTCGACGTCACGTCCACCGGGGCCCCGTTCTGGGCGCTGCTCGGCGGCGGGCCGCTCCCCGCGGTCCTCGGCGGGGCGTCGAAGCTGCTCACCCGCATCCGGCCGACGCTGTTCGGCTATCAGCACGTCGCACTGCTCACCCCGCACGCGGCCGAGACGATCATCGCTGGAGAGCACGTCGATGTACAGGACATCCTCAACCGACAGCACGTCCCCGCCGACCGGGTCGGCGTCTGACGTCACCGTTCCCCGTCCCACCCCCGCCCCGGTGTCCCCGCCCCCGGACGCCGCAGTCAGGAGCAAGACGTTGAACCTGCCCAGTCTGATGCTGCTGCTGTTCGCCGTGCTCTCCTCGGCGGGCGGCCAGATCATGCTCAAGCACGGGATGCGGAGCGCCGCGGCCGCCGCGGGGCACGAGGGCTCCCTCGCCATGCGCGCCGCGACCAGCCCCTGGGTCGTCCTCGGGCTGCTGGTCTTCGGGGTGTCCGCACTGGCCTGGATGATCACCCTGGCCACGGTGCCGCTGTCCATCGCCTACCCGTTCAACGCCCTCGGGTACCTGCTGATCGTGCTGGCCGGGGCGACCGTGCTGCACGAGCGGACCTCGATGTGGACCTGGGGCGGATCGTTTCTGGTGGTCATCGGCCTCGTCACCGTGATGGTGGGCCAGTAGCGCCGGGAACGCCGGACGGGCCCGTTCCCGGGCCCGTCCGGTTCTGTCGTGCCCGGCCGACCGGGCGGCAGCGGCTACTTCACCGCGCCCGCCATCACGCCGGAGACGAACTGGCGCTGGAAGGCGAAGAAGACCGCCAGCGGGATCACCATCGACACGAAGGCGCCGGGCGCCAGCACGTCGATGTTGTTGCCGAACTGCCTGACCTGCTGCTGGAGGGCCACGGTGATCGGCGGCGAGTCGGAGTCCGCGAAGATCAGCGCGACCAGCATGTCGTTCCACACCCAGAGGAACTGGAAGATCCCCAGCGAGGCGATCGCCGGTCCGCCCAGCGGCATCACGACCCGGGTGAAGAGCCGGATCTCGCCCGCCCCGTCGAGCCGGGCCGCCTCCAGCAGCTCCCTCGGGATCTCCGCGAAGAAGTTCCGCAGCAGGAAGATCGCGAAGGGCAGCCCGAAGGCCGTGTGGAAGAGGATCACGCCCAGGGTCGTCTCGAAGATCCCGACCGCCCCGAAGAGCTTGGACACCGGGACGAGGGCGACCTGCACCGGGACCACCAGCAGTCCCACGACCACCAGGAACCACCAGTCGCGGCCGGGGAACTCCATCCAGGCGAAGGCGTACCCGGCCAGCGAACCGATCACGACGACCAGGACGGTCGCCGGGACGGTGATCATGATCGTGCTGAGGAGGGAATTGGTGATGGTCGAGTTGTCGAGCAGCCGGGAGTAGTTGTCGAAGGTCAGCTGGGAGGGGGCCGTGAAGACCTTCCACCAGCCGGTCGACGAGATCTCGTCCGAACCGCGCAGCGAGGACAGCAGCAGCCCGACGGTCGGCATCAGCCAGAACAGGGCCACCAGGACGAGGAAGACCCGCATCAGGCCCCCGCCGACGCGGGCGGCCAGCCGCGAGCCGAGGGGCCGCCGGGCCCTCACCGGTCCGTCCCCGGCGGTCGTGCCCGTGGCCGCGGCCGAGGTCGTGGTCGACGTCGTCATCGGCGCCCCTCCTTCCTGATCCGGCGGATGTTGACGTACATCACCGGAAGTACCAGCAGCAGCAGGAGCACGGCGATGGCGCTGCCGATCCCGAGGTCCGCGTCCGTGCCGAACGAGGACCGGTAGAGCTGGAGGGCCAGCACGTTCGCGTCGTCCTGCGAGGAGCCCGGCGCGATGATGAAGACCAGGTCGAAGACCTTCAGCACGTTGATCATCAACGTCACCAGCACCACCACGAGCACGGGCGCGAGCATCGGCACCGTGATCCGGCGGAACACCTGCCACTCGTTCGCGCCGTCCACCCGGGCCGCTTCGAGCAGTTCCCGCGGCAGCCCCGCGAGCCCCGCCGCGATCAGCACCATCGCGAACCCGGCCCACATCCAGACGTAGGAACCGATGATCCCCGGCGTCACGAGCGTCGGGCCGAGCCATTCGACCCCGTTGTACGGCTCCCTGAAGTTCGATGCGGGCAGCCGGAGTTCGGCGCCGTCGGCGGAGGCGGGCAGGGTGAACGTGCCGTCCGCCCCGGCCTTCGCCGTGGCGACCACCTCGCCGTTCTTGACGGCCTCGACCTCGATGCCCCGGAGCCCCAGCTCCTTGGGGTCGATGACGTTGGGTTTACCGCCGCCGCCCCGGGTGAAGTCCAGCCACGCGGTACCGGTGATCCTCCCGTCGTCCGCGACGGCGGCCTTCGCCGGCTCCGCGTCCGAGGGCATCTTCGTCGGCGCCACACCGACCAGCGGCAGCTGGACCGGCTGCCCGGCCCGCACCGTGGTCTTCGTGACGAACGAGCCGCCACCTCCCGCCCTGAGGGGGTGGACGGGCAGTGGATGCGCCTTCGGGTAGCCGGCCGACTCGGAGAACGTGTCGTGCACGCCCACCCACACGGCGTTGGCGACCCCGCGCTCCGGCGCCTGGTCGTACACCAGCCGGAAGATGATGCCCGCCGCGAGCATGGAGATCGCCATCGGCATGAAGACGACCAGCTTGAACGCCGTGCCCCAGCGGATGCGTTCGGTCAGCACCGCGAAGATCAGCCCGAGGGCCGTGGCGACCGTCGGCGCGAACACCACCCAGACCGCGTTGTTCTTGACCGCCGTGCGGATGGTGTCGTCGGTGAACAGCGCCTTGTAGTTGTCGAGTCCGGCGAAGCCCGTGCCCGCCTGGTCGAAGAACGACCGGTAGACGGAGTAGGCGATCGGATAGACCACGAGCGCGCCCAGCAGGACCAGCGCGGGCGCCAGGAAGAGTCCCGCTATGAGCCGGCGGGTGCCGGTCACGCTCCTGCGGCTGCGGTCCGGTCTGCCGAGCGACCTGTGGGGGGAGGACGCCGGGGACGGATGCTTGTCGGCGGGGGGCGCCGCGTCGGCACCCCCCGCTGCGGATGTCGTCACCGGATCAGCTCTTGTACGCCTTGGCCGCGTCGGACTCCAGCTTCGCCTGGGTCCCCGCGATGTCCTTCGGGTTCTTCAGGAAGTCCTGGAGGATCTTCCACTCGCCCTTGCCGGGCGTCCCGCCGAACGACTGCGGGGCCTGGTCGGACATGTCGAACCGGACGGAGTCACCGGCCGTGATCAGCGCCTTCGCCATCGTGCGCTGCACCTCGTTCGGGTACGCGGCGGCGTCCAGGGACTTGTTCGGCGAGATGAAACCGCCCTGCTCGGCCATGATCTTCGCGGCGTCGGCCGAGGCCAGCCAGGTCAGCAGGGCCTGGGCGCCCTTGCCGTCCTTCAGCGCCACCGCGGCGTCCCCACCGGTCACGACGGGGGCCTCGGGGCCGACCGCCGGGAACGGGAACACCTTGGCGTCGGTACCGATCTTGGCCTTCGTCTGCGCGATGTTGACGCCCACGAAGTCGCCCTCGAAGACCATCGCGGCCTTGGGGGTGTCACCGCCGGTGAAGGTCTGGGTGACCGAGGCCGGGAACTCCGTCTGCAGCGCGCCGTCCGCGCCGCCCGCGATCAGCGACGGCTTGCCGAAGAGCTGCGCGAGCGTGGTCAGCGCGTCCTTGACGGACCCGTCCGTCCACTTGATCTTGTGCTGCGCCAGCTGGTCGTACTTCTCCGGACCGGCCTGGGAGAGGTAGATGTTCTCGAACCAGTCGGTGAGGGTCCAGCCGTCCGCGCCGCCGACCGAGACCGGGGTGACGCCCGAGGCGGACACCGTCTCGGCCGTCGCCAGGAAGTCCTTCCAGGTCTTCGGCTCACTGGCACCCGCGTTCTCGAACGCCTTGGTGTTGTACCAGACCAGGGACTTGTTGGCGGCCTTGAAGTAGACGCCGTACTGGGTGCCGTCCACCGAGCCGAGGTCCTGCCAGACCTTCGAGTAGTTCTTGGTGAGCTGTTCCTTGGCCTCGGGGCCGACCGGCTTGGCCCACTTCTTCTCGGCGGCCTGCTTGATCGCGCCGACCTGCGGGATCATCGCGACGTCCGGCGGCTGACCTCCCGCGATCTTCGTACCGAGGAAGTTGACGATGGGGTCCTGCGCCGGGACGAAGGAGACCGTCGCCCCCGTGCGCTTCTCGAACTCCTTCAGCACCTTGACGAAGTTGGCCTGCTCGGCGCCGGTCCAGACCGCCGCGACCGAGAGCTTCTCGCCGTCCAGCTTCGGCAGCGCGACGGACGGGCTCGCCTCGTTCCCGGACGCCTTGTCCGGCTCGTCCTTGCCGCCGTCGTCGCTGCAGCCCGTGAGGGCCAGCGCGCCGATGGCGGTGAACACCATGGCAGCCCTGCCGATCCGATGGGTTGTGCGCATTGCTTCCCCGTCTCTCACATCGATGTGTGCGCACAGTCCTACGCCCGGCGGACGGACGCCGCAATACCGCTTCTCGTGCCAACTCCTTGATCGTGATGGGCTCGTGACGTAATGTCAGTCGATTCCCCGGGCGCCGCTCCGGTCAGGAGGGAACGGGGCCGAGCGGGGCCATCGGCTCGGCGCCCACCGAGCGCGCCGCCCGCTCCAGGGCACTGGCCAGCAGCGCGAGGTCCGTCGGACCGTTGCCCAGTTCGCGCACCGGACGCCGGGTCGGCGGATCACCCATCCGTTCCCACTCCAGCGGGACGACGGTGGGACGCAACGTCGCCGTACGGGGTATGCGACCGGTCACCCGGCCGCCCTGGAACGGGGTCACCCGGCCGTCCGGATGCCCGAGCCTGCCGCGCCCGGGCGCCGGGTCGTCCGGCGACGGCGGCACCACGGGCGCGTCCAGCACGATGCGCAGCCGGGCCCCGTCGGCCAGGTCGGTGTCCTGCGTGCGGTCCGGGCGGGCGGACGTCGCGACCAGGTGGACGCCGAGCCGGCCGCCCTCCCGGGCCACGGCCTCCAGGGCCCGCACGACCGACCCCGCGGCGGGCCGCCCGGGACTGCCGAGCGCGGGGGCGACCAGCGCGTCGAAGTCGTCGACCAGGACCACGAGCCGGGGCAGCGGAGGAGGCCCGGGCCGGGCGGCGGGCCGGGCGGCGGGGCGCAGCCGGAGCGTCCCGCTCATCGGGGACTCCAGGTCGCCGCGCTGCTCGGCGGCGGTCGGCGGACGCTGCCCGACCAGGTGTTCCGACGCCTCGTGCCGCCGGTGCCACTCGGTGAAGTCGTACGGCCCCAGCAGCTCTGCGCGCCGCTTCAGCTCACCGCCCAGCGCCTGGGCGAACTCCCGCATCCGCACCGGGTCGTTGGCCACCAGGTGCATGAAGGCGTGGGGGAGCTCGGTGCACGGGCTCAGGCTCTCGCCCCGCTCGCCACCGGCCCCGTCGACCAGCAGGACGCCCAGCAGATCGGGCCGGGCGGCGGCGGCCAGCGAGGCGGCGACGGCCCGCAGCAGCTCCGTGCGCCCGCTGCCGGCCGGACCCTCGATGAGCAGGTGGGGGCCCTCCTGCGCCAGGTCCACGCTGACCGGACCCCGGGGCCCGGCCCCGAGCACCACCACGGGCCGCCCGACGGTCGCGGGTACGGCGGCGCCGTCCGCCGCGGGGGCGGGAGCGCCGGCGGCCGCGGCGCCGTCCGTGTCCGCCTCGACGGCGATCCGGGCGGTGGCGGTGCTTCCGGTTCCTGCACTTCCGGTTCCTGCACCCCGTGCGACGATCCGGGGCGCATCGCCGCCGCGCGGCCCGCTGACCCGGTTCGAGCCGGGCCCGGCGGCACGGGGGCCGGTTCCCCGGGCCTCGTCGGCGTCGTCGCCCCGCGCGCCACCGCCACCGGCCCAGGAGCCGGTTCCGGGCACCGTCCGGGAGGCGGGGGAGCCCTGCCGCTGACTCCCTATGCGCGGCGCGGAGCCGCCCGGGTACGGGGTGCGGCCCGAACCGGGGGCGTCGTCGTCGGGGACGGGGACGTGATGCGTCGCGCTGCCCGGGTACGGGGTGCGCCCGGAGCCGGGGAAGGGGGTGGCGTCGTCCGGCGCCAGGGCGTGGCCCGGGGTGCCGATGTGGGTGGCGTTCTCACTGCCGGGGTACGGGGTGCGGCCCGGGACGTGGCCGTCGGACCCCGGCGCCCCGCCCGTGCGCTGGGCGCCCACGCGCGGGTACGCCGTACGGCCCGAACCGCGGACGTCCGCCTCACCGCCCGCGGGGCCGCCCGGCCGGCGGCCCGCGGCACCGGGCTGGTCGTCGGCGGTGGAGGCCCAGCGGGCCATCAGGGAGGCCGGGGTGGCGCGGGCCAGGCCCAGCTCGTCCAGCAGACGGGCGGTCGTCGGCAGCGCCGCCGACGGCCGGCCGTGGGCCGTCGCCGAACCCTCCGCGCGCAGCGGGGCCAGCGCCCGGCCGAACCGCTCGGCCCAGTGCGCCGACACCGCGTCCAGCGCGGCGACCGTGCCCCGGCCCGCGGCCCGGCCGTCCGCCGTCCGCAGCAGCCGCAGGGCCGTCGCCACGTCGCCGCTGAGCATCGCCACGGCCCCGCACTCGCGGAACGCGATCGAGGCGTGGCAGGCGGCCTCGTACGTCGCCGCGACCGGCGAGGTGGGCGTGGCCGAGGGGGTCTCGGCCAGGCAGATCAGATGGATGCCCGCCGCGGCCCCGGCGGCGGCCAGCCGGGCGGTGTTCTCGCGCAGCACCGCCGAGCCGGGGTCGCCGTCGACGATCACCACCGTGTACGGCCCGGTGTACCGCTCGGCGGCCTCGGCGACCGTGCCCCGGTCCAGGCTCGCCCAGCCGGGCCCGAGCGGCCCGTCGTCCAGCCGGCGCACCAGCTCCGTCGTACGGGCGGTGGCCTGCTCGCGGTCGTACGCGAGGAGCAGCCGGCAGTCCTGGCCGTGCATCGGCCGCAGATGGGGCAGCCAGCCGAGCCAGGCCCACTCGCGCCTGCGCTCCTCCGCGCCACGGGCGCGGTCGGTGCTGATCAGCACGATCTCCAGGTCGGCGGGGGAGTGCAGCGCGGCGAGCTGCGCCACCGCCGAACGGGCGAGGCCGGCCAGCCGGGTCCGCGGCCCCGCGAGCCCGAGCGAGCCCGCCTCCCGCAGCCCCACCGTGACCGGCACGGCGGGCAGCTCGGCCCGGTCCGTCGTCCCCAGCCGCACCACCAGCGCCTCGGGGTGGTCGGTGCCGCGCTCCCACAGCCGGGGGCCGGGGCCGAGCGCGGTCAGCAGCACGGCCGCGGGGTCGGGCCAGGTGCTCTGTCCGTCGGTCCCCGGCGCCGTCGACGCCGGGTCGGGGGAGGCCGGTCCGGCGGCACCGGACCCGTCGGGCGCCGCCTCGTGCACGGGCTCGCCCCGGTTGCCCGCGAGGCGTCGGGCCCAGGCGCCTATCCCGCCCCGCCGGGCCGTCCCGCCGTTCGTCTCCCCGCCGGGGAGGTGGCCGGGAGGCGCGGCGGACCGGTGCGGGCCGTCCCCGTCGCCCCCGCGGCCGTGCTCCTCGTGGGGCGCGGGGGCGCCGGGTGCGGCCGGGGCGTAGTCGTGGTCCGCGCCGTGCCCGCCGTCGGACCCGGTGCCGGCCGCCGTGCCGGAGACCCGCAGGTGCCCCTCGCCGTCCGGCGCCGTGGGCAGCGCCGGGCCGGGCGCGCCGGGGGCCAGCCGGAGCGTGGACTCGCCGAGCCGCAGCAGCGCGCCGGGCTTCAGCCGGACCGGGCGGTCGCGGACCTCCGCGCCGTCGAGCAGGGTGCCGTTGGTGGAACCGAGGTCCGCCACCGAGACCCGGCCGTCGGCGGAGACCGTCACCGCGCAGTGCAGCCGGGACACGTCGGGGTCGTCGAGCGGCACGTCCGCGTCGACGGAGCGGCCGATCCGGATCCGGCCGCCGTGCAACAGGTGGACCCCGCCCGCGTCGGGCCCCGCGACCACGTGCAGCCGGGCCGGGACGGCGTCGTCCACCGCCTCGTCCTCGCCCGGGACCTGGAGCGAGAGCACCGCACCGTCCACCAGCGGGGGTTCGCCCAGCGCGCACCGCTGCGCGTCGAGCCGCTCGCGCCCCGCGAACAGCACCACCGCGCCGCCGCCGAGCGAGCCGTCGGGGCCGAGGACGGCCGCGGCCAGGTTGGACGCCACGGTGGCCAGCGCCGTCCCGGGCGGGGCGGTGACCAGCACGTCGCACGCGCGCGCCGGGGTCTGGCCGCTGCGCGGCGCGAGGACGGTCAGCCGGATCTGCATCGCCGTCAGCGGTCCCTTCTGCGCGGGGCGCCGGGCAGGGGAAACGCCCTGTGATTCCCCCCACCCGACACGGACGCGTCGTCCGTACAGGTTCGTCACGTGCCGCGGGACTCCCGTCCCCACAGTTCCGTGCTGGAGGCATCCTCGCACCTGCCACCGACAACACGCCCGGGGGTCACCACAAAATGATCTTGAAACGTCGGCTGTGCGCCCATAAGTGCCCGCTTGGCACCCCGGAAGTGCCCGCTCGGTGCCCCGGCCACCAGGACGGAACCGTTCCGGAAGAACGTCCGGGGCGATTCGTCGCACGCGTGTGCGGCAACCATTCGCCCGGAGCGCGCGTCTTGTTCCGAAACCGGCCGGTGTCTCCTCGGGGCGGCATCCGGCCAACACCGGACAGGACGACGACAGCAACCGGACGGACCTTCCTGGCCCCGCCGGTCACCCCACTAGAGTGGGCCGGAACTCCCGGGCGGAACCGGGGACACCGCAAGCACCACGAATCTGCAGGGAGCGCATGACGTGCGGCCGGTAGGCAGCAAGTACCTCCTGGAGGAGCCGCTGGGACGCGGCGCCACGGGCACCGTCTGGCGTGCCCGCCAGCGGGAGACCGCGGGCGCCGAGGCGGCCGTCGCCGGTCAGCCCGGCGAGACCGTCGCGATCAAGGTCCTGAAGGAGGAACTCGCCAACGACGCCGACGTCGTGATGCGGTTCCTGCGCGAGCGCTCCGTGCTGCTCCGGCTCACCCACGAGAACATCGTGCGCACCCGCGACCTGGTCGTCGAGGGCGACCTCCTCGCCCTCGTCATGGACCTGATCGACGGTCCCGACCTGCACCGCTACCTCCGCGAGAACGGCCCGCTCACCCCGGTCGCCGCCGCGCTGCTCACCGCGCAGATCGCGGACGCCCTCGCCGCCAGCCACGCGGACGGCGTGGTCCACCGCGACCTGAAGCCCGCCAACGTCCTGCTGGACGAGAGCGACGGCGGGATGCGCCCGATGCTCACCGACTTCGGCATCGCCCGCCTGGCCGACTCCCCGGGCCTCACCCGGACCCACGAGTTCGTCGGCACGCCCGCCTACGTGGCGCCCGAGTCCGCCGAGGGCCGCCCGCAGACCTCCGCCGTCGACATCTACGGCGCGGGCATCCTGCTGTACGAGCTGGTCACCGGCCGTCCGCCGTTCGCCGGCGGCACCGCCCTCGAAGTGCTGCACCGGCACCTCAGCGAGGAGCCCCGCCGCCCCAGCACCGTCCCGCAGCCCCTGTGGACGGTGATAGAGCGCTGCCTGAGCAAGGAGCCCGAGCGCCGTCCCAGCGCCGAGAACCTGGCCCGCGGCCTGCGCGTCGTCGCCGAGGGCATCGGCGTGCACGCCAGTTCCGCCCAGATCGCGGCGGCCGACGGCGTGGGCGCCCTCCTCGCCCCCGACCCGGCACCCGCGCCCGTCCCGGACGCCCCCGACGCCGCGGACCCCACGCAGGTGCTGCCGAGCAACGCGGGCTCGTACGACCCCGCCGCCGCCACCAGCGTCCTGCCGCAGACCTCCGGCCAGGGCGGCGGGCACGCCGACCCGACCTCGGTCCTGCCGCCGGTGCCGCCCCGCCCGGACGGCCCGCCGCAGCCCGAGGACCCGCACCCCTGGCAGTCCCAGCTCCGGGCGGCCCGCGACCGCAACGAGCAGACCCAGGTCCAGTACCTCGACCCGAGCGAGGACCCGCTGCGCCGCCGCCCCCAGCGGCAGCCCCAGCCCCAGCAGCAACGACAGCCCCAGCAGCAGCGCCGGCAGCCGCAACCGCCGCCGCAGCACCAGCAATACCAGCAGCCGCAGCAGTACCAGCCGCAGCGGCAGCAGCAGTATCAGCCGCAGCCCCAGCCCCCGCAGCAGTACGCGCCCCCGCAGCAGCCGCAGCCCCAGCCCCAGCAGCCGGCCCCCCGGCCGCCCCGCGAGCCGCGGCAGCGCAGCGCCAACCCGATGCGGATCCCCGGCCTCGGCTGCCTCAAGGGCTGCCTGTTCACCCTGATCCTGCTCTTCGTCGCGGGCTGGCTGATCTGGGAGCTGACCCCGCTGCAGGACTGGATCGGCCAGGGCAAGAGCTACTGGAAGGCGATCACCGACGCGGTCTCCACCGTCACCGACTGGATCTCGGAGCTGGGCGGCGGCGACAGCGGCACCGGCACCCCCTGAGCCGTCGGCGCACCAATGAATCTGTAGCTATATCGACTTCTGCGGGCCGGTTTCCACGCATATCGCCCGCAGAAGTGAGGCTTGGCGCCAACCCGGGCACCCAACACCCCGATCGACGCGTAACTTTGTCGACCGGGGGTCATGAGTGACGGTCCATCGCCAGCCGCTGAGGGAGCAGTCTTGGCACGGAATATCGGCAGCCGGTACACCGCCCACCAGATCCTGGGGCGCGGCAGCGCCGGCACGGTGTGGCTCGGCGAGGGGCCCGAGGGCCCGGTGGCCATCAAGCTGCTCCGCGAGGACCTCGCGTCCGACCAGGAACTCGTGGGCCGCTTCGTCCAGGAGCGCACCGCCCTGCTCGGGCTGGACCACCCGCACGTCGTCGCCGTCCGCGACCTCGTGGTGGACGGCAACGACCTGGCCCTGGTCATGGACCTCGTGCGCGGCACCGACCTGCGCACCCGGTTGGACCGCGAACGTCGGCTCGCCCCCGAGGCGGCCGTGGCGATCATCGCGGACGTCGCCGACGGCCTCGCCGCCGCGCACGCCGCGGGCATCGTCCACCGGGACGTCAAGCCGGAGAACATCCTGCTCGACATGGAGGGCCCGCTCGGCCCCGGCGGTTCGCACCCGGCGCTGCTCACCGACTTCGGCGTGGCCAAGCTGATCGACACCCCGCGCCGCACCAAGGCCACCAAGATCATCGGCACGCCGGACTACCTCGCCCCCGAGATAGTCGAGGGCCTTCCGCCCCGCGCCGCAGTCGACATCTACGCCCTCGCGACCGTCCTGTACGAACTCCTCGCCGGCTTCACGCCCTTCGGCGGCGGACACCCCGGCGCGGTCCTGCGCCGGCACGTCACCGAGACGGTCGTCCCCCTCCCCGGCATCCCCGAGGAGCTCTGGCAGCTCCTGGTCCAGTGCCTGGCCAAGGCCCCGGCCTCCCGGCTGCGCGCCTCCGAACTCGCCGCCCGGCTGCGCGAGCAGCTCCCGCAGCTGGCCGGCATCCCGCCGCTCGACGTCGACGAACCGGACGCCGAGGAACCGGAACCCCGGGCCTACGACGGGCAGCAGTACACCCCCGCCCCCGAGGAACCCCGCCGCCGCGGCGCGGTCCCGCTGGTCCCCGGCTCCTCCGCCGACTCCAACCGCGACACCCACACCAGCATGCGGGTCCCGGGCCCCGACGAACTCTCCGGAGGCCCCCGCGGCACGGCCCGCGCCCCCCGTTCCCCCGGCACGCCCCGCCCCGGCTCGGCCCGCAACCGGTCCGCGGCCGTCCGCAAGCGCCGGCTGACCCTGGCCGCCGCGGCGCTGGTGCTGGTGGCGGCGGTGGGCGGCTGGCTGGCCCTGGGCGGCGACGACGGGGGCGCGCCCCCGCAGGAGACGGAGAACTCGGCCCCGGCCGCCCCCTGACCCGGCCCCGGAGCCCCGGAGGCCTCTCCGGTCCCGGCTCCGGAGCCCCGGCGGCGCACGGTCCGCGAGGGCCCGCGGACCCGTCCGCGGGGCGGTGATCATGCGGTCCGAGGAACGTCCGCGCCGACAGCCGTTACGCTGGACCCGTGGCAGTCGTCGATATTTCCGAAGAGCTGAAGTCCCTCTCCTCGACCATGGCGTCGATCGAGGCCGTCCTTGACCTGGATGCGCTGAGGGCGGACGTCGCCGCGCTCGAGGAGCAGGCGGCAGCGCCCTCCCTCTGGGACGACCCGGAGGCGGCACAGAAGATCACCAGCAAGCTTTCGCACCTCCAGGCCGAGGTCCGCAAGGCCGAGGCGCTCCGTGGCCGGATCGACGATCTCGAAGTCCTCTTCGAGCTCGCGCAGGACGAGGGCGACGCCGACGCCCTGTCCGAGGCCGAGTCGGAGCTGGAGTCCGTCCGCAAGGCGCTGGACGAGATGGAGGTCCGCACCCTCCTGTCCGGCGAGTACGACGCGCGCGAGGCCCTGGTCAACATCAGGGCCGAGGCCGGTGGCGTGGACGCCGCCGACTTCGCCGAGAAGCTCCAGCGCATGTACCTGCGCTGGGCCGAGCAGCGCGGCTACAAGACCGAGGTCTACGAGACGTCGTACGCGGAGGAGGCCGGCATCAAGTCGACCACCTTCGCCGTCCAGGCCCCGTACGCCTACGGCACGCTCTCCGTCGAGCAGGGCACGCACCGGCTCGTCCGGATCTCGCCCTTCGACAACCAGGGCCGCCGCCAGACGTCCTTCGCGGGCGTCGAGGTGCTGCCGGTGGTCGAGCAGACCGACCACATCGAGATCGACGAGTCCGAGCTGCGCGTGGACGTGTACCGCTCCTCGGGCCCCGGCGGCCAGGGCGTCAACACCACGGACTCCGCGGTCCGCCTGACCCACCTCCCGACCGGCATCGTCGTCTCCTGCCAGAACGAGCGCTCGCAGATCCAGAACAAGGCGTCCGCGATGAACGTCCTCCAGGCGAAGCTCCTGGAGCGCCGCCGCCAGGAGGAGCAGGCCAAGATGGACGCCCTCAAGGGCGACGGCGGCAACTCCTGGGGCAACCAGATGCGGTCGTACGTCCTGCACCCGTACCAGATGGTCAAGGACCTGCGTACGGAGTTCGAGATGGGCAACCCCGAGGCGGTCTTCAACGGCGAGATCGACGGCTTCCTCGAAGCGGGCATCCGCTGGCGCAAGCAGCGCGAGAAGTAGCCGGACGGGCCCCGGAGGCCCGCGTACGAACGGTTCACGGCGGTGCCGGAATCCCCACGGGGTTCCGGCACCGCCGTTTCCGTCGGGTCGGACTCGGGGCCGCTCCCGGACGGGAGTTGGGGTTCCGGTCGCGGCGGCGCCGTGGCGGGTGCGTCACAGTCGTGATGCTGAATGAGGCTCAACTACGGGCAAAACGGTCCAGATTGCATGGAACGGCCTTGACGTAGTCCTTAACTCTGGACAGGGTGCTAGGGCAGCATGCGTATGTCTGGGACGGGTGTGAACGGGGGCGGGCGGCTTGGCCACGGCGCTACGTGGGCCGGCGTTCGGAGCAAACCCCGCCGGGCCATCGCCCCGCATATGGCTGCTCCACTGACGAGAACAGCTACTGGGGGTAGCAGCACATGACGAAGAAGACGCGTGTACGCGTCGCGCGGATAGCCGCAGGTGCGGTGATCGCCGCAGGTGCCTCGCTCACCGCTGCCGGTGTGGCTTCGGCCGTCGGCGTCGATGTCGACGTCGCCGGTCTGTCGGTCCAGGCCGAGGTCAACGGCGGCGACGGCGAGGACGGCGAGTGCAGCCCGCTCGACCCGCGCTGTGGCGAGGGTGACGGTGGCGGTGACGCGGCTGGTGGCGGTGACGCGGCCGGTGGTGGCGACGCGGCTGGTGGCGGTGACGCCGCTGGTGGTGGCGACGCGGCTGGTGGCGGTGACGCCGCTGGTGGTGGCGACGCGGCTGGTGGCGGTGACGCGGCCGGTGGTGGCGACGCGGCTGGTGGCGGTGACGCGGCCGGTGGTGGCGACGCGGCTGGTGGCGGTGACGCCGCTGGTGGTGGCGACGCGGCCGGTGGTGGCGACGGCGGCAACGGCAACAACGGTGGCAACGGCAACGGCGGCAACCAGGCCGGTGGCAACGGCAACGGTGGCAACCAGGCCGGCGGCAACGGCAACGGTGGCAACCAGGCCGGCGGCACCGGCAACAACGGTGGCAACGGCAACGGTGGCAACCAGGCCGGCGGCAGCGGCAACGGCGGCGGCGACAACGGCGGCACCAGCAACGGTGGCGGCGACAACGGCGGCACCACCGGCAGCGGCACGTCCGGCTCCACCACCGGTGGCGACGGCTGCACCGTCGACCTCGACGGCGCGACCTGCGAGGACAACACCACCCCCGACTCGGTCGGCAACCAGCCGGTCGAGCAGGGCAAGGGCAAGGACGAGCTCGCCGAGACCGGTGCGGCCGAGACCACGTTCCTGCTCGTCGGCGCCGCGACGATGATCGCCGGAGGCATCGGCTTCCGCATCCTCCCGCGCCTGGTGAACGGCCGCACGGCCGCCTGAGGCCCGTAGCGGTACGGACAAGCGCACAGAGGGGCCCGGGAAGCCGATCGGCTTCCCGGGCCCCTCCGCGTACACCTGCACGCCTTCGCGGCCGCGCCCGCCCGTTCCTGGGCGGGTCCGGCCCGCGCGTACGGCCTCGCTACGCCGTCTGGTGCGCCAGCAGCGCCACCGCGCCGAGCAGCACCACCAGCAGGGCCACCAGCATCGCCGGATTCAGCCCGGCGAACATTCCCTGCCCGTGCTCCTGCTGCAGTCGCTCACGGCTCGCCCGGCACACGGGGCAGCGGCCCTCGCTCACGGGCGCCGCGCAGCTCGCGCACACCAGTCGGTCATAGGTCATGCGCTTTCCTCCTCCCGCGCGGCGGAGCCGCATACGCCTTCTCTCCGCACAACGCTCACGGAAACGCAACCGTTCCCTCTACCACTGTGCCAGCTCACGCGGATTTCGGCGCGGCCCGCCGGACATCGCCCGTTCCGTAGTGCTTTCGGCGCCGATCACAGCCGGTACGGATCCGGCATAAAACGCCCATCCTCGGACGCTCGCCTGCATGCCTCGGCCCGGTTCGCGTATGGTCACGCACACCTACTCCCGGCCGACCGTGGTGCATCCGTGATCCGATTCGACAACGTCTCCAAGACCTACCCGAAGCAGAGCCGCCCCGCTCTACGGGATGTGTCCCTCGATATCGAGAAGGGCGAGTTCGTCTTCCTGGTGGGCTCGTCCGGCTCCGGCAAGTCCACCTTCATGCGGCTCATCCTCCGTGAGGAACGCGCCAGTCAGGGTGCGGTCCACGTCCTGGGCAAGGACCTCTCGCGCCTGTCCAACTGGAAGGTGCCGCACATGCGCCGCCAGCTGGGCACCGTGTTCCAGGACTTCAGGCTCCTGCCCAACAAGACCGTCGCGGAGAACGTGGCGTTCGCGCAGGAGGTCATCGGCAAGCCGCGCGGCGAGATCCGCAAGGCCGTGCCCCAGGTCCTCGACCTGGTCGGCCTCGGTGGCAAGGAGGACCGGATGCCCGGCGAGCTCTCCGGTGGTGAGCAGCAGCGCGTGGCGATCGCGCGGGCGTTCGTGAACCGCCCCATGCTGCTGATCGCGGACGAGCCGACCGGCAACCTCGACCCGCAGACCTCCGTCGGCATCATGAAGCTGCTGGACCGGATCAACCGGACCGGCACCACCGTGATCATGGCGACCCACGACCAGAACATCGTCGACCAGATGCGCAAGCGCGTCATCGAGCTGGAGAAGGGCCGTCTCGTACGCGACCAGGCGCGCGGCGTCTACGGCTACCAGCACTGAGCACCGAGCACTGAAAGGACGCCATGCGCGCCCAGTTCGTCCTGTCGGAGATCGGCGTCGGCCTCCGTCGCAACCTCACGATGACCTTCGCCGTCGTCGTCTCCGTCGCCCTCTCGCTCGCCCTGTTCGGCGGCGCGCTGCTCATGCGCGAGCAGGTCAGCACGATGAAGGACTACTGGTACGACAAGGTCAACGTCTCGATCTTCCTCTGCAGCAAGAGCGATGTGACCTCGACGCCCAAGTGCGCGTCCGGGGCCGTCACCGCTCAGCAGAAGAAGGACATCGAGGCCGATCTCGGCAAGATGGACGCCGTCGACACGGTCACCTACGAGTCGGCCGACGAGGCGTACAAGCACTACCAGGACCAGTTCGGCGACTCGCCCATGGCGAGCAACATCACGCCGGACCAGATGCAGGAGTCGTTCCGGGTCAAGCTCCACGACCCGAAGAAGTACAAGGTCGTCGCCACCGCCTTCGCCGGCCGTGACGGGGTGCAGTCGGTCCAGGACCAGAGAAGCATCCTGGACAACCTCTTCGGGCTGATGAACGGCATGAACGTGGCCGCGCTCTTCGTGATGGCGCTGATGCTCGTCATCGCGTTGATGCTGATCGTGAACACCGTCCGGGTGTCCGCGTTCAGCCGACGGCGCGAGACCGGGATCATGCGGCTCGTCGGGGCCTCCGGCTTCTACATCCAGATGCCGTTCATCATGGAGGCCGCGTTCGCCGGTCTCATCGGCGGCGTGCTGGCCTGCGTGATGCTGCTGGCCGGCCGGTACTTCCTGATCGACGGCGGCCTGGAACTGCAGAGCAAGCTGAACCTGATCGACTTCATCGGCTGGGACGCGGTGTTCACCAAGCTGCCCCTGGTCCTGGCAATCGGCCTGCTGATGCCCGCCGTTGCCGCGCTCTTCGCGCTCCGCAAGTACCTCAAGGTGTGACATGCGCCCCCTGTGCCGCACGGTCGACGGGCCGTGCGGCCAGGGGGCGTTGTCCTAGACTCGGCGACATGTCCGACCCCGAGCAGTGTTCCGGGCCCCGCGGTGTGCGCCGCGGGGCGGCTCTGACATTGGTCTTCGCGAGCGTGCTGGCCACCGGGGCGGTCACCGGCTCGTTGCCGCGCGGTGGTCCCAAGTCCTCGGAGATCGCCACCCGTTCCGTCGCCTCCGTCGTCGACGGCGACGAGGTGGCCGCCGCCGCGGCCCGCGCCGAGGCCGAGGGCAAGTCCGGCAAGGAGGCGGCCGAGGAGGTCGTCAGCCGCAGCGGCGACCGCTGGGGCGCGGTCTACGACGAGCGGCAGTACGAGGAGTTCGAGCAGGCCCTGGACGGCGCGTACACCGGCGTCGGGCTCTCCGCGCGACGTTCCGCCGACGGCCGGGTCGAGGTGGCCCGGGTGCAGCCCGGCGGCCCCGCCGACCTGGCCGGCATCCGCTCCGGCGACCTGCTGCGCACGATCGACGGCCACCGCGTCGACCGGCGCCCCGTCGCCGAGGTCGTCGCCCTGCTGCGCGGGGACCGCGAGGAGGCCTCCGAGGGCAGCACCGTCGTCCTGGGGGTCGGACGCGGCACCGCCCTGCGGACCGAGACGCTGCGCAGGGCCAGGCTCAGCACCGAGCCCGTCACCGTGCGACGGATGGGGCCGGAGCGCTCCGGCCCCTCATCGGCCGTGATGATCGAGGTCGACTCGTTCACCAGGGGCTCGGGCACCAAGGTCCGCGACGCGGTCCAGGACGCCCCCACGGGCGCCGGGGTCCTCCTCGACCTGCGCGGCAACTCCGGCGGACTGGTCACCGAGGCCGTCACCGCGGCCTCGGCCTTCCTGGACGGCGGCCTGGTCGCCACGTACGACGTGCGCGGCGAGCAGCGCGCCCTCTACGCGCAGCCCGGCGGCGACACGGACCGGCCCCTCGTCGTCCTGGTCGACGGCGGAACGATGAGCGCCGCCGAGCTCCTGACCGGCGCCCTCCAGGACCGGGGCCGCGCCGTCACCGTCGGCTCGCGCACCTTCGGCAAGGGCTCGGTCCAGATGCCCAGCAGGCTCCCGGACGGTTCGGTCGCCGAGCTGACCGTCGGCCACTACCGCACCCCGGCGGGGCGCAGCGTCGAGGAACGCGGCATCACCCCCGACCTCACGGTCGACTCCAGGGCCGAGCAGCGGGCCGAAACAGTATTGAGTGGCCTCGGGGGTGGGTCGTAGTGCGAAAATGGCCGCACTATGGCTAAGGAAAAGGACACGGGGCGCAAGCTCATCGCGCAGAACAAGAAGGCGCGGCACGACTATCACATCCTCGACACCTACGAGTGCGGCCTCGCGCTCATGGGCACCGAGGTCAAGTCGCTGCGGCTGGGCCGGGCCTCCCTGGTGGACGGCTTCGTCCAGATCGACGGCGGCGAGGCGTGGCTGCACAACATCCACGTCCCCGAGTACGTGCAGGGGACCTGGACCAACCACTCCGCCAAGCGCAAGCGCAAGCTGCTGATGCACCGGGCGGAGATCGACAAGCTGGAGTCGAAGGCGGGCGAGACGGGCCACACGATCGTGCCGCTCGCGCTGTACTTCAAGGGCAGCCGGGTCAAGGTCGAGATCGCGCTCGCCAAGGGCAAGAAGGAGTACGACAAGCGGCAGACCCTGCGCGAGAAGCAGGACACGAGGGAGACCAACCGCGCGATCTCGGCGGCGCGCAGGCGCCAGCGCAGCGCGTAGCGACCGGCTCCCGCCGGCCCCGGCGGGAATAGGCTGGCATCGTCGCGCGTTGGTCACGTACGATGGCATCGCACCTCGCAGAAGGTGCACGCATTGAAAACACAACATGGGGATGATCGGTTTCGACAGCGGCTGTCGAAGCAGGGGAAGCGTGTCGAGGAAGCGGCAATGATCTCGTAAACCATATGTCGCAACCAATAATCGCCAACACCAAGCGCGATTCCTTCGCCCTCGCTGCCTAAGTAGCGACTTGCGAAGTGTCAGCCCGGGGGTGATCCCGACCCGGATCCTGGCATCATCAAGGGATCTAAACTTCTAGACCCGGTCACGGGGCCTGGAAGGAAATCAAACAGTGACTGAGCCCGTCGGAGACTTGTTCGCGTGATCTCCGGGGCCGAGAAAATCGCAGCGAACTGCACACGGAGAAGCCCTGATTCCGCACCGTTGGACGCGGGTTCGATTCCCGCCATCTCCACAATTCCCATGTGAACCTCTGCCCCGCGAGATCCTTCGCGGGGCAGAGGCTTTTTCATGCCCGGCGGGCGGCCGTCCGCCGGACTCACGGCGTGAGCAGGTTCTTCACCGCGGACGGGCCGCCGAACTCCGACGCGACCGCGTCCATGACGATCTCGTCGCAGACCTGGCCGAGCCAGTACCCGGCCCGGCGCAGCGTTCCGGCCTTCTGGAACCCCGCCTTCGTGTAGGCGCTGATCCCCGCGACGTTGGGGGCGAGGACCTTGAGCCACACCATGCGCAGGTTCGTCACGTGGAAGGCGTAGTCGAGCGTGAGTCGGGTGGCCTCGCGGCCCAGACCCCGCCCGCGTGCCTCGGGGGCGATCATGATGACGAATTCGGCCGTCCGCACACCGTGGTCCGGGAGCAGCGTGGTCACCCCGGCCGGCACCGGGCTGCCGCCCGTCAGGTCGTAGACCGTGAACCGGATGTTCTCGCCACGCAACTGGTGGGCCATGCCCTCGGTCCGGGCCTCCAGCGACTCCGGCCCCTGCCGTCCGTAGCCGACCAGGAGCGAGGGGTCCTGTTCCCACCGCCAGTACGTCTCCACGAGGTCGGACCGGTAGGGACCGAGGGCGCAGGTCTTGGTGCCGATCCAGAGAATCGGGTCAGGGCTGGTGATGGGGGTCTCCGATCGTGAGGACGGGTGTGTACGCCCGTGTCGATTCGGGCTCCGCGACTGCGATCCCGTCCCAAGTCTGTACCCAGGCGTGCAGGCGCACCGGGTCGGCGGCGACACCGTGGCACCAGGTGACGGCGAGCCGTCGGGCGGCCAGGAGGAAGACAGCGGCAACGGACTCCTCCAAACAGGCCGTACGTTCCGGGAAACGCCATCCGGCCCGGCGCACGGCCTCGACGGCCCGGACGGCCTGGACCGTGGTGGCGGGGCGGCGACAGGTTGACGCGGCGCACCGTACGGCAGTGGTGAGGCGGTGCATGGTGGTCGGCGTCGGGCCCGCCCGTTTGACGGCGAACACCGCTGCCAGGGCCCATGAGGCGGCGAAGGAAGGGCCATGGGGTGGGCGGACGAGTCCGGCGGGGTGCTCGGTACTGCCCCAGCTCGCTTCGGGGGCAGGCGCGTCCACGGGGGGATTCCACGGTTCTGCCATCGGTGTGGGAACCAGGAGTCCAGCGGCAAGGAGATGACGTGCGGCAGCGGGCGGTACCTGATCCAGACGTCCGGTGATGGCTGCCGCTCGCCACCAAGCTCCGGCTTCGGGGAGCAGACAGCGGACGCGGCCGGTGCGGTAGTCGATCAGGACCAGGACGTGTCCGAAGTCCACGGCACGGACGTGGCCGGGTGCGGTGACATGAGGGAAGAAGCCGGTCACGAGACGCTCCGTGCGGGCCGGGAGGTCCAGGCCGGGGCGGGTTCCCGGTGGTGTGCGACGAGCCATGCCTCGGTGGTCAGTGCCTGCTCAAGCGCGGCGAGCGGCATGGGGATTCCTGCGGCGGCCCGGCACAGGCGGCTTCTCAGGCGCCGGGGGTCGATGAGACCGAGCCCGGCAAGGTGTCCGTCAGCCAGCGCCGAGAGGTCGTCCAGGTTGGCGCGCATTCCCGCGTAGTGATCGGTGTCGAAGCCCCCTTTCGTGGTGCGGGCGGCCACTTCGGGCGGTAACAGATCCCTGACAGCACGGACCAGGAGCGGCTTGTACGCGTGAACGGCCGGCCGGTGCTCCAGCGGGGTGGTGAGCACCGCGTTCACGACGGAGGGGTCCAGAAAGGGGTTGTGGAGGTCGATGCCGCAACGTGCCGCGAGTTCCGCGTCGGCTGCTGCCGTACGGGCCACCTCCCGGATCTCCTCCGTGAGGGTCCGCACGGAGGCGTCGAGCCCGGCCGACCGATCGGCGCGCTCGCCCGCTCGCCCGGCGGCCTCGACGACGTGCCCGACAGCATCCGGCTCGGCCCAGTCGGGAAGGGGCAGCAGCGGAAACCAGCGCACGTTGCCCCGGTGGTCGGCCTTTTGCCCGGTCAGGTGCCCGGCCAGGGTAAAGAGGGCTTCGCGGCGAGGTGTGCGCGCCATGGTGATGGCATCCCGCAGGAGTGGTGTCACGGAGACGCGGCGCAAGCGCGCCCAGCCGAACACTTCGCTCGTTGCCCGCCGCAGGTGCCGGTGGCGAATGAGATCGGCGAGGTGCGCCGGAGGCTGGAAGAGCACACTGTCCCCGCCGTCGCCGGTCAGGTGAGTCCGTGTGCCGAGACGGTCACACATCCATCGGAACTGCTCCCGCAGCCTGGCCTGGGTCAGGGTCGACGGGGCTGGCTCATCGGTGGGCGGCACAGTGGCGATGCGTGTGTAGGGCAGGTGTCGGATGCCCAGGGGGAGCAGGTGGTGCACGATTCGGCCACCGGATGCGGCAGCGGCCAGCCGGGCGTGGCGGAGGTCGGCTCCGTCCTGGTTGCCCTCGGGATGGATGGTGACGGCGTTCAGCCGGTGCGGGGCAGGTAGGGCGTCGGTGGCGAGGACGGCGACAGTGGTGGAGTCCAGACCGCCGGACAGGTCGCTGGAAAGCGTCGGATCGGCCTTGGCCCGCAGCGCGACGGATTCCGAGAGGGCGTGCCGCAGACGCCGATGAGCCAGTCGCGATCCCTCGGGAGCGGGCCTCCACAGGGTGATGCTGTGGGGAGCGGTACCGACGCGCGGCAGCTCTGTGCGGCAGCCAGGCGTCACCTGCTCCACATTCGTGAAGTAGCTGCGTCCGGCGGACAGCACCGGAACCGACGGGGTCAGGATTGCGCAGGCCATCCGCTGCGTATCCGGGCCGGAACCGATGAGGGCGGCGAGCAGCCGGGCGGAGGTGGACCATGCCCAGCCCGACCGCCAGGGCACGGAGTACAGAGGAAAGGCCGACACCGGGTCGGTGTGCAGTACGACATTGTCGGCGTTCTCTTCAACGACCGCGTAGTTCCCCGGCCAGCGCCATGCCACGTCGGTGGGGACGGGCCGATCGGTCAGGGCGGACAGTTCCGCGTCTGTGGCCCCGCACCAGCCGAGAAGCAGTACTCGACGAGTGCCTCCGCCGGTGGTCAGCGTACGGATGGGGGTGGTGCCGAGTCGCCATGTGGATGACGTCGGGGCGATCGGCTCTGCGCCGAGAGGCAAGGGACTTGCGTCCTCTGTTGTGCTGAAGCCGCCGAGGGCCACGGATCTCCTCCAGAGGTGGGTGGGACAGGGGGCGGGCCGGACATGTCCGGCCCGCCCCTACGCCTGCGGGACCGGTCAGCAGTTGTAGGCGCGGCGCTTGTCCTCGCTGTGGCCGCCGCCCTGGCCTTCGGTCAGCACGGCGACGTCGCCGATCTCGACCAGCGCGGCCTCCTCCTCATCGCCTTCGGCGGGCCTGCCCCGGGTGTCCTCGGCGGCGATCGGTTTGCGCATCGGCTTTTCTCCTCTTCCAGAAGGGGGATCGGACAGAATTCGCTGCTGTTGTGTGTGGGCAGCGACCCGAGCCACGTCGTCCGTGCCCTGCGGCGCAGCGGGCGATGTGCCCGGGGGTCTCGGAGCCGGTCTGCAGTGCCGCTCAGGTCCGCCGTTCGTGCCGTTGAACGTGGGATGCGTAGCGGAGCAGGTGGTGGACGGCCTTGCCCAGGAGCCGGAGCATGGCGGCCGGGTCGCCGTCCTGATCGCGGAGCAGGCCGCGGGCGTGTTCCACGGTGCCGGAGGCGATGTCGCGGGCCCGGGGGTCGGTCAGGTCCTTCGCGTACTCCTCGGCCGGGTCGACGAGCAGCCCGATGTGGGAGCGGAGCCGCTTGCGGACCTCGCCGGAGGCCGGTCCGACCGGTCGGCCCTGGGCGAGCACGAGTGCCAGGTCCGCGTCCCGGGCCATGTCGGCCGTGGTCGGGGGCGCGTCGGGGACGGCGCTCACAGCGCGGCGCTTTCGTTGTCATGCCGGAGGTGTTCAGAGCTTTCGCCTTCGCCCGGCAGCGGCCCGGTGCGGGCGAGGAAAGCGTCCCAACCGTGCTGGGCCCGGGCGAGGAGCTCGGTGGACGGATGACTGCCGGGCAGGTTCGAGTCGGGGGCTTGGGTGAGAGACGAGCCGCTCTCGGGACGATCGGTCATCGAGGTCTCCGGTGGCCGGATGTGGTGGACGGCCGCCGCAGGGCCCGCCGGGGAACGGCAGGTCCGGAAGCGACACAGGGGAACCGCGCAGTCAGGAGGCGGGAAGCACGAGACGGATCAGGTTTCCCCAACTCTGAGCGGCTGCGATCAGTGAACCCTCAAACCACTGCCAGGAGTACCTTGTTGGCTACTCACAGTGGTTTATGCGGTTTACCGTCCGGAGGGGACGTCATGGCATCTGTGCGTGAACCCAACGCGGCGTTGGCCCGTGCCATCGCCGAAGCGGGCATGACCAATGAGGCGTTGGCCCATGCCGTGCGGCGTGTGGCAGCGGAGAACGGTGAAACCATCCAGACGAACAAGTCCACCGTGACCCATTGGGTCCGCTACGGTGTGCAGCCGTCCGGGTGCGTCGGACGGTACTTGGTCGAAGCACTCTCGCGCCGCCTGGGACGCGTCGTCGCCCTCGGAGAGATCGGGCTGCCCGAACCCACCCGAGATCCGCTGGATTGGCATACGGATACGCTGAGCGCCCTGGCCGCTCTCGGGAGGACCGACACCGTGGACATGGACCGCAGGCAGGCGCTGGGGAACGCGGCCTATTCGCTCGCAGCCCTCGTCCTGCCCGCCGATGCCTGGTGGACGCGCATGGCCGATCGGGGCAGCGGGCGACGGGCTTCGAGGCGCTCCGTCGGTCTGGGCGACCTCCGGGCCGCTCGCGACATGGCGGCCCTGTTATCCGCCATGGACCAGCGGCACGGCGGGGGCCACGCCCGTACGGCCGTGGTTCGTTACCTCACCACCGAGGTGGCCGGCTACCTCAACGGCACCTTCGCCGACGACGGCGTACGGCGTGGCATGTTCTCCACCGCTGCGGAACTCGCTTACCTCTCCGGGTGGATGGCATTCGACAACGGCGAACACCCCACTGCCCAGCGGCACTTCACTGTGGCGGTGAAACTCGCCGCCGAGGCCGATGACGCCTCCATGGCCGCACACGTGATCAGAGCGATGGCGCACCAGGCGAACGACCTCGGCCACCCCAAGTCGGCTCTGGACCTTGCTGCCGCGTCCGTCGACGGCAGGCGGTACACAGAGGCCGGCCCGCGCGAGCGTGCCCTCCTCGGAGTCGTCCATGCTCGCGCTCTCGCCTCCACCGGTGCAAACCGGACTGCTGTGCAGGCCTTGCTCCGAGCCGAGGACGATCTTTCTGCCGCAGTGCAGGGGGACGATGAGCCGAGCCGCGTGTTCTTCTTCCAGGAAGCCTCCTTGGCCCATGAAACAGCGCTGGCGCTTCGGGACATAGGGGATCTGGCCGGTGCCGAGCAGCAACTTCGCCGGTCCGTCCGCACCCGCAAGGCGGATGAGTTCACCCGAACCCACGCCGTGACCCTCGGCTACCTGGGCGACATCCAGGCACGCCAGCACCGCACCGAAGAGGCCTGCGAGACATGGTCCGCGTCCCTGGACGCCATGGACGGTGTCCGGTCCGCACGCACTCGCAAAGCTGCCTCCGACATGCGGGCCACTCTCTCCCCGCTGCGCCGACGAGGCATCCGGTCCGTCGCCGCCGTGCACACTCGAGCCACGGCCTACCTGGCCGCCACGGCCTGACAGCGAAAGGAACCTGATGGCAGAGAAGTTCGAGGTCGAGGTTCTGGGCCGTGTCGTCGGAGGCCGTACCGAGCCGACCGATGACTACTGGGGCGGCACCCGCGCGATCATTCGTCTGGACGCCCGCTTTCCGGTGGAGGCCACGAAGGGGCTGGAGGAGTTCTCCCACCTCGACGTGGTCTTCCGGTTCCACCTGACCGACCCCGCAGACCTGCCTCTCCACCCCCGTCGGCCCCGGGACAACCCCGACTGGCCCGAGGTCGGCTTCGTCGGGCACCGCAACATGCGCCGCGTCAACCGGCTCGGTGTCTCGCGCTGTCGACTGGTCGGGGTGGACGGGCTGGACCTCCACGTCGAGGATCTCGACGCGGTGGACGGCACCCCGGTCGTCGAAGTGAAGCCCTGGTTCGAGGAGATGGGCCCCCGGGGCGAGGTACGTCAGCCCCGGTGGGTCAGCGACATGCTCGGTGATTACTACGCCCCAGCCAGGGACTGACTCCCGCGCACCCGGGCCCGGCCCGCAGGCCCCTCGGGCCAGGACCGTGGAAACCGGGTTCGGTTCCGGGCCGTCCCGCCGGGCCCGTCACCGGGTCCGAGTGGTTCGTACTCCCACCGCCGTGACGGCCAGGGCCAGGGCCGCCGCGCACATCGGGGCGAGGTAGCCCGTCGTCCCGGCGGTGTGTTCCACCAGCCAGCCGCCGGTCGCCGAGCCCGCTGCGATGCCGCCCAGCAGGGCGGTCACGGCCAGGGTCATGCCCTCGTTCAACTGGCCCTCCGGGGTGAGGCGTTGCACCAGGGTCATGCCGGTGACCATGGTCGGGGCCGTCGCCGCGCCGGCCAGCAGCAGTGCGGCCGCGAGGGCGAGCAGGGAGGGGGTCGAGGAGGCGGCGAGCAGCGGCAGGGACATCAGCGCCGTCATCCCCGTCAGACAGACCAGCAGCCGGCGCCGGATGTCCGCGGCCGGGCGCAGCGAGCCGTACAGGAGGCCCGCCGCGCACGATCCGGCCGCCTGGAGGGCGAGGATCGCGCCCCCGGCGTGGGCGATCGTGACGACCTCCATGGAGCCGAAGACCGCGCCGGTGGCGAGGAAGGCGGCGAGCAGGGCCGGCATGCCCCGGGTACGGAGCGGGGAGCCCGCCGGGGTGCGGGGCGACACGGGCGGCTCGGTGGCGCGCTGGGCGGCGAAGAACAGGATGCCGGTCATCAGCAGGATCGCCCCGACGAGCGTCCCGGCCTCCGGGAAGAGCGTCGCGCACAGCAGGGCGGCCAGGGCCGGGCCGAGCATGAAGCAGAGTTCGTCCACGGCCTGCTCGAAGGAGTTCGCGGTGTGCAGGGCGGCCGGGTCGCCCCGGTGCAGATGGGCCCAGCGGGCCCGGGACATCCCGCCGGTGTTGGGAGTGGTGGCGGTCGCGGCGTAGGAGACGAAGAGGGTCCAGGACGGCGCCCCGTAGTGCACGCAGAGCAGCAGGGCCAGCGAGCCGAGCGCGGCGATCGCGGTGGCGGGCACCGCGACCCGGGCCTGCCCGTACCGGTCGACGAGCCGGGCCGTCCACGGGGCGACCACCGCCGTGGCGGCGAGACCGGTCGCGGTGACGGCACTGGCCAGGGCGTACGAGCCCCGCGAACCGGCGATCATGATGACCGCGCTGACGCTGAACATCCCCATGGGCAGCCGGGCGATGAGGTTGCCCGCGGTGAAGGCGCGGGCGCCCGGGGTGGCGAGCAGCCTGCGGTACGGGTTGCCGGAGGCCCGCCGGGCGGGGGCGGCGGCGCGCGGGGCGATGACCAGCAGATCGCCGGAGAGGGCGAGCACAGGATCGGGGGCGGGAGTTCTCTCGTACGGCATGGAACAAGCCTCGGGGCGGGCGGGCATCGGGGTCCAACACCTTCTCCGGGCCGATTGACGCACCTGTGTTGTAAATTCTGGTGTGACCTCCTCCGCCGGTCCGGGCTCCCGGACGCACGACGCGCACACCGACCCCCGGCTGCTCCGCGCGTTCGTCGCGGTCGCCGAGGAACTGCACTTCACCCGGGCCGCCGCCCGGCTCTACGTCGCCCAGCAGGCGCTGAGCCGGGACATCCGCCGGCTGGAGCGCGAACTGGGCGCGGAGCTGTTCGTGCGGACCACCCGGCAGGTCGCCCTCTCCGCCGACGGCGAGCGGCTCCTGCCGCACGCGCGACGGGTGCTGGACGCCCACGCCGATCTCACGGCGGCCTTCGCCGACCCGGCCGCCAGACCGCTCCTCGTGGACCTCAACACCGACGGCATGACGGCCGCCCGGGTGCTCGCCCGCGCCCGGGAGCTGGCCCCGGCGTGCGAGCTGATGGCGCGCTTCGAGAGCGGGCTGACCTGGGCGGCGGGCGAGATCCTCGCCGGGCGGCTCGACGTCTCCTTCGGCCGCGCCGCCGGGCTCGCCCCCGCGGTGCTGGCCCGGCTCGGGACGCAGCCGGTGCGGTACGAGCCGATGGCCGTCATGCTCCCCGTCGACCACCCCCTCGCCGGGCGGGAGGCGGTGGAGCCGGGCGAACTGGCCGGGGAGACGGTGTACGCGGGCGCCGGCAACCCGCGCACCGAGGAGTGGACGGACCTCGCCCGGATGCTCTTCGCCCGGTGGGGCATCGAACTGGCGCCCCCCGCCCCGCTCGCCGTGGGCGTCGCCGAGTTCCAGCGGATCATGGCCAAGTCCCGGAACCCGGTGCTGGCCGTCGTCGACTTCCCCCCGATGCCCGGCACCGTGGTGCGCCCGCTGGTCCGGCCGGTACCGCTCTCGCCGCTGCTGCTGGTCTGGCGCAAGGGGCTCGGCCATCCCGGCCTCGACGCGCTGCGCGAGGCGGCGGCCCGGCTGGGGGCCGAGGAGGGCTGGCTGGTCCGGCCGGACGGGAGCTGGCTCCCGGGGACCGACGCGCTCCTCATGGCGGGGGCCGACTGATTTGCCCACCCGGCCCGGCGGCGGGGCGGCGGGCGGGGCGTGCGCCGGTATACGTTCGGCGCGCCCGGTACCGTCGGGCGGCGCCCGGCACGCCCGGTGTGCCGGAGGCGATCGTGACCGGTCGGTGTCATGCGACGTAACCGGCGGGAAATACGGGTGAACCAGATCCGTCACGCGCCGTTGGCAGGCTCGCGGATCGGCATCATCGGGCAGCAGCGGGACGAGAGCCGGGAAGACCACATGCACGAGGACGAGCGGTACGGGAACGAGCGGTACGAGGACGAGCGGGGCGGGAACGAGCGGTACGAGCCCCTCGTGGGCTTCACCGTGGGGGTCACCGCCGCCCGGCGCGCGGAGGAGTTCGGCGCGCTGCTGGAACGGCGGGGCGCCAGGGTGCTGCACGCGCCCGCCCTGCGGACCGTGCCGCTCGCCGACGACACCGAACTCCTCGCGGCCACCCGGGCGGTCCTCGAATCCGCGCCCGACGCGGTCGTCGCCACCACCGCGGTCGGCTTCCGGGGCTGGATCGAGGCCGCCGGGGGCTGGGGGCTCGGCGACCGGCTGACCGAGGTGCTGCGCGGCGTCGAGCTGCTGGCCCGCGGCCCCAAGGCCAAGGGCGCCGTCCGGGCCGCCGGGCTGACCGAGACGTGGTCCCCCGCATCCGAGTCCCTGGCCGGGGTGCTGGACCGGCTCCTGGGCGAGGGCGTGGTGGGCCGCCGCATCGCCGTCCAGCTGCACGGCGAACCCGCCCCCGGCTTCGTCGAGGCGCTGCGCGGGGCGGGCGCCGAGGTGGTCGCCGTGCCCGTCTACCGCTGGGAGGACCCCGAGGACCTGGCCCCGCTCGACCGGCTGATCGACACCACCCTGGCCCGGGGCCTGGACGCCGTCACCTTCACCAGCGCCCCGGCCGCCGCCTCGCTGCTGCGCCGGGCCGAGAGGCGCGGACTGCTCCCCGAACTCCTGGGCGCGCTGCGGGACGACGTCCTCGTGGCCTGCGTCGGCCCCGTCACCGCCCTGCCGTTGGAGGAGCGCGGCATCGGCACCGTCCGGCCCGAACGGTTCCGGCTCGCCCCGCTCGTCCAGCTGCTGTGCCGTGAACTGCCCGCCAAGGCGCACGCGTCGACGGTGGCCGGGCACCGGGTCGAGGTCCGGGGCCACGCGGTGCTCGTGGACGGCGTGCCGCGCCCGGTGCCGCCCGCCGGGATGGCGCTGCTGCACGCCCTGGCCCGTCGCCCCGGCTGGGTGGTGTCCCGCGCCGACCTGCTGCGCGCCCTGCCCGGCGGCAGCACGGACGAGCACGCGGTGGAGACGGCCGTGGCGCGGCTGCGCACGGCACTGGGCGTGCCCCACCTCATCCGGACGGTCGTCAAGCGCGGCTACCGACTGGCGCCGGACACGCGGGAGGGCGGACCGGGGAACGGGGCGGGAGGTGCCTCCGCCGGTTAGAACATCCGCCGGAACACCCGTTGTCGGACCCGCCTGTTAGAACGGGAAGGGACGGGGACGACGACACGGGAGGTCTTGTGGGTACCTGGGGCGCGGGCAACTTCGACAGCGACGCGGCGGCCGACCATCTGTCGGACGTCACCGGGCGGCTCGTCTCGCGGATCGGGGAGGCGATGTCCGGCGACCCGGTCGCCCTGGAGCCCGACGACTACGACGGCGTCGCGGTGCCGTGCGACATCGAGCTGCTGTGCCTGATCGCCGAGCAGGGGTACGTCGGCTCGGTGGTGCCGGACGCGGCGGTGGTCGCGGGCTGGCGGAAGACGTTCATGGACGTGTGGGAGCGGACCATCGACGGGCTGGAACCCGATCCGGAGCACAAGGAGGACAGACGCGCGGAGCTGACCCGCACCTTCGACCGGCTGGCGGCCCTGGCGGAGCGGAAGTAGCCGGGGCGGAAACGGCCGGAGCGGGGAGGGCACGCGGCCGGGGCGGGAACCGGAGCGGGCGGGGGCGTGTCGGGATAGCGTGCGGGGATGATTCCTGACACCCACCGACTCGACGCGGAGATACGGCTCCGCCCCACCGTTCCGTCCGACGCGGCCTCCCTCGCCGTCTCGCTGGCCCGCAGCCGCGCGTACATGCAGCCCTGGGAGCCCATCCGGCCCGACGCCTTCTACACCGAGGAGGGTCAGCGGGAACGGCTGGTCGCGCTGTTCGGGGACCGGGACGCCGGCCGGGCGGCGCCGTGGGTGCTCGCCGACGAGGAGGACCGCGCGGTGGGCGGGTTCAACCTCTCCGGCATCGTGCTCGGCCCCCTCCGCAGCGGCACCCTCGGCTACTGGGTCGACGTCGAGTACGCGGGCCGGGGCCTGGCCACGGCCGCCGTGCGGCTGATCTGCGAGATGGCCCGGGACGGGCTGGGCCTGCACCGGATCGAGGCGGGAACGGTGATCGAGAACGCCGCGTCGCAGCGGGTGCTCGCCAAGTGCGGCTTCGAGGAGTACGGCACGGCCCCGCAGTTCCTGTACATCAACGGGCGGTGGCGCGACCACCGGCTCTTCCAGCGCATCCTGCACGACGGCCCGCCGAAGGACCTGCCGACGGCCGCCGAGGGCTGACCGACGGCCGGCGCGGGGCGCCCCGTCGGATCGGCGCGCGGCGCGGGGCGGACCAGTGCGCGGCGCGGATGCCCCGGGACCGGCGCGGATGCCCCGGGACCGGCGCGGGTGCCCTCAGCGGTCGGAGCCGGCCGCCGCGCCGTTCCGCAGCCGGGTGTGCAGGTGCCCGTCCAGCGGCCACGGCGGTCGTGCCGGGAGGATCCCCGCGAGGCCGTACCCGCTCTTCTCCGCGACCCGGCAGGACGCCTCGTTGTCCAGCTGGTGCAGCAGGTCGAGCCGCGTCAGCTCGTCCTCGGCGAACGCCTCGAAGGCCCAGTCGGTGAGTGCCCCGAGCGCCCGCGGGGCGATGCCGCGCCCGCGGGCCGGGGGCATCGTCCAGTAGCCGACCTCCGCGTTGCCGGAGCCCGGCGCGGGGGCCGTGAGCGCCACGTTGCCGACCAGTTCGTCCCCGCGTTCGCGGTCCACCACCGCGAAGCCGAAGTAACTGCGGGACTCCCGGCCCTCCTGCCGCACCCGCAGCCACCGCCACGCCTCCGCCTCGTCAGTGATCTGGCTCCGCAGCGCGGTGCGCATGTCGGGATCGCGGTACGCCTCGACCAGTGCCGGGACGTCCTCGGCGAGCCAGGGCCTGAGCAGGAACGGGCCGGTCGTGAGGGTGGCGGTGGCGAGAGCGTCGTTCATCCGGACACCGTACGGCCCCGTGCCCGGACACCGCCGGGGGTTCGCGCGAGGAACCGTACGGCGGCAGGGGTTCCGGGCGGGCGCCCCGAGGGGCACTCTGGGAAAGGCCCATCGGAGACCCCGAGGCGGTGACATGCGCATGGCGGCAGGTAGGAGTTCGCGCGACTGGCGGTTCGACTCGGGTCGGCCCTGCCTCGATCTGGTGGCGACGGGGGCCGGTACCTCCGGCGCCTGCGAACTGCTCGACGGCGCCGAGCGGCTCGCGGACTGGCTGGTCGCCGCCGGAGTCGTACCGGGCGGCACCCGGCTCGACGCCGTGGACGACAGCTGGGTGGTGCGTTTCCGGCAGCTGCGCACGGGGGTGGACCGGCTGCTGAGCGCCGAACTCGGCGGGCGCAGGGCCGACGCCGCGCTGGAACGGGTCAACGCGCTGGCCGCCGGGGCGCCGCCGGGGCTGCGGGCCGTGCGCGGCAGGAGCGGCGCGCTGGTGCGGACGCTGAGCGCCGACCCCGAGTGCGGGGCCCTCCTGGCCGCCGTCGCCCGCGACGCCGTGGAACTGCTCACCGACCCCGTGGCACGGGCCGGGCTGCGCCGCTGCGAGGCCGACAGCTGCCGCCGCCTCTACCTGGACACCTCGCGCGGACACCGGCGCCGCTGGTGCTCCAGCGAGGTGTGCGGGAACCGGGAACGGGTGGCCCGGCACCGGCGCAGGGCGGCGGCCGTGACCGTACCGGCGCCGACGGCGCCATGAGACCTCCGGCCGGTGCCGGAGAGGGCGCCGGCAGCGGTGGTGACGCCGCCGCGGGACCCGGTCGGTGCGCAGACGTACCTCGCAGGTGCGCGGCGGGCCCCCTTCGCATAGGGTTGACGGCTGCCCAATGCACGTCAGAAGGGGGCCTCGGTGGCCGCGCAGGATGCCGCTGTCGATTCGTTGCGGGACCGGGAGATCGGTGTCGAGCAGGAACATCTCGACCGTGTGTACCACCGCCTTGAGGAGAAGATCCACGAGGCGGAATTTCTCATGAATGACGCCGTCAAGCGGGGTCAGGTCGGCACTCCGGGAGCGCTCGCCGAGCGCGACGCCCAGGTGTTCCGGGCCGGGATCCACCTCAACCGGCTGAACAGCGAGTTCGAGGACTTCCTCTTCGGGAGGATCGACCTGCTGCTCGGCAAGGACGGCGAACGCGGCCCCGACGGTGCCTACACCTCCGTCGAGCCCGCCGACGACGCCGTGCGCGAGGACAACTCGGCCGACATCGCGGAGACCCTGCACATCGGCCGCATCGGGGTCCTCGACGCCGACTACGCGCCGCTGGTCATCGACTGGCGCGCGCCCGCCGCCGCGCCGTTCTACCGGTCGACGCCGAAGGAACCGGGCCGGGTGGTGCGCCGCCGGGTCGTCCGCTCCAAGGGCCGCAAGGTCCTCGGCGTGGAGGACGACCTGATGCGTCCCGAGCTGACCGCGTACCTCGACGGCGACAAGCTGCCCGTCATCGGCGACGGCGCCCTGATGGCGGCGCTCGGACAGGCCCGCAGCCACACCATGCGGGACATCGTCTCCTCCATCCAGGCCGAGCAGGACCTGGTGATCCGGGCCCCCGCCGCCTCCGTCACCGAGGTCTCCGGCGGTCCCGGCACCGGCAAGACCGCCGTCGCCCTGCACCGGGCCGCGTACCTCCTCTACCAGGACCGCAGGCGGTACGCGGGCGGCATCCTCGTCGTCTCGCCGACCCCGCTCCTGGTCGCGTACACCGAGGGCGTGCTGCCCTCGCTCGGCGAGGAGGGGCAGGTAGCGATCCGCGCGGTCGGCTCGCTCTCCGACGAGGCGGCGGGCGTCGAGGGCGCCACCACCTACGACGAACCTCCGGTCGCCCGGATCAAGGGCTCCTCGCGGATGCTCGCGGTGCTGCGCAAGGCCGTCCGCGGCGCGCTGGAACAGCCCGGCACCCCCCGCGGCCCGAAGGGCGAGGAGCGGCAGGACGGCCAGTTGGCCCTCGGCGAGGAGGAGGCGGAGAACAACGGCACGGCCCCGGCCACCCCGACCCGGCTGCGCGTCGTCGCGTTCGGCGCCCGCATCGAGCTGGAGGCCGACGAGCTGCGCCGCATCCGGCAGTCCGTCCTCGGCGGCACCGCCCCCGTCAACCTGCTGCGCCCGCGCGCCCGCAGGATGCTCCTGGACGCCCTGTGGAACAAGTCCTCGGGCCGCGGCCGCTACACCGACCCCGAGCTCGCCGCCGAACTGCGCTCCTCCTTCGACGAGGACGTGTCCACCGAGACGCCCTTCCTCGACTTCCTGAACGCCTGGTGGCCCGAACTCACCCCGCGCGGGGTGCTCGCCGCGATGGCCGACGAGAAGCGGCTCGGCCGCTGGGCGCGCAGGGTGCTCAACCAGGGCGAGGTGCGGCGCCTGGCCCGTTCGCTGAAGCGGCTCGACGACGCGGGCAACGGTCCGCTCTCCGTGCACGACGTGGCGATCCTCGACGAGCTCCAGATGCTGCTGGGCACCCCCGCCCGGCCGAGGAAGAAGCGCGAGTTCGACCCGCTGGACCAGCTCACCGGCCTGGAGGAGCTGATGCCGCAGCGCGAGGAGACCCAGCGCGAGCGGGCCGAACGGCTGGCGGCGGAGCGCACCGAGTACGCGCACGTCATCGTCGACGAGGCGCAGGACCTCACGCCCATGCAATGGCGCATGGTCGGCCGTCGCGGCCGGCACGCCACCTGGACGATCGTCGGCGACCCGGCGCAGTCCTCCTGGTCGGACCCGGACGAGGCCGCCCGGGCCCGCGACGAGGCGCTCGGCAACCGGCCGCGCCGCCGCTTCACCCTCACGGTCAACTACCGCAACCCGGCGGAGATCGCCGAGCTGGCCGCCAAGGTCCTGGCGCTCGCGATGCCCGGGGCGGCGTCACCGGCCGCGGTTCGCTCCACCGGCGTACGGCCGCGCTTCGAGACCGTGCGGGACGGCGACCTGGCCGCCGCGGTGCGCGAGGAGGCCCGGCGGCTGCTGGACGAGGTGGACGGCACGGTGGGCGTGGTCGTGGCGATGAACCGCCGGGCGCAGGCCCGGAAGTGGCTGGCCGGGCTCGGCGAACGGGTGGTGGCGCTGGGCAGCCTGGAGGCGAAGGGACTGGAGTACGACGCCACGGTGGTCGTGTCGCCCGCGGAGATCGCCGACGAGTCCCCGGCCGGCCTGCGGGTGCTGTACGTGGCGCTCACCCGGGCGACGCAGCAGCTCACGGTGGTCTCGGGGGAGCGGGACCTGCCCGACGAGGACGGCGTGCCCGACCTGCTGCGGGACTGATCCCCCGTGGGCCGGTCCACACGACCGGCCCACGGCGCGGGGACCGTGTGCAGGATTGTTTTTGCAGTCAACCCGCACTGCGGGAATCACTTCTTCGGGGTCTTTGTTAGCCTGGTGTCGGCACCGGCTCGATCCAAGCCCCCGGGCCCAACCTTCGTCGCTACGAGCGACCACTTGCCGCGAGGCGAGCATGGCGGGTCGGTGCCGCTCAACTCGATGGACAGACCCGCGTCACCTTCCGGTGGCGCGGGTCTGTTCTCGTTTGGCGGGGCTGTTCGCGTCCACGGGACCGCCCCGGGGCTTCCGCTGAGGACGCCTCTTCTCGTATGGTGGAAAAAACTTTCCGAAGAGTGGCAGTCATTACCGGCTACCAGCCGGTAGGTGCGACGATCGGGGAGCGTGTCCGAGGCGAGCGCCCCGGCCGCGCGGCAATGAAGCTAAGGAAAGCGAAGGACTCGGCCATGGCAACGGCGCCCAGCGTCTCGTACTCGATGACGGTCAGGCTGGAGGTGCCCGCGAGCGGTACAGCGGTCTCCCAGCTCACCACGGCCGTGGAGTCCTCCGGCGGTTCGGTCACCGGCCTCGACGTGACCGCGTCCGGCCACGAGAAGCTGCGCATCGACGTCACCATCGCGGCCACCTCCACCTCGCACGCCGACGAGATCGTCGAGGGGCTGCGCGGCATCGAGGGCGTCGTCCTGGGCAAGGTCTCCGACCGTACGTTCCTGATGCACCTCGGCGGCAAGATCGAGATGGCGTCCAAGCACCCCATCCGCAACCGTGACGACCTCTCGATGATCTACACCCCGGGTGTGGCCCGGGTGTGCATGGCGATCGCCGAGAACCCCGAGGACGCCCGCCGCCTCACCATCAAGCGCAACTCCGTCGCAGTCGTGACGGACGGCTCCGCCGTGCTGGGGCTCGGCAACATCGGCCCGAAGGCCGCGCTGCCCGTGATGGAGGGCAAGGCCGCCCTCTTCAAGCGGTTCGCCGGCATCGACGCCTGGCCGATCTGCCTGGACACCCAGGACACCGACGCCATCGTCGAGATCGTCAAGGCGATCGCCCCCGGCTTCGCGGGCATCAACCTGGAGGACATCTCCGCCCCCCGCTGCTTCGAGATCGAGGCCCGGCTGCGCGAGGCCCTGGACATCCCCGTCTTCCACGACGACCAGCACGGCACCGCGATCGTCGTCCTGGCCGCGCTGACCAACGCGCTGCGCGTGGTGGGCAAGGGCATCGGGGACGTACGGGTCGTCATGTCCGGCGCCGGTGCGGCCGGCACGGCCATCCTGAAGCTGCTCCTCGCGGCCGGCGTCAAGCACGCCGTCGTCGCCGACATCCACGGGGTGGTGCACGCCGGACGCGAGGACCTGGTCTCCGCCGACGCCGACTCGCCGCTGCGCTGGATTGCCGACAACACCAACCCGGAGTCCGTCACCGGCACCCTCAAGCAGGCCGTCGTCGGTGCCGACGTCTTCATCGGCGTCTCCGCCCCGAACGTGCTGGACGGCGCCGACGTCGCCGCCATGGCCGACGGCGCGATCGTGTTCGCGCTCGCGAACCCGGACCCCGAGGTGGACCCGGCAATCGCCCGCCAGACGGCGGCAGTTGTCGCCACCGGCCGCTCCGACTTCCCGAACCAGATCAACAACGTGCTGGTCTTCCCGGGCGTCTTCCGCGGTCTGCTGGACGCCCAGTCCAGCACCGTCAACACGGAGATGATGCTCGCCGCCGCGGGCGCGCTCGCCGACGTGGTCGCCGAGGACGAGCTGAACGCGAACTACATCATCCCGTCGGTCTTCAACGACCGGGTCGCGGGCGCGGTCGCCGGTGCCGTCCGGGACGCG
Source organism: Streptomyces sp. NPDC006435 (assembly GCF_040612315.1). Taxonomy (NCBI): domain Bacteria; kingdom Bacillati; phylum Actinomycetota; class Actinomycetes; order Kitasatosporales; family Streptomycetaceae; genus Streptomyces; species Streptomyces sp. NPDC006435. The sequence goes on from NZ_JBEXPY010000008.1 coordinate 83,877, forward strand.
GCGAGGGCGGTCGGCGGCTCCGCCGCGGCGCAGGGCAACCTCGGCTGAGGTCCCGGCACCCGGAGGTCCCCGGGGCCCCGGCGGGCCCGGTGGAGCCCCGGCGGACCCGTCCGGGCCCGGCGACCTCGGCCGGGTCCCGGCTGAGGTCCATGTCACAGCGTTCGCCGCGGGCCCCGGGGCCTGTGGCGTGGACCACGTCCCCGGTGGCCGCACGTCGGCCCGCCGCACGGCGCGTCGCGGGGCACGATGCCCCAAACGCCCCTTTAGGGTGGGCGGGCGGCGCGTCCCATCGAGCCCCGCATCCGCTGCGGACCGCTTCCGGGGAGTCGACGGAACGTCACCACGACGAGGCGGTGGCGCTTTTCGTGTGACTCCGAGGGGTGCCGGATTGGCGTTACCGCCGCAGGTGGGGGCAGGATGCGTAATCGGGCGCGAGGGTCTGACGACAGACCCGGGTCCGGGGACTGTCCGAGGACCCTGGCAGCATCGGCTTCGATCTCACGCCTCACAGGCAAGAAGAACACGGGAGTAACAACATGAACCGCAGTGAGCTGGTGGCCGCCCTGGCCGACCGCGCCGAGGTGACTCGCAAGGACGCCGACGCCGTGCTGGCCGCGCTCGCCGAGACCGTCGGTGAGATCGTCGCCAAGGGCGACGAGAAGGTCACCATCCCCGGCTTCCTGACCTTCGAGCGCACCCACCGTGCCGCTCGCACCGCTCGTAACCCGCAGACCGGCGACCCGATCAACATCCCGGCCGGCTACAGCGTGAAGGTCTCCGCGGGCTCCAAGCTCAAGGAAGCCGCCAAGGGCAAGTAAGTCCCACGGCCCCACAGGCGCGACGAAGGGCGGTCACCCATCCAGGGTGACCGCCCTTCGGTGTACCGGCCGTCAGGACCCCGTTCTGTGCCCCTGCGAAGGCCCGCACCCGGACCGCCCCGCCTCCCGCGTCCGCCCCGCCCCGGCGCCCGGCGTCCCGGAACGGGCTCCGGGAACGCGGAACGGGGGCCCGGGAGCGTGGAGTGGAGACGCGGAACGGAGACGCGGAACGGAGACGCGGAACGGAGACGCGGAACGGAGACGCGGAACGGAGACGCGGAACGGAGACGCGGAACGGAGACGCGGAACGGGGGCCCGGGGCAAGTGCCCCGAACCCCCGTCAGCAGCCGTCGGCGGCCCTTCGAGGACCGCGCCCGGACCGGCGGTCCCGCCCGGTGCGTCCGGCCTCAGACCAGCGGCGAGCCGTTCGGCAGCTCCACCTTCGCGCCGAGCTTCTCCAGCTTCTCCATGAAGTTCTCGTAGCCGCGGTTGATCAGGTCGATGCCGTGCACCCGCGACGTGCCCTGTGCCGCCAGCGCCGCGATCAGGTACGAGAAACCGCCGCGCAGGTCGGGGATGACCAGATCCGCGCCCTGGAGCCGGGTCGGCCCGGACACGACCGCGGAGTGGAGGAAGTTGCGCTGCCCGAAGCGGCAGTCGGAGCCGCCCAGGCACTCCCGGTAGAGCTGGATGTGCGCGCCCATCTGGTTGAGCGCGGAGGTGAAGCCGAGCCGGGACTCGTACACCGTCTCGTGGACGATGGACAGCCCCGAGGCCTGCGTCAGCGCCACCACCAGCGGCTGCTGCCAGTCGGTCTGGAAGCCGGGGTGCACGTCCGTCTCCAGAGCGATGGCGTTCAGCGCGCCGCCCGGGTGCCAGAAGCGGATGCCCTCGTCGTCGATCTCGAACGCGCCGCCGACCTTGCGGAAGGTGTTCAGGAAGGTCATCATCGAGCGCTGCTGGGCGCCCCGCACGTAGATGTTGCCCTCGGTGGCCAGCGCGGCGGACGCCCAGGAGGCCGCCTCCAGACGGTCCGGGATCGCCCGGTGCGTGTAACCGTCCAGCCGGTCGACGCCCGTGATCCGGATCGTCCGGTCGGTGTCCATGGAGATGATCGCGCCCATCTTCTGCAGAACGCAGATGAGGTCCTCGATCTCCGGCTCCACGGCCGCGTTGGACAGTTCGGTGACGCCCTCGGCGAGCACCGCCGTCAGCAGCACCTGCTCGGTGGAGCCCACCGACGGGTACGGCAGCCGGATCTTCGTGCCGCGCAGCCGCTGCGGGGCCTCCAGGTACTGGCCGTCCGCCCGCTTCTCGATGGTCGCGCCGAACTGCCGCAGCACGTCGAAGTGGAAGTCGATCGGCCGGCCGCCGATGTCGCAGCCGCCGAGCCCCGGGATGAACGCGTGGCCCAGCCGGTGCAGCAGCGGGCCGCAGAAGAGGATCGGGATGCGCGAGGAGCCCGCGTGGGCGTCGATGTCGGCGACGTTGGCGCTCTCCACGTGGGTCGGGTCCAGGATCAGCTCACCCGGTTCGTCACCGGGCCGGACCGTCACGCCGTGCAGCTGCAACAGCCCGCGCACCACCCGCACGTCGCGGATGTCGGGCACGTTGCGCAGCCGGCTGGGCCCGCTGCCGAGCAGCGCGGCGACCATCGCCTTCGGCACCAGGTTCTTGGCGCCTCTGACGCGGATCTCGCCCTCCAGCGGGGTTCCGCCGTGGACAAGCAGGACATCGTCTGTGCCGGTCATGAATCTCGCGTTCCGGAGTGGTCGGGCAGGGGGCCAAACGAAAGAGTAATGGCCGACCGCCCCCACTCCGTAAGAGAACGGGGGGTGTACGAACGTCATGAATCCGCCACAACACGCTCTGCTCCCCGGGTCTTGCGGAGGGTTACCGTCCGCATGGCTCCCCGGAACGCGCGCTCCCCGTGCATCCGTGCGCCCTGAGCTGCGCCGCGGCCCGTTCGGGGGTCGGGTGGCCCACTTGGTCCCCGTGAGGAGCGAAGATGCGGGATCATTTCTGCCATGACCGAGGTGTCCTCGCTCACAGGGCGACTGCTCGTGGCCACACCCGCGCTCGCGGACCCGAATTTCGACCGTGCGGTGGTGCTGCTCCTCGACCACGACGAGGAGGGCTCGCTCGGCGTGGTCCTGAACCGTCCGACCCCGGTCGGCGTCCGCGACATCCTCACGCCCTGGGCCGGTCTGGCCGGTGAGCCGGACGTCGTCTTCCAGGGCGGCCCGGTCTCCCTCGACTCGGCGCTCGGGGTGGCCGTCATCCCCGGTGACGAGGGCCCGCTCGGCTGGCGCCGGGTGTACGGGGCGATCGGGCTGGTGGACCTGGAGGCGCCCCCGGAACTGCTGGCCGCCGCGCTCGGTTCGCTGCGGATCTTCGCCGGGTACGCCGGCTGGGGCCCCGGGCAGCTGGAGACGGAACTGGCCGAGGGCGCCTGGTACGTGGTCGAGTCCGAGCCCGGTGACGTCTCGTCCCCGCGGCCCGAACACCTCTGGCGCGCGGTCCTGCGCCGCCAGCGCAGCGAACTGGCGATGATCGCCACGTACCCCGACGATCCCTCGCTCAACTGAGGGCGCCGGCGGCGGGCCCGCCCCTCGCCCGCTCCGCCCCTCGTCGGCCCGCCCCCGCGCTTCCCGCCGCCGGGCGCTCCGAAGCTCCGGGCTCCCAGTACCCTTGGCGGTTATGAGCACTCTTGAGCCCGAGCGCGGGGCAGGAACCGGCACCCTCGTGGAGCCGACACCACAGGTGTCGAACGGCGACGGCGACCACGAGCGCTTCGCCCATTACGTCCAGAAGGACAAGATCATGGCGAGTGCCCTGGAGGGCACCCCCGTGGTCGCACTGTGCGGCAAGGTCTGGGTACCGGGGCGCGACCCCAAGAAGTACCCGGTCTGCCCGATGTGCAAGGAGATCTACGAGTCCATGGGCGCCGGTGGCGACAAGGACAAGGGCGGCAAGGACAAGAAGTAGTCCCGAGCCCTCCGGCGGCATCGCTCCGGGCCCCCGGGGCACGCGTTTCGACGCGTGCCCCGGGGGCCCTTCGCGTTGCACGGGCTGCTCCCACGGGTCACAGAGTGGTTGAGACCACTTGTCGGCGTCCGCACGCGCACCTACTCTCCTGCCAGTTGTGCAGAACGAAACGCGCGTTGCGCATGTTGCAATGCTTGTCGGTAGGGGTTCCGATATGAAGCTTTCTGCCCGAATTGCCGCTCCGGTTGCGGCGCTTGTGCTGGCGGGGCTCACCGCCACCGCCTGCGCGCCGCAGACCTCCGACACCGCGGCCGAGGGGGACGAGAAGACCGGCACGCTGCGGGTCTGGCTGTTCCAGGAGGTCGGCAACAAGCCCAAGGAACAGGTCGTCGACGCGGCGGTCGCCGAGTTCGAGAAGTCCCACGAGGGCGCGGAGGTGGAGGTCGAGTACATCCCGGTCGACACCCGCGCCCAGCGCATCAAGGCGGCGTTCAACGACCCCGGGAGCGCCCCGGACCTCATCGAGTACGGGAACACCGACACCGCCGGATACGTCAAGGACGGCGGACTCGCCGACGTGAGCGCCGAGTTCGCCGCCTGGGACGAGGCGAAGGACACCGACCCGACCGCCCGGCAGTCCGTGACGGTCGACGGCAAGGTCTACGGGGCGCCGCTCTTCGTCGGCGTCCGCGCGCTCTACTACCGCACCGACGTCTTCGACGAACTGGGCATCGGGGCCCCGAAGTCGCAGGCCGAACTGATCTCCACCGCGAAGAAGATCCACAAGAAGAAGCCGGACCTGTACGGACTGGCGGTCGGCGGCGCGTACACCTACGGCGCGATGCCGTTCATCTGGGCCCACGGCGGCGAACTCGCCGACGAGAAGGGCGGTACGTACACCTCGGCCATCAACGGCGACGAGGCCCGCAAGGGCATCGAGGCGTACACCTCGCTCTTCGGCGACGACAACTGCCCGGCCGCCAAGTGCGCCTCCATGGGCGGCAACGCGACCGTCACCGCCTTCGCCTCCGGCAAGGCCGCCATGGCGATCGGCGGCGACTTCAGCCACGCGGCCGTCGAGGCGGGCACGGTGAAGGGCAAGTACGCGGTCGTCCCGCTGCCCGGCGTGGCGAAGGACTCCATAGCCCCGGCGTTCGCGGGCGGGAACAACATCGGCGTGCTGAAGAGCAGCTCGCACCGCACCCTGGCCGTGGACCTGATGAAGTCCCTGACCGGCAAGCGGACCCAGGCGAAGATGTTCGACGCGATGGGCTTCCTGCCGACGTACACGGACGTGCGGGCCGCCGCCGCGAAGAAGGAGCCGTTCGTCGAACCGTTCGTCGAGACGCTCGGCGCGGGCGCCAAGTTCGTCCCGGCCTCGCCGGGCTGGGGACAGATCGACGCCTCGCTGGTCCTGCCGACGATGTTCCAGGAGGTCGTCAGCGGCCGCAAGGACGTGGCGAAGGCCGCGGACGACGCGGCGAAGAAGATGGACGCCGCGTTCGCCGACGCGGGCTGACCATGACCGCGAACACCACGACGTACAAGGCACCCGGCACGTCCGGGGCGGGCGGCACCTCCCCCCGCCCGCCCCGGCGGCGCCCGGCCCCGTCCATGCGCCGCTCCGGCTGGACCCCCTGGCTCTACCTCCTGCCCGCCCTCGTCCTCCTCGGCGGACTGCTCGTCTACCCGATCTACCAGCTCGGCCTGATCTCCTTCCTGGAGTACACCCAGGCCCAGGTCAGCGGCGGCGAACCGACCACCTTCCGGGGATTCGGCAACTACGCGACCCTCTTCGGCGACAGCCAGTTCTGGCAGGTGCTCCTGGCGACCGTGGTCTTCGCCGCCGCCTGCGTCCTGGCCACCCTGCTGGTCGGCTGCGCGCTCGCCGTCCTGCTGACCCGGATCCGGGCCGTGCCGCGGCTCGCCCTGATGCTGGCCGCGCTCGGCGCCTGGGCGACCCCCGCGATCACCGGTTCCACCGTCTGGGTGTTCCTCTTCGACCCCGACTTCGGCCCGGTCAACCGGGTCCTGGGACTCGGCGACTTCTCCTGGACCTACGGACGCTACAGCGCCTTCGCCCTGGTGCTCCTGGAAGTCCTGTGGTGCTCGTTCCCGTTCGTGATGGTGACCGTGTACGCGGGCATCCGGGCGATCCCCGGCGAGGTGCTGGAGGCGGCGGCCCTGGACGGGGCCTCGCAGTGGCGGATCTGGCGGTCGGTCATGGCCCCGATGCTGCGGCCGATCCTCGTCGTCGTCACGATCCAGTCGATCATCTGGGACTTCAAGGTCTTCACCCAGATCTACGTCATGACCAACGGCGGCGGCATCGCGGGACAGAACCTGGTGCTCAACGTCTACGCCTACCAGAAGGCGTTCGCCTCCTCGCAGTACAGCCTCGGCTCGGCGATCGGCGTCGTGATGCTGCTGATCCTGCTGGTCGTCACGCTCGTCCATCTGCGTCTGGTGCGGCGCCAGGGGGAGGAACTGTGAACGCACGGAACATGCTGCGCATCCGCAGGCCCGGCCGGCTGGCCGCCGAGGCGGCGGCCCTGCTGATCGCCGCCGCGGTCGCCTTCCCGCTCTACTGGATGGTGCTCTCCGCCTTCAAACCGGCAGGCGAGATCCAGTCCACCGACGCCCGCCCCTGGACGCTGTCGCCGTCCCTGGACTCGTTCCGCCGGGTCTTCGAACAGAACGACTTCGGCCGCTACTTCCTCAACAGCCTGATCGTCGCCGGCACCGTCGTCCTGGTCTCCGCGCTGGTCGCCTTCCTGGCGGCGACGGCCGTGACCCGGTTCAGGTTCCGCTTCCGCACCACGCTGCTGATCATGTTCCTGATCGCACAGATGGTGCCGGTCGAGGCCCTGGCCATCCCGCTGTTCTTCCTGATGCGGGACTTCGGCCAGCTGAACACCCTCGGCTCGCTGATCCTGCCGCACCTCGCCCTCTCGCTGCCGTTCGCGATCTGGATGCTGCGCGGCTTCGTCAAGGCGGTGCCCGAGGCACTGGAGGAGGCCGCGTACATCGACGGCGCGAGCCGCACCCGCTTCCTGTGGCAGATCCTCTTCCCGCTGGTCTTCCCCGGCCTCGTGGCCACCAGCGTCTTCTCGTTCATCTCCACCTGGAACGACTTCCTGTTCGCGAAGTCGTTCATCATCAGCGACACCTCCCAGTCGACGCTCCCGATGGCGCTGCTGGTCTTCTTCAAACCCGATGAGAACGACTGGGGAGGGATCATGGCCGCCTCGACGGTGATGACCGTTCCCGTGCTGGTCTTCTTCGTACTCGTACAGCGCCGCCTGGTCTCGGGACTCGGCGGAGCGGTAAAGGACTGACGCCCCATGGACATGGACCTGATCCCGGCACCCGTGCGCACCGGTGACGACGGGCGGTGCGGCTTCCTGTTCGACCCGGCCACCACCATCACCGCGGCCCCCGGCACGGAGGGCACCGAACGCTGGCTGCGCACCACCCTCGGCGCCGCCTTCGGCCTGCCGCTCGCCCCCGGCACCGAGGACGCCGGTAACACCGTCCGGCTGCGCGTCGACCCGGCCCTGGAGCCCGAGGGCTACCGGCTGACCACCGGCACCGGGCAGAGCGTCGAGATCACCGGCGGCAGCCCCGCGGGCGTCTTCTGGGGCGCCCAGACCCTCCGTCAGCTCCTGGGACCGGAAGCCTTCCGCCGCGCGCCCGTCAACCCGGACGCACGTCCCGCCGTCCCCTTCGCGGACATCGAGGACCACCCCCGCTTCGGCTGGCGCGGCATGATGCTCGACGTGGCACGGCACTTCCTGCCCAAGGACGACGTGCTGCGCTACCTCGACCTCCTCGCCGCGCACAAACTGAACGTCTTCCACTTCCACCTGACCGACGACCAGGGTTGGCGGATCGAGATCAAGCGCCACCCGCGGCTCACCGAGGTCGGCTCCTGGCGGTCCCGCACCAAGCACGGCCACCGGGCGTCGGAGCTGTGGGACGAGACCCCGCACGGGGGCTTCTACACGCAGGACGACATCCGGGAGATCGTCGCGTACGCCGCCGAGCGGCACATCCGGGTCGTCCCCGAGATCGACATTCCCGGCCACTCGCAGGCCGCCATAGCCGCCTACCCCGAACTGGGCAACGCCGACGTCGTCGACACCACCGCCCTGACGGTCTGGGACACCTGGGGCATCAACGCCAACGTGCTCGCCCCCACCGACAACACCCTGCGCTTCTTCGAGGGCGTCCTCGAAGAGGTGCTCGACCTCTTCCCCGCCGCCACCTCGCCGTTCATCCACATCGGCGGCGACGAGTGCCGCAAGGAGCAGTGGAAGGAGTCCCCGGCCGCCCAGGCCCGGATCGAGGAGTTCGGCCTGGCCAACGAGGACGAGCTGCAGTCCTGGATCATCCGGCACTTCGACGCCTGGCTCACCGCGCGCGGACGCCGCCTCATCGGCTGGGACGAGATCCTGGAGGGCGGCCTCCCGGCGGGCGCGGCCGTCTCCTCCTGGCGCGGCTACGGCGGCGGCGTCATGGCAGCCGAGGCCGGCCACGACGTCGTCATGTGCCCCGAGCAGCACGTCTACCTGGACCACCGCCAGGACGGCGGCCCCGACGAGCCGATGCCCATCGGCTTCGTCCGCACCCTGGAGGACGTCTACCGCTTCGAGCCCGTGCCGCCGGGCCTCTCCGAGGAGGCGGTCCGTCACGTCCTCGGCACCCAGGCCAACGTGTGGACCGAGGTGATGCAGAACCGGGCCCGCGTCGACTACCAGGTCTTCCCGCGCCTCGCGGCGTTCGCGGAGGTCGCCTGGTCGTCGCTGCCGCCCTCCGCCGAACGGGACTACGCCGGCTTCGAACGCCGGATGACCGCGCACTACGCCCGACTCGACGCACTGGGCGTCGACTACCGGCCGCCGGGCGGCCCGCTGCCCCGCCAGCAGCGCCCCGGCGTCCTGGGACGCCCGCTGGAGGGACCGCCCCCGAACGTGTGATCCCGGTCGCATCAGATACCCGGCCGGTACGCCCCCCTCCAGGGGGGTGTGCCGGCCGTCGTTTTTTGTCCGGAACTCGCCCCGTACCCGCCCCGTTCACAGGAAACAACCGGAACGGAACAACCGGTACAAGCCATGCTGAACGGCGGCGATCCGCACTCAGTGCCGAAGCGGTTCAAAACGGGAACATTCTCGCGACCTGGCACGAACACGTCCTTCGCGGACCCTCGCGTCGGTCCGATCCGAAGATGTGCCAGAGTTGCCACGTCCGGGCTCCGAGCACGTACCGTACGGCGAAACAGCCGGACGGCCGGACACCGGGAAGGGGCAGCTGGGTTGACCACGCACGCACCGCAGGCGACGCAGTCCGTGACGCTGCCGGCCTCGCTCGACGAGGCCGTGGCGGCGCTCGGCGCCATGCCCGCCGCCGTTCCCGTGGCGGGCGGAACGGACCTGATGGCAGCCGTCAACAAGGGGCTGCTGCGCCCCTCGGGACTGGTCGGCCTCGGCCGGATCAGCGAGCTGCGCGGCTGGCACTACCAGGACGGCCACGCCCTGCTCGGCGCCGGGCTCACCCACGCGCGCATGGGACGACCCGACTTCGCCGCCCTCATCCCGGCCCTGGCCGCCGCGGCCCGTGCCGCGGGCCCGCCCCAGATCCGCAACGCCGGGACGCTCGGCGGCAACATCGCCACCGCGGCCCCGACCGGCGACTCCCTGCCGGTGCTCGCCGCCCTGGAGGCCGAGCTGGTCGTCGCGGGGCCCGGCGGCGCCCGCCGCGAGATCCCGGTCTCGCACCTGCTGGCCGGCCGCGCCATGCTCGAACCCGCCGAACTGATCGGCTTCGTCCGGGTGCCGCTCCTGCACGCCCCGCAGGTCTTCCTGAAGGCCACCGGCCGCACCGGCCCCGGCCGCGCCACCGCGTCCGTCGCGATAGTCCTCGACCCGGCCCGGCGCGGGGTGCGCTGCGCGGTCGGCGCCATCGCGCCGATGCCGCTGCGGCCGCTGGAGGCCGAGCGCTGGATCGCCTCGCTGATCGACTGGGACGGGGAGCGGGGCCTGGCCCCCGACGCGCTGGCCGCCTTCGGCGAGTACGTCGCCGCTGCCTGCATCCCGGACCAGGAACCGCCCGCCGACGGGGGAGAGGCGCCGCCGCTGCCCCCGGCCGTACTGCACCTGCGGCGCACCGTCGCCGCGCTCGCCCGACGCGCGCTGGGGAGGGCACTGTCGTGAGCAACGAGGACCACAACGATCGGCACGATCAGCACGGGCAGCAGGAATCGCTGCAGTACGGGGGCTGGCAGCCGACGCCGCAGGGCGGCGAGTACGACGACGGCGCGACCGCCTTCGTCCACCTGCCGCCGGAGGACCTGGCGAACATCCCGCTGGCCGCGCCGGGCCAGGGCTTCGTGCCGCCGATGATCCTGCCGCTGACGCCCGCGGCCGGGTTCGACCCGGCGTCCACGGACAACTGGGTCGCGCGGACGCCGGACGGGCAGGAGCCCGGGGCGGCGCCGGAGCAGCAGGCGCCCGAGGCGGTGCACTGGCCGGACCCGAACCAGCAGCAGTCGCCGTACGGGTACGGGTACTCGCAGTTCCAGGAGACCCAGCGCATCCCGCGGATCACGGAGAACGGGCCCGCCCCGTACGCCGAGCAGGACGACCGGACCGGACGGACGGGGCTGCCGCACGAGCAGTACCCGGAGGCGTCGGCCGCGACGGCGGCGACGGGGCAGTGGAACTTCACCGAGTCCACCGAGTACGGCATCCACACGGGACACGTCGAGCACGGTGACCACACGGGGCACGTCGAGCACGGCGGTCACGTCGGGCATGGCGAGCAGGGTGGTCACGGCGGTCACATCGAGCAGGGTGGTCACGGCGGTCACGTCGAGCAGGGTGGCCATAGCGAGCACGGTGGTCACGGCGAGCACGGTGGTCACGCCGGGCACACGGAGCAGTTCGGCCACACGGAGCACGGTGGTCAGTACGGTCACACCGACCACACCGGGCACACCAGTCACACCGGCCAGTTCGGCCATGTGCAGCACGACGGCCAGCCCGACCACAGCGGTCACGGCGGCCATGACGGTCACAGCGGTCACACGGGGCAGTGGACGATCCCGGTCGCCGAGGGCGATCTCCCGGAGGAGTCCGGCGAGTTCTCGGCCTCGGCCCTGGCCGCCCAGTGGTACGGCGACCGGACCCCGCCGGCCACGCTGCCGGGCGGCGCGCCCGCCCCATGGGCGACGCACCAGCCGGAGCCCGGACCGGGAGCCGAGACCGCGGTGGGACCGGCGCCCGAGACGGGTGTCGAGCCGGAGCACGCGCCGAGCGCGGAATTCGCACCGGCGCCCACCGTGATGCCGCCCGCCGAGCCTGCCGCGCCCGCCGAGCCCGTTGCGCCCGTCGCGAGTCCTCCGATGGAGCCGGTGACGTCGTCCATCACGTACGAGGACTCCGGCACGGCACCGTTCCCGGAAGCGGCGCAGGAATCGCCCGCCGCCGGGGACGCCCCCACTCGGGACGTGGACTCCACGGGCACGGACCCCGTGCAGGAGGCGCCCTCCGACGCAGCCACCGCCGCCACCGCCCCGGACGACGCTCCGGAAGGGCACCCGGCGGAGGCCGGTCCCGGCGGGCCGTCCGAGGCCGCTCCCGAGCCCACGCCTCCGGCCGACGGGGCCGAACCGGCACCGCAGGCACAGACCTCCGGGGCCACCGAAACCACCGAGACTCCTGGGACCGCTGAGGCGGCCGAGGCCGCCGGCACCGGGAACCCCGAACCCGAGGCGGAATCGGATCCGGAGCCCGGCCCCGAGGCGGCGGAGGCCACCGAGGCCGCGGAGACCGCGGAGTCGGCAGAGCCCGCGACCGCCGAAGCCACCGGGACCGTCGAGCCCGAGCCCGCGGACCCCACAGGTCCCGCCGAGCCCGTGGACTCCACGGACCCCGCGGACCCGGCGGATCCCGCAGGTCTCGCCGACCCCGCGGGCCTCGTCGAGCCCCAGCCCTTCGGCGTACCCGACGAGCGCCCCGCCATTTCGTACGTCCTGAGCGTGAACGGCGCCGACCGTCCCGTCACCGACGCCTGGATCGGCGAGTCGCTCCTCTACGTGCTCCGCGAGCGCCTCGGCCTCGCCGGTGCCAAGGACGGCTGCTCGCAGGGCGAGTGCGGCGCGTGCAACGTCCAGGTGGACGGCCGGCTCGTCGCCTCCTGCCTGGTCCCCGCGGCGACCACGGCCGGCAGCGAGGTCCGTACGGTCGAGGGCCTGGCCGTGGACGGCGAACCGTCCGACGTCCAGCGCGCCCTCGCCAAGTGCGGGGCCGTCCAGTGCGGCTTCTGCATCCCCGGCATGGCGATGACCGTCCACGACCTGCTGGAGGGCAACCACGCCCCCAGCGAACTCGAGACGCGCAAGGCGCTCTGCGGCAACCTCTGCCGCTGCTCCGGCTACCGAGGCGTCCTCGACGCGGTGAACGAGGTCATCGCGGGCCGCGAGGCGGCCGCCGAACCCGCCGCGCCGGACTCCCCGGCACCGGAGGCCGACGAGAACCGCGTCCCGGCCCAGGCGGTCCCCGGCACCGACGAGGTGTGGAGCCCCCACACCGGCTCCCCGCATCCCGGGCCCGTACCGGACGTGTCCCCGGGCGCCGTCGGCGACGCCCAGCCGCACTCGCAGGACGGAGGCATGGCGTGAGCAACGACGCGGCCACCACTGCCAACGCGACCAGCGCCCGGATCACCACCCCGGCGTTCGAGGGCCCCGAGGCCGAGACGCCCGTGCTCGGCCTGGGCGTCTCCCTGCCGTCCGCCGACACGCGCGCCAAGACCGAGGGCACCTTCCCGTACGCCGCCGACCTCTGGGCCGAGGGCCTGCTGTGGGCGGCCGTGCTGCGCTCCCCGCACCCGCACGCCCGCATCCTGTCCGTCGACACCTCGGCCGCGGTCGGGATGCCGGGGGTACGGGCGGTCATCACGCACGAGGACATCCCCGGGGAGCGCGCGTACGGGCGCAGGATCGTCGACCGCCCGGTCTTCGCCTCCGACCTGGTCCGCCACCACGGCGAGCCGATCGCCGCGGTCGCCGCCGACCACCCCGACACGGCCCGGCTCGCCGCCGCCGCCATCGCCGTCGAGTACGAGGTCCTCGAACCGGTCACCGACCCGGAGAAGTCCTTCGCCGCCGAACCGCTGCACCCCGACGGCAACCTGATCCGCCACATCCCGCTGCGCTACGGGGACCCCGAGGCCACCGGCGAGGTCGTCGTCGAGGGCCTGTACCGCATCGGCCGCCAGGACCCGGCCCCGATCGGGGCCGAGGCCGGACTCGCCGTGCCCCGCCCCGACGGCGGCGTGGAGATCTACACCGCCTCCACCGACCCGCACACCGACCGCGACCTGGCCGCCGCCTGCTTCGGCCTCGAACCGGAACGGGTGAAGATCGTCGTCACCGGGGTGCCCGGAGCGACCGGCGACCGCGAGGACCCCGGCTTCCAGCTCCCGCTCGGGCTGCTCGCGCTGCGCACCGGCTGCCCCGTCAAACTGACCGCCACCCGCGAGGAGTCCTTCCTCGGCCACTCCCACCGCCACCCGACCCTGCTGCGCTACCGCCACCACGCGGACGCCGAGGGCCGGTTGGTGAAGGTCGAGGCGCAGATCCTGCTCGACGCGGGCGCGTACGCGGACTCCTCGTCCGAGTCGCTGGCCGCGGCGGTCGCGTTCGCCTGCGGCCCCTACATCGTCCCGCACGCCTTCATCGAGGGCTGGGCGGTCCGCACGAACAACCCGCCGTCGGGCCATGTGCGCGGCGAGGGTGCGATGCAGGTCTGCGCGGCGTACGAGGGCCAGATGGACAAGCTGGCCGCCAAGCTCGGCATCGACCCGGCCGAACTGCGGCTGCGCAACGCCCTGGCCACCGGCGACATCCTGCCCACCGGCCAGACGGTGACCTGCCCCGCACCCGTCTCCGAACTCCTCACCGCCGTACGGGACTTCCCGCTGCCCGACCTCCCCAAGGACACCCCCGAGGACGACTGGCTGCTGCCCGGCGGCCCGGAGGGTGCGGGCGAACCGGGTGCGGTGCGCCGCGGCGTCGGCTACGCGCTCGGCATGGTCCACATGCTTGGCGCGGAGGGGGCCGACGAGGTCTCCACGGCCACGGTCAGGGTCCACGACGGCGTCGCCACGGTCATCTGCGCCGCGGTCGAGACGGGGCAGGGCTTCTCGACCCTGGCCCGCCAGGTCGTCCAGGAGACCCTGGGCATCGAGGAGGTCCACGTGGCCTCCGTCGACACCGACCAGCCCCCGGCGGGCCCGGCGGCCCACGGCCGGCACACCTGGGTCTCGGCCGGAGCGGTGGAACGGGCCGCGAAGATGGTCCGGACCCAGCTCCTCCAGCCCCTGGCCCACAAGTTCGGCATGTCCACGGAGCTGCTGCAGATCGCCGACGGCAAGATCACCTCGTACGACGGGGTGCTCTCCACGACGGTCACGGAAGCCATGGACGGCAAGGAACTCTGGGCCACCGCCCAGTGCCGCCCGCACCCCACCGAGCCCCTCGACGAGTCCGGCCAGGGCGACGCCTTCGTCGGCCTCGCCTTCTGCGCGATCCGCGCGGTGGTGGACGTCGACATCGAGATCGGCTCCGTGCGGGTCGTGGAGATGGCCCTCGCCCAGGACGTCGGCCGGGTCCTCAACCCGGCCCAACTGGCGATCCGCATCGAGGCCGGCGTCACCCAGGGCATCGGCGCAGCCCTCACCGAGAACCTCCGCAGCGCACGCGGCCTGATCCGCCACCCCGACCTCACCGGCTACACACTGCCGACCGCCCTGGACGCCCCGGACATCCGCATCGTCGAACTCATCGAGGAACGCGACGTGGTCGCCCCCTTCGGCGCCAAACCCGCCTCGGCGGTACCCGTGGTGACCTCCCCGGCAGCCGTGGCGGCAGCAGTACGCGCGGCAACCGGCCGCCCGATCAACCGCCTCCCGATCCGCCCCCAGGCAGCGGTGGCCTCCACCGGGTCCTGAGAGCCGCGCGTATGGCCTGATCCGGTTGCAACTGCAACCTGGAGATGCGCGGTGTCGCCACTCGCTGGTTAAGGTGAACTCCGAGGTGGCGGGCAGCCGTTGCCGAACGGGGGAGGGCGCTGTGGGACAGAGCGGTCCGGGGGCGGAATCACAGGCATACCCATGGAGCGTCATCGGCGCCGTGGGGGCGGCGGGGGCGATGTCTCCGGGCGCGGCGGGCGAACTGGTCACCGAACTCACATCGTTCACGAAGTTTCGCAACCGCATCGACGCACTCCTGCGCGACCTCAAGTCGTCACCGGCCGGCCCGGGGAAGGCCGGCGTGGACGTGATGGGGCGGGAGAAGTTCGGCGGCGGCAAGGGCGAGTGGTCGGAAGCGGACACTCTCCACGGCTCGTACTCCAAGGTCATCAAGGAGCTGGAGGAGCTGTCCCGTCTGCTGTCCGACTCCGTCGAAGGTATGAGCATCGCCGTTCTCGGGGCCCACAAGGGTTACGAACACGTCGACTTGGAAGTGCGCGACCGCATGCGTGCGATCCAGGACAGCATGAATACCCACCACGAGGCCGAACGGGCTGCGGCGAAGCGGGACGAAGGGCATTCGGGCCGGCCGGAGGACACATCCGGCGGTGTGGGTGCGTGATGTGCGACGAATGCCCTGCACGGGGACTACGGGGACGGGAGGGGCAGCGACGTGAGCTCGAATTTTGATGACATGAGCCACGAGCGGATGCTGGAGTGGCTGGATGCGGCCACCAGCGGCGAGATTCAGGGTGCGGCAGATCGCCTTTTGAGTGCGGCGTCGGAGATCCACGAGATTGCCAAGGAACTGAAGGTCCGTCCGCAATGGGTGGAGTGGAAGGGCCAGGGAGCCGACGCCTTCCGTACGTGGAGTGCGGATTTGGCCAATGCGACGCTGCGCCTCGGGGAGTACAGCGAGGGCGTTGCGAAGTGGCTCGGCGAGGCGTCGAACGCGATCGCGTCGGCGCAGGCGTCGATTCCGCGGACCGAGGCAGGTGCGCAGGCGAACCTGGCGGCGGCTCTTGCCGCACGGAATGATCCGGATGCGTCGGCGGTGGCGAGAAGGTCAGCGGAGACGCTGATCGAGTCCGGGGAGAGGAACCGCGAAGAGGCGGCTGCGCAGATGCGGAAGCTGTCGCAGACGTACTCCTTCTCGGCGTCGCAGATGACGTCGCTGGAGAAGCCGGTGTTTCCGGCGTTGCCGGAGGCGATCGCGCCATCAGTTGTCGACGGACGTGGTGGAGCACAGAGGCAGCGTCTCGGAACCGGGGGCGATCACGCGTCACCTGCGGGGTACGCCGTTGCGCCGGGGCACAGCGCGGGAACGGCACTCGGAGTGGCCTCCCCAGCGGGGGCAACGGCCATCTCTCCGCACCATGCTTCGCCTTCAGCACCGAGCCCGGCGGGCATGAGGATCGACGGGGTGTCCGTGCTGCCGGATACTGCGCCCCCTTCAGCCGGGAATCCTGGGACACTGCCAACCGGGCCAAAGCCTGACACCGTTGCTCCGCCGGCCCCGGGCAGCATTCCCACTGTCCCTCACGTCAGCCCCTCCGCGCCCCGCAGTACGAGTGGAGGAGGCGGAACGACAGGGCTGCCGCGCTCGCCGGTGTCTGCCCCGGGGGTGACTCCGCCGGGTTCCGGGCCGGTGGGCCGTGCTCCCGCGCCCAACGGCATCACCGGCGGCCGTGCCGTATCTCCAGTCCCAGGACGTTCTGCGGTCGGTATCCCGCGTGGGACGGCCATCGGCGGCGAGATCGTCCGCGGCGCAACGCCTGCGGGGCGTGCTTCAAGCATGGGGAGTGCCAACGGCCCCGGAGTCTCACCGAACCCGGTCGTCGGCGGTCGTCGACTGGCCAGGGAAGTGGGTGGGGTGGTCGGAGGACGCCCACAGCAGGGGGGCGCGAGTGCACATCCGTTCACGCCTGGAGGGTCGGGCCTGGTGAGAAGCGGTGCCTCGGGAGACCCCGAGCACGGTGCGAGGCAGGCAGGACGGGGCGGTGGGATCGTCCCTCGCGGTCCTCGGACGCGTGAGACAGGACGGGGCGAGAGTGGCGAGCGGCCGGACTATCTGGTCGAAGACGATGAGACCTGGCAGCAAGGCCGTCGACGGGTTGTCCCGCCAGTTGTCGACTGATCAGCAGCGGAACTCACGAAGGATTCGGATGTGCAGCAGGAGCAGGGGACTCACACGACGGCGAACGATGGTGTCGGCCGCGCTGGGGCTACTTCTGGTGGGCGGTTCTGCTGGGCCCGCGTTCGCTGATTCCACGCGTTCCATGCAGTGGCACCTCGATGTCATGAAAGCCGACGAGATGTGGAAGACGAGTACGGGCAAGGGTGTCGTCGTTGCTGTGATCGACAGTGGTGTGGACTCGACGAATCCGGACCTGGTGGGGCAAGTCCTCAAGGGAAGGAACCTGGAGCCGGACGTCAGAGGCGACGAGCACACCGACTATGACGGTCACGGCACGAGCATGGCTGGACTGATCGCAGGAACAGGCCGAAGTAATGGTGGCAACGGCGCGCTCGGTCTTGCACCGGGAACCAAGATTCTCCCGATCCGCATGCCTGAGTCCGGAGTCGGGGCAAACCAAGCAGTCGAGAACGAGAAGTTCAACAAGGTCGCTCCCGTGGCGATTCGCTACGCGGTTGAGCGCGGAGCAAAGGTCATCAACATTTCTTTGGGAACATATGCAGGATCGCAGGCACTCACGGATGCCGTGAAGTATGCACTCGACAGCGGGGCGCTGATCTTTGCCGCTGCGGGCAACAGCGGTGACAGGGCCAACATGGTCGAGTATCCGTCCGGGACACCAGGGGTCGTCGGCGTCGGTGCAGTTGGACACGATTACAAGAAGACTGATGAGTCCCAGCACGGGCCGCAGATCGATCTCACGGCACCCGGCATCGACATGGTCCACCCCTGCACAGGCGGAACGCAGTTGTGCAAGACGAGCGGAACCAGCGACGCCACCGCCATCGCATCCGCCTCCGCCGCCCTCATCTGGTCCAAGCATCCCGACTGGACCAACAACCAGGTCCTCCGCGTCATGCTGAACACAGCCGGCGCCCCGACCAGCGGCGCGAAGCGCAACAACTATGTCGGCTACGGCATTGTCCGCCCCCGCATCGCCCTGAAGACCCCCGGCGACCCGGGCCCGGCGGACGTGTACCCGCTTCCCGACCTCGCGGCAGCCGAGAGCCCCAGCCCCTCCGCCGAGCCTTCCAAGACGACCGGAAGCCAGGAGAAGAAGGCCGACAGGCCCGCCGCCGCAACCCCTGTATCCGGCGACAGCAACAGCAACGCGGGTTTCTGGATCGGCCTGGGGGTCGGCGCGGTCGCGCTCATCGGCGCCGTGACCGCGGCCCTGGCCATCCGCTCCCGTCGCCGTATGGCCGCCGCTGCGTCGGCCGTACACCAGCCCCCGCGCCCCAACCCGTACCAGCAACCGACCCCCCCGACCTTCGGCCCACCTCCCACGACACCCCCCGGCTCGTACGGCGGGCAGTACCGGTAAGACCTTCACCCGCCACCGAGCATTTCTTTTCGGACATGTGCGCGTTGAATTCCCTGGATTCCGGACAGTGACCCCCGCGCACCCGGTCTCGACGAAGGGGAAGCCGATACGGTGACCGAGGCGGGAGCTCCTTGATCGGGGCACTCAACTGACAAGGATTTCGGGGGAGTTCGTGTCATTCGACGAGGAGTGGGCGGAGCTTCGTGACGCGGCGGCCGCACGGCGCGGCGCCATGCGGATCAACGGCGTTCCGGCCGAGGGCGGCAGGGGCGGTGCCCCCGACCTGGTGGTCAACCGGGACTCCCTCGGCGCCATCGGGAACGACGCCTACGAACTGCGGATCCGGTTGTCGAGGGAGGGCGACCGTGCCCGTCCCGCCACGTTCGACGCGGCGACCGCGCTGACCAACGGCAACTTCGCGAGCGGTTCGGCGGTGCTCAAGGTGCACGATTTCTGGAAGACCCATCTGACGACGTTGCTGGATTCCCTCGCGCACATTTCGAACCACCTGGATTACACCAAGGCCCAGCACGCGAAGGACGAAGCGAAGGTCGAGGGGGATCTGGCACCGATCTCCAAGCTCACGGAGTACTTGAAGTAGGAGCAGAGGGCGGGGAGTACGCGCATGCTGAAGTACGAGGACATCGTCGACGCCCCGGTGGGAAAGCTGAAGGCCGCGGCCGACGACTGGGCCAGGATGGCGAGCGACCTGGACAAGCTTGCCGACGACGCCGCCGACGGAATGAAGGTCAAGTCGGACAAGGCGGATTGGCAGGGCCTCAACGCGGGCGTCACCAAGGCGTTCGTCGCCAAGACGGCCAAGGAGTTCGCGGACGCCGCAGCCGAGGCCAAGGGTGTGAAGGCGATCCTCGAAGAGGGGCACGCGGCCATCAAGAAAGCCAAGGACGCCCTGATCGACATCCGGGACCACGAAGGACCCGCGGCCGGTATCACGGTGGACGGCAAGGGCAAGGTCACCGCACGGCACCCGGTGTCGCAGTCCCCGGCGGCCGGGCACGACCCCGACTATCCTGCGATGCTCCAGCGGGAGAGCAAGAACGTCGAGTCGTGGCAGAAGAGGGTCGACCTCATCGTCGACAACTGCAACGACACCGACGTGTCCCTCAAGAACTCCCTCGAAGCCAATGTGACCGGCCGCAAGGACTTCGCGGCTCCCAAGTACACGAAGATGGACCAGGAAGAGGCGGCCCGAGCCGCTCACCTGGCCGCCAAGGGGCGCGATCTCACACACAAGGAACTCCAGGCCCTCAATGAGCTGCTGAAGGACAACAGCAGATCGGAGGAGTTCTCGAAGGGCTTCTACGAGAAGCTCAAGCCGGAGGGGGCGCTCGCGTTCTTCGGGCAGCTCTCGACGGACACGTACGAGGGCGGAAAGCTCGACAAGGAACGGCTCAAGGACGTCCAGGACCTCCAGAGGAATCTCGGCCTCAACCTGGCGAACGCCTCCCAGAACAAGGAGTTCACCGCCGACTGGGGCCCCGCCCTGCGCAAGCTCGGTACGGAGCGCATCCCGCTGACCAAGTATGACAGCGGAGGGCCGTTCGGATACCAACTGCTGGGCGGGATCATGCGATACGGGAACTACGAAACGAAGTTCTTGAAGCCGATTGCCGAGCACGTGGCGCAGCTGCACCAGAAGGACCCGGACATGTTTGCCGCAAACAAGGCGGTGAACAGCCCCTTCAAGAATCCGTTCAACCCTTCGGGGGTCAACGGATCCGGTTATGACCCGACCGTGTCCATGCTGGAGGCGCTCGGTAACAGCCCCGACGCGGCGAAGCGCTTCTTCCTTGACAAACCGACCGCGTACAACGAGGACGGGACTGTCAACAAGGATGCCGTGGCCGATCTCGGAAAGGACAAGGAAGGTAACGAGATCGAGAAATACCTCGAATTCTTCGGGGTCGAGAAGTGGGATAGCTACGGGGATGTCGACTCGTTCGACGAGAAGGAGCTCAAGGCGTCCCTCAACTACATGCCCGACGCTCTTGGGCATGCGCTGGAAGCGGCGACGCTCGGCTATCCGGCTGGCCACCCCGATGCGAGCTTCGTGAGGGATGACGGCAACGCCGAAATCATGCGAAACGTGATGGTGAAGTACTCGGATGCCAATCTGCTCAAGGCTCAGGAATCATTGTCCGACAGCCTGGGGGTGATGGGTGCGGGGTATATCGATGACATCAATTGGGCGATAGATGACAACAAGAAGAGCAGTGTCTTCGAGCCTGATGGGAAGAGGGGAGGTCACCTGGACTTCTTTGACCCCCTCGGCCCTGAAGGCCGTGAAACCGCCAGAAAATTCCTAGGTGCTCTGGGGCATCACCCGGACGCCTATGCATCCTTGAGCGCCGCCGAGCAGGTCTACACGAGCAGCGTACTTGAGGCGCAGGTGGGAAAGGATGGCGAAATCGATACGGGCGACGTTCGGCGGGCGGTGAAAATCGGAGCCGAGGTTCAGGGGATGCTCGACCAGTCGCGCGCGGACCAGGTCGTGGACGACGGTGTCAAGGCGCACGAGGAATACGAGAAGGCTGCGGAGAAACGGTCTGGCTGGATTGAGTTCGGTGCTACGGCCGCACTCGGGGCCGGAGTTGCGACGGCTGCCTTCTTTCTTCCTGCGGCGCCGGTCATTGGTGCCGGTGCGCTTCTGGTGCCACTTTTCACCGATGTGGGGACCGGGGTCGTTGAGCAGGTCATCGGAGATGTGGTCGGAGGCATGGGGGAGGACGCGATCGACAAGAACAAGGAGAAGGTCGACGATCTCACCTCCGAGCAGAAGGCAGCTGTCTATACGGCAGGAGAGATCTATACAGAGACTCCGGTCGGCAATTTCGTTGACCGCCACAGGGAGGAGATCGACAGGATCGATTCCAGGACGGGCGGAGACTTGGCCGAGGATCTGGACGACGCGAGGCTTATCGGCTATGGGACCGGGAACCTTCGTGCACGCGTCCAGGGTGTGAGCCCGGCATCCTGATTTTTTCGTGGTGAGGGCCGGGCGTGCTGAGGTACTGGAAAGCAGTGGACGCTCCGTGGTCGTTTGGAGATGGAGTGGCGTTGGGCCGGAATGCGTGGAGTCATGCACGCTCGTCGGCCGGTGGCCGACGAATCAACTGATGGCGAGAAGGGGTTGCGGAATGGGCGAAGTGGGTGGGCAGGGGTGAGGCGACGGCTGATGGCTGCCGGTCTGGTGATGGCCTTGGGCGCCGGGGGCGTGGCATGCGCTTCGGAGAAGGAGGAGAAGAGGACGTTCGTCGGGGCCGCGGAGGTCTGCGGTGACGTGTTCGCCGGTCCCTTGGCGGAGATGGTGGAGAAGACGACCGGGGACAAACTCTTCTTCGCGAAGGGCTCGAAGGGCATGGAGAGAGTGGTCACGGCGCTCAAGGAAGGGTATGAGTCCGGGAACCCATGGGCTGCGGGGGATGTGCTCTGCCTGTTGCGTCCGAAGGATGCGAATCAGACGGATGAGGGGGGAGCATATTTCTCCATGTATGCGCCAGAGGATGTGGAGGGCGAAGGGCTTCCGGCCGGCTATGAGCTGTACACCATGGGTGTGGAATCCTCTGTCGGGCGAGGAAAAGCGTCGATCTATTTCGAGTGCGTCACCCCCGGGTTGAAGGGGTCGGACAAAACCCCACTACGCATCCACGGCATTTTCGCGCGTGGCAAGAGTGATGTACCGGATACGCGTGAGTATCGCAACCTGAACATGACCATCCTGCATGCCGTTTCGCTCAAGCTGGTGAAGGAACTCGAATGTGAGAACAACGGCGGTCTGCCGAAGACCCCCGTACTCACACCGAAGCAGCCGCTCCGGCAGTAGTCGGCGAGGGCGTCGGCCCGGCTCCCGGACGTGCGGAACGGCCGCCCCCCGAGCCATGGGGGCGGCCGCTCCGTGTTTCTCGGAGGCCGTGACCGGATTCGAACCGGTGTAACTCGAGTTGCAGTCGAGCCCCTGAGCCACTCGGGCACACGGCCGTGCGTTCCTCGTCGTGGTTCGACCGTAGGGCCCGGCGGGCGTGCGGCTCAAGGGAAGGGGGCGGGGCGCAACACGACTGCCATGCGGCGTTCACGATCGGCGGGCGGTCCTACGACCAAGGGCGGATCGGAGGACCGTCTCACGACAGGGTTCACCCGAGGTCATGCCCCTTACTCTTGGGCTCATGAGTGCCCTGGACCCCCGAGACACCGGCAGTGACGCCGGCACCCACACGGACACGGCCACGACCCCCGGTACCGGTCCCCGTGTCGACATGGCGAAGGCCGTCCCGTCGGCCGGTTCCGGAGGGGTGCTCGGGCGGACCTACCGGGCGCTCAGCGTCGGCATCGTCTCCGTCGTGTTCCTGATCGCCTTCGAGGCGACCGCCGTGGGCACCGCGATGCCGGTCGCCGCCCGTGAGCTGCACGGCATCCCGCTGTACGCGTACGCGTTCTCGGCGTACTTCACGACCAGCCTCTTCGCCATGGTGCTCTCCGGCCAGTGGGCGGACCGGCGCGGCCCGCTGGGGCCGCTCGCCGCCGGGATGAGCTCGTTCGTGGCGGGCCTGCTGCTCTGCGGGACCGCCGGGAGCATGTGGGTCTTCGTCGCGGGCCGGGCCGTCCAGGGGCTCGGCGGCGGTCTGGTGATCGTGGCGCTGTACGTGGTGATCAGCCGGGCGTACCCGGAGCGCCTGCAGCCGTCGATCCTGGCCGCCTTCGCCGCGAGCTGGGTGATCCCGTCCGTCGTCGGGCCGCTCGCCGCCGGGAGCGTGACCGAGCACCTGGGATGGCGCTGGGTCTTCGTCGGCATCCCCGTCCTCGTGGTGTTCCCGCTGGCCCTCGCGCTGCCCGCGATCCGGCAGCGGGCGTCCGGCCCGGCCGACCCCTCGGCCCCCGTCGAGCAGTACGACCGGCGGCGCATCCTGCTCGCGCTCGGGATCTCGGCGGGCGCGGCGCTGCTCCAGTACGCCGGGCAGCAGCGGGACTGGTTCGCGCTGCTGCCGGCCGCCGCCGGCTTCGCGCTGCTCGTCCCGGCGGTGCGCGGACTGCTGCCCCCGGGGACGATCCGGGCGGCACGCGGGCTGCCCGCGGTGGTGCTGCTGCGCGGGGTGGCGGCCGGGTCGTTCATCGCCGCCGAGTCGTTCGTGCCGCTGATGCTGGTGACCCAGCGCGGGCTCAGCCCGACGATGGCCGGTTTCTCGCTCGCGGCCGGGGGCGGGACCTGGGCCCTGGGCTCGTACGTGCAGTCCCGGCCGCGGCTGGAACCGTACCGGGAGCGCCTGATGGTGGGCGGCATGGTGCTGGTCGCCGCGGCGATAGCGGCCGCGCCGTCCGTGCTGATCGACCGGGTGCCGGTCTGGACCGTGGCCGTGGCCTGGGCCTTCGGATGCTTCGGCATGGGCATGGTGATCGCCTCGACGAGCGTGCTGCTGCTGAAGCTGTCGGCGCCGGAGGAGGCGGGGGCGAACTCGGCCGCCCTCCAGATCTCCGACGGGCTGTCGAACGTGCTGCTGCTCACCGCGGGCGGAGCGGCCTTCGCGGCGCTCGGCGGCGGCGCGGTCGGCGCTGTGCACGAGGCGGTGGAGGCGGGGGCCGCCGGGTCGCACCCGGGGGCGTTCGCGGTGGTCTTCCTGCCGATGGCGGGGGTGGCGCTGGTGGGGGCGTGGGTGGCGGCCCGGGTGCGGGCGCGTTAGTTGGTACCAGGTTGGCCCCACCGGTTGGTACCGTTTTGGTATGGCCATGAACCTGCGTCTTCGTGACGACCAGACCGAAGCCCTCAAGCAGCGGGCCGAGCAGGAGGGGATCAGCATGCACGCCATAGTGCTCCGGGCCGTGGACGACTATCTGGCCAGGACCGCCCAGCAGGCCATCGTCCGCAAGACGGCCAAGGAGCAGGCGGCCAAGTGGAGCGAGCTCATGGAGCGGCTCAAGTGACCTGCGTCTACCTGAGCTCCGAGGACGCCCTGGTCGTTGCCGAGCACGCCTGCTCGGACATGCACATCGTCGTGCGCGATGCCGGGCTCCTCGAATCGGCGGCGCACCGTCCGTCCGCGGCCATGTTCGGCGAGGAGGCGTATCCGGACGTGATCGACAAGGCGGCCGCGCTCCTGCAGTCTCTGGCGATCAATCGCCCGCTCTTCGACGGCAACAAGCGCACGGCCTGGCTGTCGTGCGTGACCTTTCTGGCGATGAACGGGGTGGATCTGCGCCCGGACGTCGATGCCGCGGAACGCCTGGTCATCGCGGTGGCCACCGGGGAAATGGACGAGGTGAAGACCATCTCCCAGGGGCTGCGTGCGCTGGTCGTCGACGACGTGTGAGAGCCATCGCAATTCCGTGCGGGGCGGCGCAGTTCGAGGCGGTTCACGCGCCGCGCCCCGGTAGGGTGGCCCGGTTGTCGTATCGCGTGCGGGTCGGTTCCGGCCCCGGCGGACAGCGCCCCACGTACCCGAGAGACCCGAACCGGAGACCGTGACTACTACCGCCTCCCACCACCTCTCACCCGCCTTCCCCGGCCGAGCCCCCTGGGGCACGGCCGGCAAGCTGCGAGCCTGGCAGCAGGGCGCCATGGAGAAGTACATCCAGGAGCAGCCGCGCGACTTCCTCGCGGTCGCCACCCCCGGCGCGGGGAAGACCACCTTCGCGCTGACCCTCGCCTCATGGCTGCTGCACCACCACGTCGTGCAGCAGGTCACCGTCGTCGCACCGACCGAGCACCTGAAGAAGCAGTGGGCCGAGGCGGCGGCCCGGATAGGCATCAAGCTCGACCCCGACTACAGCGCCGGTCCGTTGAGCAGGGAGTACGACGGCGTCGCGGTGACCTACGCCGGTGTCGGCGTCCGCCCGATGCTGCACCGCAACCGCTGCGAGCAGCGCAAGACCCTGGTGATCCTCGACGAGATCCACCACGCCGGTGACTCCAAGTCCTGGGGCGAGGCGTGCCAGGAGGCGTTCGACCCGGCCACCCGGCGGCTCGCGCTCACCGGAACGCCGTTCCGGTCCGACACCAACCCGATCCCCTTTGTTGTGTACGAGGAGGACAAGGAGGGCATCCGGCGCTCCTCGGCCGACTACACGTACGGCTACGGCAACGCGCTCGCCGACGGCGTCGTCCGGCCCGTGATCTTCCTCAGCTACAGCGGCAACATGCGCTGGCGCACCAAGGCCGGTGACGAGATCGAGGCCCGGCTCGGCGAGCCGATGACCAAGGACGCCACCGGGCAGGCCTGGCGCACCGCGCTGGCCCCCACCGGGGAGTGGATCCCCAATGTGCTGGCCGCCGCCGACCGGCGGCTGACCGAGGTGCGCAAGGGCATCCCGGACGCGGGCGGCCTGGTCATCGCCACCGACCAGGACTCCGCGCGCGAGTACGCCAAGATCCTCAAGCGGGTCACCGGGGAGAAGGCCACCGTCGTCCTCTCCGACGAGAAGGCCGCGTCGAAGAAGATCGACCAGTTCAGCGGGGACGACTCCCGCTGGATGGTCGCGGTGCGCATGGTGTCGGAGGGCGTCGACGTGCCGCGTCTCGCCGTGGGCGTGTACGCCACCACGATCTCCACGCCGCTCTTCTTCGCCCAGGCCGTCGGGCGCTTCGTGCGTTCGCGCAGGCGCGGCGAGACGGCCTCGGTCTTCCTGCCGACCATCCCGATGCTGCTCGGCTTCGCCAACGAGATGGAGGTCGAACGGGACCACGCCCTCGACAAGCCCAAGAAGGGCAGCGACGAGGAGAACCCGTTCGCGGAGGAGGACAAGCTCCTCGCCGACGCCGAGAAGCTGGAGGACGAGGAGACCGAGGAGCAGCTGCCCTTCGAGGCCCTCGAATCCGACGCGGTCTTCGACCGGGTGCTGTACGACGGTGCCGAATTCGGCATGCAGGCGCACCCGGGCAGCGAGGAGGAGCAGGACTACCTGGGGATTCCCGGACTGCTCGAACCCGATCAGGTGCAGCTGCTGCTCCAGAAGCGGCAGACCCGGCAGATCGCGCACAGCCGCCAGAAGCCGGCCGGGGAGGCCGACCTGCTGGAGAAGCCGGCCGAGGCGCGGCCGGTGGTCACGCACAAGCAGCTTCTGGGGCTGCGCAAGCAGCTCAACACGATGGTGTCGGCGTACACGCACCAGAGCGGGAAGCCGCACGGCGTGATCCACACCGAGCTGCGGCGGGTGTGCGGCGGGCCGCCCAGCGCGGAGGCGACGGCCGGCCAGATCCAGCAGCGGATCAAGAAGGTCCAGGAGTGGGCCACCCGGATGAGGTGAGCCGGCGGGGACGGCCCCGGTGCGCGGGCGGAGCGATCCGCCCGCACACCGGGGCCGACCGTCGGCGCGACGCGGCGCCGGGCACCTTCGCCGGAAGTTCCGCTCGGGCGGCACGGCCCAGTTCCTCGGCCAGGGCACGGGAAATGTCGTTGAGGACGACCATCTGATTCCGCTCCGTGCTGTCGGGCGCGATCTGTCCCCTCGCAAAGGGATTGCTTTCCCCTGTTTTCCGTTGGGCGCGCGCAGGCCGGAGTGGCGCCGCTGTCCCGGTGCGACCGCGAATTTCCCGAGCGGGTGGACGACCGGGGCGTCCGCCTCTTCCGCGGCCACTTTTTGCGGATCGGTCTGCCCTCGAAGATCGAAGGTCGAAGGTCGAAGTCAATGCTGAGCGTGGGGAATTCGTTTTCCTTGTCGGCCTTCTCGGGATCGCCGCCCGCCCCGGGCCGGTGTCGGCGGTGCGGGGCGGGGGTCGGTGCGGACGGGCCGCCGGTGCGGACGGGCCGGTGGTGCGGGTCGAGGAGCCGGCCGGGGCGGCGTGGTCCTGTCGGGCGGGGCGTCTACCAGACGAACGGCGCGGACTGGTTGGACGTTGCCACGCACGGGACCGTGGCCGACGTCGGTGACGACGCCACGATCTGCAGGGACCAGGTGGTGGCGCTCGGCGGGGCGGGAAGCACCACGGAATTCGTGCTGTCACCCGCCGCCAGGGTGCCGGAGGTGAGCTTCAGCGGGCCCAGGGTGATCGGGCTGCCGCCGCTCATGCCCGGGTTGGTCTTCCCGGAGAACTGCACCTGACTGGTGACGCCGCCCGAGGTCTTGGTGAGCTTGAGCGTCGTCGTGATGCTGTTCGGGTCGGCACTGGTCCCGGGCGGCATGGTGATCGCCGTGGAGGTGATCTTGATGGTCTTGGACGTGCCCGAGTCGGCGGCGGTCAGTGTGGCCAGACCGCTGCCCCAGGCGCCGCAGTCGTACGTGGCCGTCGCGGTGAGCGGGGCCACCGCCTGGGCCGTCGGTGCCAGGGCGAGCGCGCCGGCCAGACCGCAGGCCGCCAGCAGCGCCGGCGGGAGGTGTCTTCGGTAGGACGGGCGCGGGCCCGCCGACCGCACGGTCCGTGACCGTGCTGAAGTGATCGACATGACGGGGGAACTCCTTCCGGTTTCTGAATTCCGCGGCTCCGCCGAAGAAGAACCGAAATCGTGCCGTGCAATCTTCTTGCGGAACTGCGTGCCGGGCCCGGCATGTCGGGTGCAGTGAAACGATGATCATCGAAGAAGTCAAGGGATTTTGTCGGACTCGCTCGGGATGCCTCGAGAAATGCCTTTCGGGCATTTCGAAAAGGATCATTCGGGAAATGATCAACCGGTCGCGGGGCGGTCGGTCAAGGATCAATTGGTTCTCTCTTGACTTCTCCGCACGCGACCTCCTCAATGTGCGCAATCAATGGGCCATGGAGGGGTGTCTGGTGATCCGACGACGAAGACCAGGTATGACCGGTCTGCTCGCCGCCTGCTTCGTACTCTCGCTGGGCTGCGTCGGGGCCACGGCCGCGCCGTCCGCCGGGACGACGGACGGGCAGCGGCCCGCGGGTGTGGTCTCCCCGACCGTCCACTGCGTCCTGCCCGCGGGCCAGGGGGAGGCGACCGGGCCGCAGGAGATGACCGTCGAACTGTCACCCGCGGTCGTCGCCCCGGGCGGCAAGGTGCACGCGAAGGTGACCCTCGGCCCGTCCCCGGCCACCAGCGCCCTCGCCCTGGAGGACGTGCCGACCGTGCCCAGCCTCGACCTCGCCATGTCCGGCGGGGCGAGCGGCACCGTCACGGTGCTGGGCGCCGAGTTCACGATGGACATCCCGGCCGGGAAGCCCATCGAAATCCCGCCCTACGAAGGCGACTTCCTGGTCCCGGCGAACGCCTCCGGGGACGTCTCGTTCACCCCGGTCCGCACGCTGACCCGGACGAAGGTGCTCGGCTCGGTCTTCGAGACGCCCTGCGACGTCGTCGACGGCGCCGGCTCCGTCGGCACCGTCACGGTGGAGGGCACCGGCTCCGAGCCGGCCACCCTGACCGCCCCCGCCGACCCCGTACGCCCCAACACCCCCGTGGCACTGGGCGGCTCGGGCTGGACTCCGGGCGGCACGCCGGTGCCCTC
Source organism: Streptomyces sp. NPDC006435 (assembly GCF_040612315.1). NCBI lineage: Bacteria > Bacillati > Actinomycetota > Actinomycetes > Kitasatosporales > Streptomycetaceae > Streptomyces > Streptomyces sp. NPDC006435. The sequence continues at coordinate 112,639 of NZ_JBEXPY010000008.1, forward strand.
GCTGTGCGCGGTGGGCGGTGGCGGCTGCGATCCGCTGAAGTTCAAGGAGAACGCCCTCACCGTCGACAGCTACGGGACGCTGCACGGCACCGCGACCCTCGCGGAGGCCGGGGCGGTGCCGAACGGCCCGTACGAGGTGAAGGTCAACGACGGCACGAAGGAGGCGACCGCGCCGCTCACCGTCGAGGCCGTCGCGTCCGGCGACCGGGAGATCTCGCTCTCGCAGGACAGCGGCCCCGTCGGCAGCGTGATCACGGTCAGCGGCAGGAACTACAACCCGGACCGCTGGATCAACGTCATCGGACTCGACGCGACGGGCACCGGGATCGATGACAGCGCGGTCTACGTCAAGAGCGGACCGGACGGCACCTTCGCCGTCGAGTTCACCGTGGTCTCCGACGCCGTCACCGCGGTCCGGGCCGACGAGGGCAACGATCCGGCGACCGTGCGGACCGTTCCGTTCACCGTCTCCACGGGCGGGGGAGGGGACGGGACGAGCGCCGACCAGAAGCTGAGCACCTCGGTCCGGGCCGGGACGCTGTCCATGGTCCAGGACGGCGACACCGTCGACTTCGGCACGACGGTCCTGGGCACCGGCAGCGGCGTGCAACGCTCCCGGCTCAACCGGGTCGAGGTCTCGGACGCCCGCGGCGTCAACAGCGGCTGGTCCCTCACCGCCACCCTCACCGACTTCACCGGCGCCGGCGGGAACACCATCCCGGCCGGGGCCGTGCGGTGGACGCCCAGGTGCACGGCGCAGAACGGAAGCGTGGGGGTGCCGGTGGCCGGTTCGCCCACCGAGCTCGGCAGCGAGGCGGCGAGCCTGTGCCGGATGGGGCCGGACGGCTCCCGCCCGTTCACCGGCGGCCGGTTCGACGCCGACGCCGATCTCACGCTCACCCTTCCCGGATTCACCCGCCCCGGAGATTACGGCGCCACCCTGACCCTCACGCTTCTCTGAGAACGGGCCCCTGAACGCGGGCACGAACCGGGCGCCCGCCCGCTCCCCATGCACCGGAGCGGGCGGGCGCCGCCATTCCGGATCCGGAGCGACCCCAGAACACCCCGCAGCCGCGGACGACACCCATGGAGGAGCAGCATGCCCGTCCGGAGAACGAGCAGAACGAGCAGAACGACAAGAGCCGGAAGGACCGGAAGGACTGGAAGGCCGGGCGCGGTGTTGCGCCGCGCCGTCGCCCTCACCGCGGGGGCCGTGCTCGTCTGGACCGGCGGAACCTTCGCACTCGCCCCCGCCGCCCTGGCCGGTACCGTCACCCCGACCGTCCACTGCGCCCTGCCCGCCGGGCAGGGCGAGGCGACCGGGCCGCAGGAGATGAGCGTCGACCTCTCGCCGTCGATCGTCGACCCGGGCGGCAAGGTCCACGCCAAGGTCGCCCTCGGCCCGTCCCCCGCCACCAGCGGGCTCAGCCTGAACGACGTGCCCACCACCCCCAGCATCGACCTCGCCATGTCCGGCGGCGCCACCGGCACCGTCACCGTCACCGGACCCCAGGTCGACCTCGACATCCCGGCCGGCAAACCGATCGAGATCCCGCCGTACGAGGGGGACTTCCTCATCCCGGCCGACGCGAGCGGCCCGATCACCTTCACGCCGGTGCGCAACCTGACACGTACCAAGGTGCTCGGCTCCACCTACGAGACCCCGTGCGACGTGGTGAGCGGCGGCGGCTCCGTCGGCACCGTGACCGCCGAGGGCACCGCGGGCCACCCGGCCACCCTGACCGCGCCCACCACCCCCGTCCGGCCGTCCACCGCCGTCGCCCTGACCGGCAGCCTGTGGACCGCCGGGGCCACCCCCGTACCCTCGCTGTGCGCGGCGGACGGCGGCGGCTGCGACCCCGGCAAGTTCGCCTCCCACACCCTCGCGATCAGTGGCTCGGGAGAACTGACCGGCAGCGCGGTGCTCGCCGCCGCGGGCGCCGTGCCCGACGGCTCGTACCTGGTGAAGGTCGGCGACGGCACCAAGGAGGCGACCGCGCCCCTGACCGTGCGGGCGTTCGTCCCCACCGGACCGCGGGCCATCACGCTCTCCCGCTCCGGCGCACCGGTCGGCAGCGTCGTACGGGTCACCGGCAGCAACTACTTCCAGGACCGGTGGATCAACACCGTCGGCCTGGACGCGAACGGGGCGACCCTCGACGACACCGCCGTCTACGTGAAGAGCGCCCCCGACGGGACGTTCGGCGCCGACTTCACCGTCTCCGATCCGGCCATCACCGCGATCCAGGTGGACGAGGGCAACGATCCGGCCACCGTGCTGACCACCCCGTTCACCGTGACCGACGCCTCCGCGAGCCTCTCCGCGGGCGCGGCGAAGGTGAAACCGGGCGGCACGATCGCCCTCTCCGGCGGCGACTGGCCGACCGGCGTCACCCCCGCGGCCGAGCTCTGCGCCGCCGACGGAAGTGCCTGCGACAGCGCCCGGATCAGCGGCTCCACCCTCCGGATCGGTACCGACGGGGCGCTCGCCGGCACCGTCACCGTGGCCGGATCCACCCCGCGCGCCGTGTACGCGCTGAGGGTCACCGCCGGGGGAGCGCAGGCCCTCACCCCGCTCACCGTCGCCCCGTCCTTCATCGTCCTCACCCCGTCCGCCGGGCCGCGCGGCACCGCCGTCACCGTCGTCGGGCAGGGCTTCGCGAAGGTCGCCACCGTGTCCGTCGTCGGGCTGCGGGCCGACGGCTCGCAGACCTCGGACCCGGTGCGGACGAAGGTGGTCGGACTGGACGGGGCGTTCTCGCAGACCTTCAGGGTCGACGCCGCGGACACCGTCGCGATCCGGGTCCGGGAGGTCCTCGTCAACCCGCGCACCGAGACGGCGGCGTTCACCGTCCAGGACGGCACCGTGCCCGCCGGACCGGCCTTCGCGCTCTCGCCGCCCGAGGGCCCCGTCGGCACCTCGGTCCAGGTGACCGGCCGGGGGTTCGCCCCCGTCGCCACGGTCTCGGTGACCGGCCGCACCGCGGACGGGAAGCAGACCTCGGACCCGTACGTCACCCGGATCGTCGGACTCGACGGGACGTTCGCCCTCGACTTCACCGTCCGGGACCCGGCGACGAAGGCGATCAGAGCCTGCGAGGTGCTCGTGAACGGAAAAATTATTCAGCAGTCGTTCACCGTGGGTTGACGCCGGTTCACCTGTGGTGCACGGAGGGTGGCCGGAGGCGTCGACCGACCAGGACGCGCGTAGATGTTCGCTTATCGGTCGGCGCCGCGCTGACCGGCGGTTATTCTCCGGCGCCCCGGCACCGCTCCCGGCGACGCCCGGATTCTGGACGAGGTCTTCCGCTGAGCGGACTCGCTCGCTACTGTCCCAAAAAACTGCACGCCCCGTGGCAGTACAGCCGCGGAGCGCAGCCGGTGCCATGGCCAGGCCGGCGGCCTCTCCGTGCGTCGCCGCTGGGACCGGCGGCGCACATTCCGTGGGGATCAGCCGCCGCCGCTCACCACAGAGGAGAGGGCGTCGTGACCGCGGAGACCTCCCAGACGCTCGACCGGGGACTGAGAGTCCTCAAACTGCTTGCCGACACCGATCACGGCCTGACCGTCACCGAGTTGTCCAACCGACTCGGGGTCAACCGGACCGTGGTCTACCGTCTGCTCGCCACCCTGGAACAACACGCCCTGGTGCGCCGAGATCTCGGCGGCCGGGCCAGAGTGGGCCTGGGCGTGCTGCGCCTGGGCCGTCAGGTGCATCCCCTCGTACGGGAAGCCGCGCTGCCCGCGCTGCGGTCCCTCGCCGAGGACATCGGGGCCACCGCACACCTCACGCTGGTGGACGGCAGCGACGCGCTCGCGGTCGCGGTGGTGGAGCCGACCTGGACCGACTACCACGTGGCCTACCGGGCCGGTTTCCGCCATCCGCTGGACCGGGGTGCCGCGGGCCGGGCGATACTCGCGGCCCGCCAGAAGCCGGTCGGCGAGACCGCCTTCACCCTCACCCACGGCGAGCTGGAGGCCGGGGCGAGCGGTGCGGCGGCGGCACTGGTGGGAGTGACGGGCGTCGAGGGCAGCGTGGGCGTCGTGATGCTCGCGGACTCCGTGCCCGAACGGGTCGGCCCCCGGGTGGTGGACGCGGCCCGCGAGGTGGCGGACGCGCTGCGGTAGCCGCGGCGGCCCGGTGGGGACGCACCGGGGACGCGCCGGGCTCCGGCGGATGGCCGGATGTGTGCGTACGAGGAAGGCCCGGCGTACGCACACGAGTGGCCGGACGAGTGCGTACGAGGAAGGCTCGGCCGGACGTACGCGCACGGGCGCCCGGCCCCGTGTTCCGGGGCGGCGGGCGCACCGTTTGGTGTCGGTGCCCGCCCCGGCGGTTAGATTGGGCGGGTGTTCACTCGTCATTCGCGCTCCCGGACCCTCGCCCTGTGCGCCGTGCCCGTCCTCGCCCTGTTCGGCGTGGCCGCCTTCGCACCGCTGCCGTTCACCCTGGCGCAGCCCGGTACGACCGCGAACGTGCTCGGGAGCGATCACGGCACCCCGGTGATCAGCATCAAGGGCGAACCCACCCGCCCGACCAAGGGCGAGCTGCGGATGACGACCATCGTCGCGACCGGGCCCACCGCCGACATCGGCATCGGCGACGTGATCGACAGCTGGTTCCGTACGGACCGAGCGGTCCTGCCCCGTGACTCCGTCTACCCGACCGGCGGCTCCGAGAAGGAGATCGAGAAGCACAACCTGGAGGACATGCGGGAGTCGCAGGACGACGCGGTGGACGCGGCCCTCGGCTACCTGGGCAAGCCCAAGGGCTCGGTCGACGTCACTCTGCACCTCGCCGATGTGGGCGGGCCCAGCGCGGGCCTGTTCTTCGCGCTCGGCATCGTCGACAAGCTCGACGGCGACGGCCGCGGCGGCGAGCTCACCGGGGGCCGCACCATCGCGGGCACCGGCACGATCGACGCGGACGGCGAGGTCGGTGCCGTCGGCGGGGTCTCGCTCAAGACCCAGGCCGCCCACCGCGACGGGGCGACCGTCTTCCTCGTCCCGAAGGCCGAGTGCCGGCAGGCGCGCGCCGAACTGCCCGAGGGGATGAAGCTGATCCCGGTCACGACGCTGAAGGGCGCGGTGTCCTCGCTCCGGAACCTGGCGCAGGGGCACAAGGTCCCGAGCTGCTGACCGCGTCGGCCGACGGCTCCGGCACGTCGGCCGCCTTCCCGGGGGCCCCGTCGGTCTCGTCCATCGTGCGCCACGCGGGGAACACCAGCGGGCTCAGCGTCGCCAGCAGGTACGCGCCGCCCATCGCCAGCAGCGCCCCCTTCGCGCCCATGCTCTCCACCAGCAGCCCGGCCGCGAGACCGCCCACCGGCATGGCCAGTTCGCAGCCCGCCGTGAGGGCCCCGGAGACCCGGCTGCGCAGCTCCTCGGGCACCCTTCCGTAGATCACCGTCGTCAGGATCGGGTTCAGCACCCCGCCCGCCAGACCGCTCAGCACCATGGTCACGGCGAGCGGCGTCGTCGTCCCGGTCAGCGCCGCGACCACGTACCTGGGCGCGCCGCACAGCACCACGCACACCGTGAACACGGTCCGCCGCGAGAACCGGTGCCCCACCGCCCCGTACAGCAGCGCCCCGGTCAGTCCGCCCGCGCCGAACAGGGCGGTGAGCAGTCCGATGTCCCGGGCCCCGCCCAGCTCCTCGGAGGCGTGCACCGGCAGCAGCACGGCGCCCCAGCCCTGATCGGAGCCGTTCATGAAGAGCACCATGAGCACGACGGCCAGCAGCAGCCGGTTGCCCAGCAAGTAGGCGTAGCCCTCGCGCAGTTCGCCGCGGTACGCCCGGAACGAGATCGGCTCGGTGGCCCTGCTCGGCTCGGCGGCGGGTACGCCCCGCAGCCCCGTCGCGACCAGCAGCGCGGACGCCAGGAAGGTCGCCGAGTCCAGCAGCAGGACGGTCTCCGCGCCGACCAGTGCGATCAGCACGCCCGCCAGCGCCGCCCCGGCCATCCGGGCGCCGCGCGAGACCGCGTCGAAGAGGGAGGCGGCGCGCGCCAGGGTGATGCCCGCGTGCTCGGCGAGGTCGGGGACCAGGACGTAGCGGGCCGTGTTGCCCGGGGTGTGCAGGAGCCCGTTGACCGCCATCAGCGCGCACAGCATCCAGAAGGAGAGGATGCCCGCGTGGTGCAGCAGCGGGACGGCGGCGACGGACGCGCCGCACACCAGGTCGGAGGCGACGGAGACCCGGCGGCGCCCGATCCGGTCGATGACGGGGCCGCCGATCAGCGCGGAGACGACGATCGGCAGGGTCGCGCAGAAGGCGACGACACCGGCGCGTCCCGCACTGCCCGTGGTCTCCAGGACGAACCACGGCACCCCGATCAGGGTGAGTGAAGTGCCTGCCGTGGATATGGAGTTGGCGGCCAGGACCGCGGCTATCGGTTTTCGTTTCCCCCCGTTCACGGTCAGACCGTTCGGGGCGAGTGGCAGGCGAGCGATTCCCGGCCGGGCAGTACGCGCAGGCCCAACTCGACCAGGGTCCAGCCCAGTTGGGTACGAAGGGTCCGGGGCGAGGAGTGGACGGTGCGCAGGGAGCCGGTGGCCCCGGCCTCGCGGGCGGTGCGGAACTTGACGGCCTGCTCCCGCAGTTCGGTGGAGCGGGCACGGTGCAGCGACAGGTGCGTTTCCGGGTTCATGGCGGATTCCTCTCGGTCTTCGGTGTGGTGTCGCTCGATGGGCCGCGGCCGGGGCCGCAGCCGATGTCACTCGGTGGGGCCGGGGCCGGTGGCCGGTGTCACTCGGTGGGGCGCGGGAAGAAGTGCACGTGGCTGCGGACGACGGCCGATCCCTCGGTGTCCTCCGGGACCCGGCCCCGGTAGCTCTCGATGAGCTCGTGGATCTTCAGGATCAGTTCCGTGGAGAGGTCGGGGGTGAGGCGCACCTTGAAGTCGCTGATGTCCCAGCCGTGCTGCCACTCCTCGGGCCACTCGCGCATGGTGCCGATCCAGGTGTTCAGCTCCTGGGCGTGGTTGCCGGCGATCTCGTGGAGCACGACGCCGACGGCGCCGCGCACCTCGGGGTCCGGGTGGCTCAGGAACCGGTCGGTGTTGAAGGCGGTGCCCCGGTGGACGGCCCGCCACCAGCGCTCACGGCCCTTGCCGCGCTCCGGGGCGTCCTCGACGAAGCCGTACGACGCCAGCTGCCGCAGGTGGTAGCTGGTGGCGCCGCTGGACTCGCCGAGCCGGTCCGCGAGACCGGAGGCGGTGGCGGGGCCGAACTCCCGCAGTGCGTTCAGCAGTCGGAGGCGCAGGGGGTGGGCCAGCCCGCGCAGGGTGCGGGCGTCGACGGTGTGGACGTTCTGGGCTTCGGCGGGAGTCGTGCCGCCGTCCTCTGTTCCGGGCATGGCACAACCGTAGGCTTGCAAAGCCGCCTTTGCAACTACTTCTTTGCAAGATTTTCTTTGTAACTCGACGGGGGGTGCTCGACGAGGGGTGCTCGCCGGGGGCGGGAAGGCCCTGCCGCTCATCCCTCCTCGATGAACCCCTCCTGGATCAGCCAGTCCTTCGCCACCTCGTGCGGGTCCTGCCCGTCCACGTCCACCTTGGCGTTGAGCACCTGGGCGACCTCGGTCGTCAGCTTCCGGCTGACCGGGTCGAGCAGCGCCGCGATCTCCGGGTACTTCTCGAAGGTCCTGGTGTGGACGACCGGCGCCGCGTTGTAGTTGGGGAAGAAGTGCTTGTCGTCCACGAGGACTTCGAGGTCCATGGCGCTGATCCGGCCGTCCGTGGTGAACACCTCGCCCAGCAGGCAGGAGTCGGATTTCGAGACCTGGGTGTAGATGATCCCGGCGTCCATCTTCTTGATGTTGGCGGCCGGGACCGACATCCCGTACGCCTTCTCCATCCCGGGCAGTCCGTCGTCGCGGGAGGCGAACTCGTTCTCCACGCAGATCGTCACCGCCGCCGGGTTCCGCTTCGCCAGGGCGGCCACGTCGGAGAGCGTCCGCAGGTGGTACTCGGCGTTGTTCTTCCGGCTGATGGCGAGCGCGTAGGTGTTGTTGAGGGTGGACTGCGGCAGCCAGGTCACCCCGTTGTTCCGGTCCTCGTCCCGGACCGCCTCCCACTGCTTCGACGGGTCGGCGATCGGCTTCGCGTGGCCCAGGTACGTGATCCAGCCGGTGCCCGTGTACTCGTACATCGCGTCCGCGTCGCCCTTGACGATCGCCTCGCGGGCGCTGATCGAGCCGGGCAGGTTCGTCCGGTCCAGCACCTCCGCGCCGGCGGCCTTGAAGACCAGGCCGATCATCTGGCCCAGGATGATGTTCTCGCTGAAGTTCTTCGACGTGACGGTCAGCGAGGCGCCCTCCAGGGGCCGCCCCCGGCCGACCGAGCCCGGCACCACGTCATCCACCATCGGCGAACCGCTCTTCAGCCCGCACCCGGCGAGCGCCAGCGCCCCCACCAGTGCTCCCGCCAGCCCGACACGTACCCGCCGCGCGCGCATCACCCCACCTCCAGTCCGCGCGGCGTCAGCGCCAGCTCGACCAGCGAGGCCAGCCAGTCCACCAGCAGCGCCAGCACCACCGTCAGCACGGAACCGAGCACCAGCACCGGCATCCGCTGGGTCTGGATGCCCGAGGTGATCAGGTCCCCGAGGCCGCCGCCGCCGACGAACGTGGCCAGGGTCGCCGTGCCGACGTTGAGCACCAGCGCCGTCCGCACCCCGGCCAGGATCAGCGGGACGGCGAGCGGCAGTTCGACCTTGGTGAGCGTCCCCATCGCCGACATGCCGATGCCGCGCGAGGCCTCGACCAGGTTCGGTTCGATCGCCTTGAGACCGGCGACCGTGTTGGAGAACACCGGCAGCACCGCGTAGATCACCATGCCGATGATCGCCGTCGAAGGCCCGATGCCCAGCCAGATCACCAGCAGCGCCAGCAGACCGATCGCCGGGGTCGCCTGCCCGACGTTGGCGACCGCCGTGACCACCGGGGCACCCCGGCTGAGCCCGCGCCGGGTCAGCGCGATGCCCAGCGGAATGGCGATGATCAGCACCCAGAACGTCGAGATCGCGGTCAGCCGCACATGCTGCCACCAGCGCAGTTGCACATTGCCGCCGGTGAGCGAGTTCCGTGCGATCGAGTCCAGGTGGACGTTGGTGATCCACAGATAGGTGATGACCAGCACGACCACCAGCGCGAGGGGCAGCGTCACCAGCTTGCGCCAGGTGATCCGGCGCGGCGGCCCGGCCGGCGGCGGGGCGGGCTCCTCCTCCTCGTCGCGGAAGGCGTGGCCCTTGACGTCGTGTTCGCCGGGCGGGCGGTCCTCGTCGGAGGAGGGCTCGGAAGACACCCGGGCCCCGGAACGCACCCGGCGCGAGGGCTCCCGCTCCCGGCGCCCGGACTCCCGGTCCTCATAGGGCTCCCGGTTCCGGTGCCCATAGGCATCCCGGTCCCCGTAGGCATCCCGGTCCCGGCGGGGCTCCCGGCCGTCCGAGGGCGAGCGGGGGGTCATCCGTTCACACCGCCCTCCAGCTCCGCCTCGGTCTGGTGGCTGCGCATCTCCTCCAGGTCGTGCTGGTGCTCGATCGCGGCGAGCCGGTCGGCCTCCAGCAGCTCGTGGACGGAGTTCATCAGCGTGTGCATGTCCACGACCCCGATGAACTCGCCGCGCCGCCCGGTGACCGCGACCCGGCCGCCGCTGTCGGTCAGCACCGCCTCCAGCGCGTCGTGCAGCGTCGCGTCCCGGGTCACCGTGTCGTGGACCAGCTGCCCGGCACGCGCCAGCGAACCGCGGGCCCGCATCAGGTCGCCGCGCCGCAGCCACTTGTACGGGCGGTTCCTGCGGTCCAGCATCAGCAGCTCGTTGTGCGGGCCGCTGCGCAGCTTGTTGAAGATCGACTGGAGCGGGTCGTCGACCGTCACCGTCGGGAACTGGGCCATCTCCACGTCCCGTACGCGGGTCAGGTTGAGCCGTTTCAGTGCCGCGCCGGCGCCCACGAACCCCGAGACGAAGTCGTCGGTCGGGTTGGTGAGGATCGCCTCGGGGGTGTCGAACTGCGCGATGTGCGAACGCTCCCGCAGCACCGCGATCCGGTCGCCCAGCTTGATCGCCTCGTCGAAGTCGTGGGTGACGAAGACGATCGTCTTGTGCAGCTCGTGCTGGAGCCGGATCAGTTCGTCCTGGAGGTGGTCGCGGGTGATCGGGTCGACCGCGCCGAACGGCTCGTCCATCAGCAGCACCGGCGGATCGGCGGCCAGCGCCCGGGCCACCCCCACCCGCTGCTGCTGCCCGCCGGAGAGCTGGCGCGGATAGCGGCCGTGGAACTCGCGCGGATCGAGCCCGACCAGGTCGAGCATCTCCTCGACCCGGTCCTTCACCCGTGACTTGGACCAGCCGACCATCCGCGGCACCAGGGCGATGTTCTCGGCGACCGTCATGTGCGGGAAGAGCCCGGACGACTGGATCGCGTAACCGATCTTGCGGCGCAGCTTCACCGGGTCGATGTCGGTGACGTCCTCGTCGCCGATCCTGATCCGCCCCGACGACGGCTCGATCAGCCGGTTGATCATCTTCAGGGTGGTGGACTTCCCGCAGCCGGACGGCCCCACGAAGATCACCGTCTCACCGGCCCTGATCTCCATCGAGACGTTGTCCACCGCGGGACTCGGATTGCCCGGGTACCGCTTGGTCAGGTCCTCCAGCTGGATGGTGGCCCCGGAAGCGGCCTTCGCGGTCGTGCTTCCGTCGACGGCAGTGCTTCCGCCGGCGACGCCGTTCCCGGAAGCGGCTGTCCCGTGGGACTCAGGCACGGATCCCCCTCGGGATGGTGAGCCGCCCCAGCAGCACGTACGCGGCGTCGAAGAGCAGGGCGAGGACGACGATGCCGAGCGTGCCCGCGAGGACCTGGTTGATCGCGTTGGCGCTGCCCAGCGAGGCGATGCCGCGGAAGATCTCGTTGCCCAGACCGGGGCCCGAGGCGTACGCGGCGATGGCGGCGATGCCCATCAGCATCTGCGTGGAGACCCGGATGCCGGTGAGGATCGGCGGCCAGGCGAGCGGCAGTTCGATCCGGCACAGCTGCGCCGGGCGCGACATCCCGATGCCCTTCGCCGCGTCGACCAGCGCGGGATCGACCCCGCGCAGCCCCACGATGGAGTTGCGGACGACGGGCAGCAGCCCGTACAGGGTCAGGGTGATCACCGTGGGCGCGACCCCGAGGCCGACCAGCGGGATCAGCAGACCGATCGCGGCGAGGGAGGGGATGGTGAGGATCGTCGCCGTGGACGTGATGGCCAGCGACCCGGCCCATCCGCTGCGATAGGTGACGACCCCGATCAGGACGCCCAGCACGGTGGCGATGACCATGCACTGGAACACGGCGCTGACGTGCTGGTACGCGTCGGTGAGCAGCTGTTGGTGCCGGTTGCCCAGATACTCCCAGAAGCTCACGCGCCACTCCTCGGCTCAGTCGTCGTCCTCCGCGGCCTGCTCGACGAGCGGGATGACCCGCAGCGGGACCGGGTTCTCCATGACGATGGCCGTGGAGGCCCGGACGATGCCATCAAAACCGACAACCCGGTCGATCACCCGTTGGAGATCGGCGTTGGAACGGGCGACGAGACGGCACAGCATGTCGCCGTGCCCGGTGGTGGTGTGCAGCTCCAGCACCTCCGGAACGCCGGCCAAGTGGGCCCGTACATCGGCCCCTTGACCCTGTTTGATCTCCAGCGTCGCGAACGCCGTGACGGGGTACCCGAGCGCCGCCGGATCGACCGTCGGACCGAAACCGCGGATGACGCCATTCGACTGAAGCCGGTCGAGACGGGCCTGCACCGTGCCCCGTGCCACGCCGAGCCTGCGCGAGGCCTCCAGCACCCCGATGCGGGGTTCGCGGGCCAGCAGCACGATGAGTCTGCCGTCCAGTCGATCGATCGTCATGAGTCATCCCCCGGAAGGTCGACGTGATGGTCATCATGTACAGATAGCCCGGTCATCATCCCGATTCGCTGTACAGATTGACCAGGGAAAACGCGAACTATTGCGCACCTTGCGAAGCGGGGAGAGTCTTCGAACATGACTGAGACTCTGCACACCACCCCCGACACCGCTCGGCAGGCCGACCCCTTCCCGGTCAAGGGAATGGACGCGGTCGTCTTCGCCGTCGGCAACGCCAAGCAGGCCGCGCACTACTACTCGACGGCCTTCGGAATGAAGCTGGTCGCCTACTCCGGACCGGAGAACGGCAGCCGCGAGACGGCGAGTTACGTACTGACCAACGGCTCGGCCCGTTTCGTCTTCACCTCCGTCATCAAGGCGGCCACCGACCGCGGCCGCTTCCTCGCCGACCACGTCGCCGAGCACGGCGACGGCGTCGTCGACCTGGCCATCGAGGTCCCGGACGCCCGGGCGGCCTACGCGTACGCGGTCGAGCACGGTGCCCGCGGCATCGAGGAGCCCCACGAGGTGAAGGACGAGAACGGCACCGTCGTGCTCGCCGCCATCGCCACGTACGGCAAGACCCGCCACACCCTGGTGGAGCGCTCCGGTTACGAGGGCCCGTACCTGCCCGGGTTCGTCGCCGCCGACCCGATGGTCGAGCCGCCGGCCAAGCGCTTCTTCCAGGCCATCGACCACTGCGTCGGCAACGTGGAACTCGGCCGGATGAACGAGTGGGTCGAGTTCTACAACAAGGTCATGGGCTTCACCAACATGAAGGAGTTCGTGGGCGACGACATCGCCACCGAGTACTCCGCCCTCATGTCGAAGGTCGTCGCCGACGGCACCCTCAAGGTGAAGTTCCCGATCAACGAGCCGGCGATCGCCAAGAAGAAGTCCCAGATCGACGAGTACCTGGAGTTCTACGGCGGCGCCGGCGTCCAGCACATCGCGCTCGCCACGAACGACATCGTCGCCTCGGTGCGGGCGATGCGCGCGGCGGGCGTCCAGTTCCTGGACACCCCCGACTCGTACTACGACACCCTCGGCGAGTGGGCGGGCGAGACCCGCGTGCCGGTGGAGATCCTGCGCGAGCTGAAGATCCTCGTCGACCGCGACGAGGACGGCTACCTGCTGCAGATCTTCACCAAGCCGGTCCAGGACCGCCCGACCGTCTTCTTCGAGATGATCGAGCGCCACGGCTCGATGGGCTTCGGCAAGGGCAACTTCAAGGCCCTGTTCGAGGCGATCGAGCGCGAGCAGGAGAAGCGCGGCAACCTCTGACCACAGGTCCGGCGACCGCGGGTCCGGCTCCGCCGGGCGGGGAACACCCGCCCGGCGGAGCCGTTGCCGTCGCGGTGCGTCACGGCGCCGACGTGACGGGCTCCTCGGCCCGGGGGCGTTCGCGGGCGCCGGTGCGCAGGTACGGGCTCGCCAGGGCGGGCAGGACCGCCGCGATCGCGAGGACGGCCAGCACGATTCCGAGGACGACCGGGGCGCGGAGTCCGTGGGCCGGGATCAGCGCCGATCCCACGGCGGAGCCGAGGATGACCCCGAGGGTGATGAACGACGCGTGGACGGTGTTGACCAGCGGCGTGGTGCCGCCGGCCCGCTGCACCCGTACGGCCATCGCGGGGTTCATGGTCACGCCGGTCAGGCCGATGCCGAGCATGAACGCCAGCGCCGGTGACGGGGCGTCGGTGAAGAGCGCGAACCCGGTCAGGAAGACCGCGTTGAGCCCGGTGCCGATCAGCAGGGTCGAGACGGTGTGCCGGTCGGCCAGGCGGGCGACGACCGTGTTGCCGACCAGCGTCGCGGCGCCGTAGGCGAGCAGGAGCAGCGGCACCAGCCCCTCCGGGAAGCCGGTGACCTCGGTCAGGATCGGCGTGAAGAAGCTGAAGGCGGAGAACGTCGCCCCGATGATCAGGGTGCTGGAGACGAGCGCCAGCACGAACTGCGGCCGACGGAGCACGGCGAGCTCGTCCCGCATCGAACGCGCCTCCTCGGGGACCTCGGGCTCCGCGGGGTTCCGGACGAGGGCGACGATCAGGATTCCGGCGACGAGGGTGAGCAGGGAGATGGTCCAGAAGGCGGCCTGCCAGCCGAGCCGCCCGCCGACGAACGTCGCCAGCGGCAGCCCGAGCAGGGTGCCGAGCATCAGCCCGTTCATCGCGACGCCGTTCGCGCGGCCGCGTATCCGCTCGTCCACCAGCCGCGCGCACATCGACACGGCGATGCCGAAGAACGCCTGCGAGGCGATGCCGCCGATGATCCGGGCGACCACCATGACCGGGTAGGAGGTCGCGAGGGCCGCGAGGACGTTGCCGACGAGGAACACGGCGACGATCGCCAGCAGCGCGGTCCTCGGCGGAACCCTCAGCAGGGACATGGTCAGGACCGGTCCGCCGACGGTCATCGCGACGGCGAAGACCGTCACGAGGTAACCGATCCGCTCGATCCCCGTGCCGAGTCCCTCGGCGAGTTGCGGCATGAGTCCGGCGACTGCGAACTCGCTGGTCACCATCGCGAAAATGCCCGCGGCGAGGATGTGGACGGCCAGGGGGACCGTCCTGGCCGGGGTGTGCGTGGTCGGTGGGGTCATCTCTCCGCTTTCTGTGATCGAGAGTCCAAAACTCGGGCGTGCGAGGGCCCGGACCGGGGGTCGGGGCGGCGGGCCTCGAAACAGGGGTGGGCGTGGAAGTCCGGGCCCAGGGGGTGTTCGGGGGCGTACGGGTCCGGGGTCAGGGACGCGCGGTGTCCGGGGTCAGGAACGCGCGGTGTCCGGGGTCAGGGACGCGCGGTGTCCGGGGTCAGGAGGGTGCGGAGTCCGGCCAGGGCGATCCGGCGCAGGGTTTCCGCGTCCGCGCCGGTCTGCGCGGTGACCCGCAGCCCGGACACGACGGTGTTGACCAGCATGGCGCCGTCCTCCGCGTCGACGTCCGGGGAGATGCTCCCGTCGAGCCGGCCGGCCCGGACGGCCCCGGCCAGCAGGGAGTTCCGGTCCCGCAGGTCGCGATCGAGGATGCGTGCGATGCGTTCGTCCCGCGCGCGCAGGTCGGGGTTCATGAAGCTCTGCACGACCATGCACCCGGCGGCGTGCCCCCGACGGGCGGCCTCCTGCTCCTCGGCGATGACGACGTCGACCAGTGCCCGCAGCCGGTCCGCGCCGCGGAGCCCGTCGTCGGCGAGGATCGCGGTCTGCCGCTCCCGGATCGCGCCGACGTAGTGCTCCAGGGCGCGGACGAACAGCTCGTCCTTGGAGACGAAGGCGTTGTAGAGGCTGCTGCGCCGCACACCGGCCGCCTCGCAGAGCTGCTCGGTCGAGGTCTCGGCGAACCCGTGCACCCGGAACTCGCCGGCCGCGGCGTCGAGCACGGCGGTCTCGTCGAACGTACGTGGTCTGGCCATGCGAACCACCCTAACAGGAATTGGATTGCAGAATCCAAAACGGGTGCGGTCCCTGCCGCCGTGCCCCGCGCGACGGCTCGTGTGCCGGGTCCGCCCCGGCCTCCGGGGCCGGGGCGGACCCGGAGGCCCTACCCGGCGTCCGCCGGAGGAGCGGTCAGGTCGTCCAGGGCCTTCCGGGCGGCCGGACCGGCCAGGGGCGAGAACCGCGGATCGGTGCGCAGCGCCTCCTCCAGATTGCGGCGGGCCGGACCGTACCGCCCCGACCCCCGCTGGATCATGCCCAGGTGGTACGAGTACGAGGCGTTCTGCCCGCCCGTGCCGACCGCGCGGGCCGCGTACTCCAGGGCGGCGTCCGGGTCGCCGGAGCGGTACAGGGCCCAGCCCAGCGCGTCCGCCACCGCCGCGCTGCGGTGCGACCGCGCCCACTCGGCCCTCAGCACCTCGACCGCCTCGGCCGGGTTCCCGTGATCGGCCTCGAACCGGCCGCGCAGCAACGCGTCGTCCACACCCCGGGCGGCGTCGCGGGCGAGCGTCTCGGAGAGCCGGGCGTACTGGCTGCGGGCGCTCCTGCCCTGCCCCAGCGACTCGTACAACTCGCCCAGCTCCAGCATGTACTCGGGCCGGGGGAGACCCGCCAGGGCCGCCTGGTAGTCGCGCTGCGCCTCGTCCGTGCGGCCGAGCGCCGCCAGTGCCGCGGCCCGGCCCGCGAGCGACGGGTGGTGGGTGCGGTCGGTCCGCAGCGCCGCACCGTACTGCGCGACCGCCTCCTCCGGCTCGCCCCGCTTCCGGGCCAACTCGCCCAGCAGGTACAGGCACTCCGCCTTCTGCGCCGGTGCGGTGGCCCGGTCCGCCGCGTCCTGCGCGCTCGCCAGCGCGTCCTCGTGCCGGCCCCGGTCCAGGTACGTCCTGGCCTTCTGCATGAGCGCCGGGACCCCGGAACGCAGCTCCGCGAACCTCTCCACCGCCCTGTTCACCGACGTGTCGTCGCCCAGGCCCCGGTAGGCGTCGATCAGCGCCGGATACACGGCCCACTGCTTCGGCTCCCGCGCCCGTACGGCCTCGCCCCACTTCTTCGCCGTCCCGAAGTCGTGCCGGGCGTTGGCGAGTGCCGCGAGCCCCACCCGGGCGGTGTCCCCGTCCTCCCCGGGCCCGGCGTCCAGCGAGCGCCTCAGCGCCCGTTCGGCCCGGCCGTAGTACGCCGCGTCCGCGGAACGCAGCCCCCACTCCACGTAGGCCGCGCCGAGCACCGCCCAGGACCGCGCGTCGGACGGATGCACGCCCACCCACCGCTGCCGGTCCCCGATCAGCGCCTTCAGATCGGCGAGCGCGACGGGGGAACCCGTGGCCGTCGCGGCCAGCGCGCGCGACACGGAGCCGGGCACGGGCGGCGGCGGGGCCTTCTTCCCCTCGTCGTCGGGAACGGCCACCACCGCACCCGTCACCAGCACCGCACCCGCCACCACGCCCAGGGCGGCCCTGCGCAGCGTCGTCCGCAGCGACGGGGGCGGCAACTCGGCCGGTGGCACGGGATCGGGCGGCGGGGCGGGAGGGGCCAGGACCATCGCGGAAGGAGCAGAAGGAGCAGAAGGAGCAGAAGGAGCAGAAGAGGCAGGAGAGGCAGGAGAGGTGGAAGAGGTGGAAGAGGTGGAAGAGGCCGGAGAGGCGGAAGAAGTGGGGGAGCCGGAAGGGGAGCCGGAAAGGTCAAGGGGCGAGCGGTTCAGGTCGGAGGACTGCGGAGGCTGCGGCGTGACGTCCATGCCGATCACTCTGCGTCAGTAATACGAACACACTGCGCCTTGCGGGGGCTGCCGCAGACGGGTTCACACCAATGGGCCCGGATGCCACGCTTGGATCATGAACGGTCTTCTCGAACGACTGAGCTCGGGCCTGCCCGCCGAGGCACTGGTCACCGATCCGGACGTCATGGCCTCGTACGCCCATGACATGGCGAGCTTCTGCGACGCCGGAACGCCCGCCGTCGTCGTGCTCCCGCGCACCGTGGAACAGGTCCAGCACGTCATGCGCACCGCGACGGCCCTGCGCGTCCCGGTCGTTCCGCAGGGAGCGCGCACCGGCCTGTCGGGCGCGGCCAACGCCTCCGACGGCTGCATCGTGCTGTCCCTGGTGAAGATGGACCGGATCCTGGAGATCGACCCCGTCGACCGGATCGCCGTGGTCGAACCCGGCGTGGTCAACGCGGTGCTGTCCAGGGCGGTCGACGAGCACGGCCTCTACTACCCGCCGGATCCCTCCAGCTGGGAGACGTGCACCATCGGCGGCAACATCGGCACCGCGTCCGGCGGTCTGTGCTGCGTGAAGTACGGGGTCACCGCCGAGTACGTACTGGGGCTCGACGTCGTCCTCGCGGACGGCCGCCTGCTCACCACCGGTCGTCGCACCGCCAAGGGCGTCGCCGGGTACGACCTCACCCGGCTCTTCGTAGGCTCCGAGGGCAGCCTCGGCATCGTCGTCCGGGCCGTGCTCGCGCTGAAGCCCCGGCCGCCGCAGCAGCTGGTGCTGGCCGCCGAGTTCCCGAGCGCGGCGACCGCCTGCGACGCGGTCTGCCGGATCATGGAGCGTGGTCACACTCCGTCACTCCTCGAACTGATGGACCGCACCACGGTCCGGGCCGTCAACCGGCTCACCGGCATGGGTCTTCCCGACACCACCGAGGCGCTCCTGCTCGCCGCCTTCGACACCCCGGACCCGTCGGCCGACCTGGCCGCCGTCGCCGAACTGTGCACCGCCGCGGGCGCCACCGAAGTGGTCCCGGCGGAGGACACGGCCGAGTCCGAGATGCTGCTCCAGGCCCGGCGGACGGCGCTCACCGCGCTGGAGACCGTCAGTTCGGCCACGATGATCGACGACGTCTGCGTACCGCGCTCGAAGCTTGCCGCGATGGTGGAGGGCACCGCGGCCATCGCCGAGAAGCACGGCCTCACCATCGGCGTCTGCGCGCACGCGGGCGACGGCAACACCCATCCCGTCGTCTGCTTCGACCACACCGACGCCGACGAGTCCCGGCGGGCCCGCGAGTCGTTCGACGAGATCATGGCGCTCGGCCTGGAACTCGGCGGCACGATCACCGGCGAACACGGCGTGGGCGTCCTGAAGAAGGAGTGGCTCGCGCGCGAACTCGGCGAGGTGGGCGTCGAGGTGCACCGGGGCATCAAGCAGGCGTTCGACCCGCTGGGGCTGCTCAACCCCGGCAAGGTGTTCTGAGGGACGGACGGCACGGCACCGCCTTTCCGGGGCACGGACGGCACGGCACCACCGTTCCGGGGGGCGGGCGGCAGGGCGCTGTTCCGGGAGTGCGGGCGGCAGGACACCTCCGCCCGCACTCCCGTCCGTACTTCCTCCGTAACTTCCTCACGCGTCCCTTCGCGCACTCCTGCCCGCGCCCCCTTCCGCGCTTCTTTCTTCCGTGCTTCCTGCCGGACTCCTTCACGCGTCGCCGTCCTGCGACTCGTCCGACGGCCACGGGTCGCGCATCCACAGGTCGTCGGCCGGCAGCGGGGCGAGCAGTTCGGCGAGTCCCTCGTCGATGCCGAGCCGCTCGGCCTCGGTGCCGGGCGGGACCACCCGCAGCGTCCGCTCCACCCACGCGGCCACCTGGGCGGAGGGCACCTCCAGGAGCGCGTTGCCGTCCGGCGAGGTCAGAGCGACGAAGATCACGTTGCGCTGGTCGACCTTGGTCGGCCAGATCCGCACGTCCCCGTGACCGCACGGCCGGAACACGCCCTCGACCAGCAGATCGCGGGCGAACGTCCAGTGGACGGGGAAGTCCGAGCCGATGTGAAAGGCGACGTGCACGGCGTACGGGTCCGCCGTGCGGTACGTCAGCCGTGCGGGGACGGGGATGCTGCGCTCGGGCGACAGGACCAGCTTGAGTTCCAGTTCGCGTTCCACGACGGTGTGCATGAGGGCGTCCTTCCGGTGTCCGTGGACCGGTCCCATGACCGGCCCGCACCAGGAGAGAGCGCCCTCCCCGCCGACTATTACGCGACTTCGGGAAAAAATTTTTGGCGGGATCGGAAAGTGGTCCAAAGCCCTGGAGCCGCCCAGGGGCGCGCGGGCTTCTGGTAGATGTGGACCCGTCGCATTCATGCCTCGAAGAGATACGGGAACGGTGATGAGCGCCCCAACCCCGGTACCCGGTGACGAGAGCCCCCGCGAGGGCTACTACCCCGACCCGTCCATTCCCGGATACGTCCGGTACTGGAACGGCTCCTCGTGGGTGCCCGGCACGAGTCGGCCCGCCCCGGAGCAGGGCGAGTCGGCGGCCGCGGCGCTCCCCGAAGCCGTGTCCGGCCCGCAGTCCCTGCCCCGGTCGCAGCAGCCGCAGTCGTCGGATCCGGCGCCGGCGGAGGAGACCGGTCCGATCTTCCTGGACGGGGAGCCCTCCCCGGGCAACCGCCCCGAACCGGCGAGCGCCTGGCAGGCCGACGCCTCCCGGCAGACCGGCTTCGGCGGGGAGCACGACCGGCGGGTCTCCTGGGGCGGCACCGGCCGGTCCGGCGAACCGGGCGGCGCGCCGGGCCCGTCGGAGCCCGGGGGCGTCGGAGCCGCGGAACCCGCCCGCGATCCCCGTACGCCCGCGGGCCGTGCCACGGCCGACCGGGTGCCCGAGGTCCGGACCCCCGCCGACAGCGCGCCCGTGGACCCGCGACGTCCCGCCGCGAGCGGTGACGGGGTTCCCGAGAGCACGGTCGCGATCCGGGTCGGCCGCCAGGGCCGCCCCGGCAGCAGCGGCAGTGGTGACGGAGCGGGCGGGGCCGGGGCCCCGCCCGCCGACGGGACGATGACGATCCGTTCCCTCGGCGGGGGCGAGCCCGCTCCCGCCCGCCGGGCGGAACCGGACCCGGGGGAGGGGACGATGACGATCCGTTCCCTCGGCCCCGGCGCGGGTACGCAGCCCTCCGCCCCGGCACCGGGTCTGCCTCCCGCGCAGAACCAGGCCCAGGCCCAGGCGCCCGTACAGAACCAGGCACAGCCGCCCGCGCAGGCGCAGGCCCCGTTCCCCGCGCAGACCTCGGCCCCCGCTCCCGCCGAGTCCAACGGCCCCGTCCCGCAGGGCGGCGCGGCCCCGTGGGCGCAGCAGGCCGCCGGCTCCCGGTTCCCGGAACAACAGCACGGTGCACAGCCCCAGCAGCCGGTGCTTCCGCAGCCCGGACTCCAGCAGCCGGGACCGCAGCCGGGGTTCCAGCAGCCCGGACTTCCTCAGCCGGGACCGCAGCAACCCGGGCCCCGACTCGGCGGCGCGCAGCCCGACCGGCCGGATCAGCCCGTCGTGCCCTGGAAACCGCCGGTCGACGATCCGTTCCAGCAACTCGCCCGGGCCCAGGCCGCGGCGAGGCCGGCCGGGCTCGGCAAGCGGTTCGCCGCCCGGCTCATCGACACCGCGGTGCTGATGGCGCTGGCCGGCGCGGCCGGTTTCCCGCTCGTCTCACGGGCCCTGGACCACATCGACGGGAAGATCGAGGCGGCGAAGCTGTCCGGCGAGACGGTCACCGTCTGGCTGATCGACTCCACCACGGCCGGTCTGTTCGGCGGGGCGCTGGGCGCGTTCCTCGTGCTGGGCGTCCTGCTGGACGCGCTGCCGACGGCCAAGTGGGGCCGCACGCTCGGCAAGAAGCTCTGCGGGCTCGAAGTACACGACATCGAGTCCCACGAGCCCCCGTCCTTCGGCGCCGCGCTGCGCCGCTGGCTGGTCTACGGCGTGCTGGGGCTCCTGGTGATCGGAGTGGTCGAGGTGCTGTGGTGCCTGATCGACAAGCCGTGGCGCCAGTGCTGGCACGACAAGGCGGCACACACCTTCGTCGCGGGCTGACGGAGGGCCGGCGGGGCCTCGTGGGGGCGGTCCGGACCGCCCCGGGCCCGACGGTCCATCGGGCGGGGCCCGCCGGGGCGCCCCGTTCGCCCGAACGCACCTGAGCCGTTGCGGGTGCCCCGGGGCCGGGGTGCACTGCCCCCATGAGCAACGATCAGCCGACGTCCGGTCAGCCGCCCGAGGACGACCCGTTCCGCAAGCAGCCGCAGGAACCGTCGCCGCCGTCGGGCTCGCCGTACGACGGTGCTCCGCCCCCGCCCCCGCCGCCGTACGATCCCGGCCCCTACGGCGGTGGCGGCCCGTACGGGGGCGCGGACCCGCTGGCGGGCATGCCGCCGCTCGGCGAGCCCGGGAAGCGGATCCTGGCCCGGCTGGTCGACTTCCTGATCATCTCGATCCCGCTGTACCTGATCTCGTTGCCGTGGGGCGGCGTCGTCGAGGTGACGGACGACGACGGCAACGTCTTCAACCAGACGTACAGCGGGCACCAGCTGGTGTGGTCGCTGATCGGCCTCGTCGCCTATGTCGCGTACGACACGTACTTCACGCACAAGGACGGCCGGACCCTCGGCAAGCGCCTCATGAAGCTGCGGGTCGCGATGCTCGACGACGGCCGGGTGCCGGACACCGGAACGTCGTTCCTGCGGGCCGTGGTGCTGTGGCTGCCGGCGCTGCTGTGCTGCCCGTGCCTGTGGTGGCTGATCAACATCGTGCTCATGTTCACGGACAAGCCGTACCGGCAGGGCCTCCAGGACAAGGCGGCGAAGACGGTGGTCGTCCAGACCAACTGACCGGCCACGAACGGGACCGACCAGTCACGAACCGGACCGATCTGCCGTGAGCCGGTCGAAACGATCGATTCGTTCGGGCCGTTCCGTTCCGTTCTGTTCCGTTCGGCAGGCCGGGCCGGGCCGCCGGAAGAAGGGGCGGGCCCGGCCCGGGGACGGACCGGTGAGCGGACACCGGTCCGTCCTCGTCGCGCTGCCCCGGCGCGGTGAGCGGGGGAAGGACCCGCTCCCGCGCGGGATTTCAGCGCCGCAGCGAATGCCGGGCCGGCTGCCCGTCGGCAGGGGTCCCGGAGCGCTGCCCGGCCGCGGGGGCCGGTGCCCCGGTCGCCTCGCGGGTGAGGCCCTCGGCCTTCATGGCCGCGGTGACCGCGTCGTGGTTCGCACCGGTCGCGGCACCGGTCCGGGCCGGCTTCGCGGTTTTCACGCGTGACGGGTGGGGTACGGTCACGGCCACCAGCAGACCGAGCGCGAGTGCCGCGGTGCCGATGACGGCGATGCCGACGCCCGACTCCGTGCGCGAGAGCAGCAGCATGGCGAGGGTCGAGAAGACGACGGTGACCGAACCGTAGGAGAACTGTGCGGCAGTGGGATGCGGCATGGCGGTATCCGTCCTCGGGGCATCGGATGGGCAGTCTCTCAACGCGGTCGCACTGTCAATCGACTCTACGACGGTGGATGCCCGAGCAGGACCAGCAGTAAGCGTGACCTAACCCACGGTACCGGTGCACGGGGGGCGCACGGAGTCATTTCGTACCTCAACCGTGGCCCGTGACGCGCCGGTTGCCCGTCCGGTGAACGTCCGGATAACGGAAACGATCTCCTGCATAGTGCACTTGGCTTGTTCAAGTCAAGATCTGTCTTTTTTCGAGTAACTCCGGTCGAATGTCGTCACTTGTGACGCGTACCTGCGCGCGGCCCCACCTCACTTTCGGCCGCAGCGGCGGGTGCCGGGGAGGACTGCATCAAGTGACCACAAACAGAGGGGCGCTTCGCGCTGCCGCGATTGTCGTGGCCATGGCCGCCACGGCCGCCACGGCGTCGGCCTTCGCCACGGCTCAGGCCGACGACAAGGCGTCGGGTGCGAAGAGCACCACCGTCGATCGCCGCGACCCGGGGTCGGCCAAGGGCAACGAGCACGACCTGAAGGGCCCGTTCAGCGAGCAGCAGGAAGCCCAGCGTCAGGCCGCCCTGGAGCAGGTCATCGCGGGCGACAAGAAGATCTCGAAGCGCGGCGGCTCCCAGGTCGTCAAGCTCGACGACAAGAAGTACGTCGAGCTCGGCCGGGAGAAGACCGACAAGATCTTCACGATCCTGGTGGAATTCGGCGACAAGGTCGACGACACGACCATGTTCGACCCGGACGGCGACGGCCCCGAGCCCGCCGTCCCGAAGTACGGCGGTGCGCCCGGCCCGCTGCACAACAAGATAGCCAAGCCGGACCCCAAGAAGGACAACAGCACGGCCTGGCGGGCCGACTACAACCAGGAGCACTTCCAGGACCTCTACTTCGGTGAGGGCGACGGGAAGGACTCGCTGAAGACGTACTACGAGAAGACGTCCTCCGGGCGCTACTCGGTCGAGGGCCAGGTCTCCGACTGGGTCAAGGTCCCGTACAACGAGGCCCGTTACGGCTCCAACTACTGCGGCTCGACCAACTGCGCCAACGCCTGGGACATGATCCGGGACGGCGTGAACGCCTGGACCGCCGACCAGAAGGCCAAGGGCCGTACGCAGGAGCAGATCAAGGCCGATCTCGCCCAGTACGACCAGTGGGACCGTTACGACTTCGACAATGACGGCAACTTCAACGAGCCCGACGGCTACATCGACCACTTCCAGGTCGTCCACGCCGGTGAGGACGAGTCCGCGGGCGGCGGCGCCGAGGGCAAGAACGCCATCTGGGCCCACCGCTGGTACGCCTACGGCACCGACAACGGCGCGACCGGTCCGGCCAACAACAAGGCGGGCGGCACCCAGATCGGTGACACCGGCATGTGGGTCGGTGACTACACCGCGCAGCCCGAGAACGGCGGCCTGGGCGTCTTCGCCCACGAGTACGGCCACGACCTGGGCCTGCCCGACCTGTACGACACCACCAACACCGCCGAGAACTCGGTCGGTTTCTGGTCCCTGATGTCGGCCGGCTCCTGGCTCGGCAAGGGCAAGGGCGAGATCGGCGACCTGCCCGGCGACATGACCGCCTGGGACAAGCTCCAGCTGGGCTGGCTCGACTTCGCCGAGGCCAAGGCCGCGACGAAGTCCGTCCACAAGCTGGGCGTCTCCGAGTACAACACCAAGAACAAGCAGGCGCTCGTCGTCACGCTGCCCGAGAAGCCCGTCACCACCGCCGTCACGAAGCCGGCGGAGGGCTCCAAGCAGTGGTGGAGCGACATGGGCGACAACCTGAGCAACACCCTGTCCCGCTCGGTCGACCTGACCGGCAAGTCCAAGGCGTCCCTGGACCTCTCGGGCTGGTGGGACATCGAGAAGGACTACGACTACCTCTACACCGAGGTGTCTACGAGCGGCGGCACCAGCTGGACCGCGATCGACGGCACGGCCGACGGCAAGGCGATCCCGCGCGACGCCAGTGACAAGCCGGCCCTGACCGACGTCTCCGGCAAGTACCAGAAGCTCTCGTACTCGCTGGACGCCTACGCGGGCAAGAAGATCGACATCCGCTTCCGCTACGCCACCGACGGCGGCGCGGGCGGCATCGGCTTCGCCGCCGACACCATCTCGGTCAACGCCGACGGTGCCGCGATCTTCAGCGACAACGCCGAGGGCGACGACAACGGCTGGACCGCCAAGGGCTTCTCCCGCGTCGGCGAGTCGTTCACCAAGAACTACCCGCAGTACTACATCGCGGAGAACCGCCAGTACGTCAGCTACGACAAGACCCTCGAGGTCGGCCCGTACAACTTCGGCTTCTCCAAGACCCGTCCGGACTGGGTCGAGCACTACCCGTACCAGAACGGTCTGCTCGTCTGGCTCTGGGACAAGTCCCAGAAGGACAACAACGTCTCGCAGCACCCGGGCCAGGGTCTGATCCTGCCGGTCGACTCCCACGCCAAGCCGCTGAAGTGGGCCGACGGCACGATCATGCGCAACAAGATCCAGCCCTTCGACGCCCCGTTCAGCTGGTACCGCACGGACGGCTTCACGCTGCACAACGCGGACGCCCCGGTCCGGATCAAGTCGCAGAGCGGCGTTCCGGTCTTCGACGACCGCAAGGGCACCTACTGGTACAAGGAGAACCCGACCGGAAGCGTTCAGGTTCCTGACACCAACACCCGGATCTCGATCATCAGCGAGCCCCGCAACGGCTCGACGATCACCGTCAAGGTCGGTCCTTCGGGCAAGTAGTTTCGCATAACCGCAGGTCAAAGCATGATCGGCCGTCGCCCTCTAGCGGGCGGCGGCCGATCGTGTTTAGGTGCGTCTTGTTCAGATCCTTATTGACACAATGTCTCACGGGGGAGCGCGGAGCATGGCAGGCGGAGGGTTCAGCAAGTTGCCGAACGGCAGGGTCGTGGTGGCGATCACACTGCCCAGCCCGACGGACGGGACGGGGCCGGGCACCCCGGTCCGGGTCCTGGTGCACGCGGCCAACCGGGCCCGCGCCCTGACCAGGCTGCGGAACCTGGGCCTGCGCGCCGTCTACCTCCGGGGCAACGCCGAACCGCCCACCCCCGACGAGATCACCGCCGTGCTGCACCACCCCGACGGGCTGCTGTGGCGCGCGAGGCCGGAGCGGGACCAGGAGCTCTGGCACCCGATACGCACCCTGCTGCGCCCGGCGATACCGGCCGGGCGCCCGGCCTGAGACCGGGGCGGGCCGGGCCCGGGACCGGGGCCGGGCGCCCGGGACCGGGGGACGAGGCCGCGACGGGACCGGGGGACGGGCCCGGAGCCCCTCGCGGGCCCGGGGCGGCCCGTCGGCCCCGTCAGACCACCGGCTTGCCGGACAGCTTCACGCCCGCCCTGCGGAGCTCCTCCAGGGCCCGTTCCGTGGTCGTCTCGGCGACCCCCGCGGTCAGGTCGAGCAGCACGTGCGTCGTGAAGCCGGCCCGGACCGCGTCCAGGGCCGTCGCCCGTACGCAGTGGTCGGTCGCGATGCCGACCACGTCCACCTCGGTGACCTGGCGCTCCCGCAGCCAGTCGGCCAGCCCCACGCCGTTCTCGTCCAGGCCCTCGAAACCGCTGTACGCGGCGGCGTAGGCACCCTTGTCGAAGACCGCGTCGATCGACCCCGAGGCGACCGCGGGGGTGAAGTTCGGATGGAAGCCGACCCCTTCCGTGCCGGCCACGCAGTGGGCGGGCCAGGAGTGCTCGAAGTCCGGCTGCGCGGAGAAGTGGTCGCCCGGGTCGATGTGGTGGTCGCGGGTGGCCACCACGTGGCGGTACCCGGGCTGGGAGTCGCCGATCAGGTCGGTGATGGCGGCGGCGACATCGGCGCCTCCCGCCACTGCGAGGCTGCCGCCCTCGCAGAAGTCGTTCTGAACGTCGACGACGATCAAGGCGCGGTGCATGACGGGTGTCCTTAGGTGGGGGACGGTCGGCGGTCGTGGGGCGTTGTCCCGGGCCGGGGGCGGCGGCCCCCGGGGTCCCGGGCTCCCGGTCCGGGGGATTCGAGGCCCCCGGGCTTTCGAGCCTAGAGACTCGGGGCCCGCCCGGGCGAGGGGTCGGCACCGGGCCTCTCACGGCGTCACGGGGGAGGGGCGGCGCCCGGACGGGCCCGGACGCCGCCCCCGGCGGCCCCGTCAGACGTACTCCGTGGGGATGACCGGCTCCCCGCGGGACAGCTGCAGCGCCGACAGCGGAAGCCCCGCCCGCGCCGCGATGTGCCGGTCGCGCGCCGCGTCCAGCGGCTCGCGGGCGACCACCTCGCCGCCCTTGACCAGCTCGACCAGCAACTGCCGGTCGGCCAGCTCCACCGGTACGGGACCGGTGCCGACCACCTCGGCCTCGGCCACCCCGTGCTCGTCCGGACGGCGCGCGGCCCACTTGCGACCGCCCACCGACGACTTCGCGCCGAGCGACTTCTTGGCCACCGGGCGCAGCGGGTCCGCCGGATCGGCGGACCCGGCGCGGGCGACCAGCTTGTAGACCATCGAGCAGGTGGGGTGCCCGCTGCCGGTCACCAGCTGCGTGCCCACCCCGTACGCGTCGACCGGCGCGGCGGCCAGTGAGGCGATGGCGTACTCGTCCAGGTCCGAGGTCACCACGATCTTCGTCGCGGTGGCGCCCAGCTCGTCCAGCTGCTGGCGCACCCGGTGCGCGACCAGCAGCAGGTCGCCGGAGTCGATCCGCACCGCGCCCAGCTCGGTACCGGCGATCTCGACCGCCGTACGGACCGCCTCGGTGACGTCGTACGTGTCGACCAGCAGCGTCGTGCCCCGGCCCAGCGAGTCGACCTGGGCCCGGAACGCGTCGCGCTCGGTGTCGTGGAGCAGGGTGAAGGCGTGCGCGCTGGTCCCGACGGTCGGGATGTTGTAGCGGAAGCCCGCCGCCAGGTCGGACGTGGTGTTGAAGCCGCCGACGTACGCGGCGCGCGCCGACGCGACCGCCGACAGTTCATGGGTGCGGCGTGCACCCATCTCGATCAGGCCGCGCCCGCCCGCCGCCGTGGACATCCGGGACGCCGCGGCGGCGATCGCCGAGTCGTGGTTGAGGATCGACAGGATCACCGTCTCCAGCAGCACGCACTCGGCGAAGGAGCCCTCCACCCGCAGGATCGGCGAGCCCGGGAAGTACACCTCGCCCTCCGGGTAGCCCCAGATGTCACCGCTGAAGCGGTAGTCGGCCAGCCAGTCGAGGGTGGGCCCGTCGACGACGTCCTGCTCGCGCAGGAAGGTGAGCATCTCGTCGTCGAAGTGGAAGTTCTCCACCGCGTCCAGCACCCGTCCGATGCCCGCGACGACGCCGTAGCGCCGCCCCTCGGGCAGCCGGCGCGTGAACGCCTCGAAGACCGAGCGCCGATCGGCCGTGCCGGCTTTCAGCGCGGCCTGCACCATCGTGAGTTCGTACTGGTCGGTGAAGAGCGCGGTCGACGGCACACCGACCCGACGCCCAAGGTCCGCAGAGTTCATGTTTCGGATGCTACCCCTATTTCGTCAAAGTGACGAGATCTCGGGTCGTTTGTGCGATGACCCCTCCCGGGTGGCAGCATGGGGTGGGTGAGTGTCGCCCCTACAGAGATCGAGCGTCCCGAATCGGCCGAGGAGAGCCTCGTCGTCCCCGAGCCCGACGTGCCCTGGGTGACGCTGGTGCACAACGACCCGGTCAACCTCATGAGCTATGTGACCTATGTCTTCCAGGCGTACTTCGGTTACTCCAAGGACAAGGCGCACAAGCTGATGCTGGACGTCCACCACAAGGGACGGGCCGTCGTCTCCAGCGGCAGCCGCGAGGAGATGGAACGCGACGTCCAGGCCATGCACGGCTACGGACTGTGGGCCACCCTCACGCAGGACCGCGGCTAGGGTCCGTCCGGCGGGGTCCGCCGGGAGGGGCGCCGGACCGTGCGCGCCACCGACCCCGCGCCGTGGCCCCGATCCGCCGAGCCCGCCCTGCACCGCCCGCCCGACCGACCCATCATCGGAGAGAACCCATGGCCGGCCATTTCGAGGCCACCCCAGGCGGCGGCGCGGCCGTCGCGCTCGACGAGGTGGAGATCGCGATCCTGCGCTCCCTCGCCGTCCAGCTGCTGGAGCTGATCGGCCCCGGCGACGAGCCCGCCGAGGGCGAGGACCCGCTCGCCGCGCTCTTCGCGGAAGGGCCCAGCGAACCGCCCGCCGACCCCGCGCTGGCCCGCCTCTTCCCCGAGGCATACGGCGACGAGGACGGCGAACTGCGAGCCGCCTCCGCCGAGTTCCGCCGCTTCACCGAGAACGACCTGCGCGCCCGCAAGCGCGACGACGCCCTCGTCGTCGTACGCACCCTGGACGCGCTCACGACCGCCGGGAACGGCGACGCCGTGCTCGAACTCACCGCCGACGAGTGCCGCAACTGGCTCGGCGCCCTCAACGACCTCCGGCTCACCATCGGTACCCGCCTGGAGGTCTCCGAGGAGGGCGAGGGCGAGGCCGGCTCGCTCTACCGGCTGCCCGACAGCGACCCGCGCAAGCCGATGGTCATGGCCTACCTCTGGCTCGGCGGGCTCCAGGAGACCCTCGTGGAAACGCTGATGCCGGATTAGGCGCCGGGCGTCCCGTTCGTCATTGAAACAGAATGACGAACACCTCACCCGAACGGTCCTTGTTGCTGCGCCTGGATACGTTTATCGGCTTTTCCTTGTGCTGACCGCCACATAATTCCCGGTGGACGGGCACGGCGAAAGGCGCAGCACATGACATCGGCGCAGATCGACGAGGGGAAAGGCGGCCGGCCGGCCGCACGGACCGAGTCCGCCGGACCGGCGGGCGAGGGGTACCGGCGGGCCCTCGGGGCCCGCCAGATCCAGATGATCGCCATCGGCGGGGCCATCGGCACCGGGCTCTTCCTCGGCGCGGGAAAGGCGATCTCCAAGGCCGGACCCAGCCTGATCCTGGCCTACGCCGTCGCGGGCCTGGTCATCTTCCTCATCATGCGGGCACTGGGCGAACTCCTCATGTACCGGCCGGTCTCGGGCTCCTTCTCCGAGTACGCCCGTGAATTCGTCGGCCCCTTCGCCGGATTCGTCACCGGCTGGACCTACTGGCTCTTCTGGGTCGTCACCGGAATCACCGAAGTCACCGCGGCCGCCCAGTACATGACGTTCTGGTTCGACATTCCCCAGTGGGCGTCGGCACTGGTCTTCACCGTCATCCTGTACGGCGTGAACCTGATCTCCGTGAAACTCTTCGGAGAGCTCGAATTCTGGTTCTCCATGGTCAAGGTGACCGCCATCGTCGGCATGATCCTCATCTGCGCCGGAATCCTCACCCTCGGCTTCTCCGACGCCGGTGACACCGCCTCCGTCACCCACCTCTGGGCCGACGGCGGCTTCTTCCCGCACGGCATCAAGGGCACCCTGATGACCCTGCAGATCGTGATGTTCGCCTTCCTCGCCGTCGAACTCGTCGGGGTCACCGCGGGCGAGTCCAAGGACCCGGAGACCGTGCTGCCCAAGGCCATCAACACCGTGCCGTGGCGCATCGCCGTCTTCTACGTCGGCGCCCTCGTCATGATCCTCTCGGTGGTCCCGTGGTCCGTGTTCCAGCCGAAGGTCTCGCCGTTCGTCGCCGCCTTCGAGGAGATGGGCCTCGGCGTCGGCGCCGGCATCGTCAACTTCGTCGTGCTGACCGCGGCCCTCTCCTCCTGCAACTCCGGCATGTACTCCACCGGCCGGATGCTCCGGGACCTCTCGCTCAACGGACAGGGCCCGAAACTCTTCGCCCGGCTCACCCGCAGCGGCACCCCGCTCGTCGGCACGACCTTCTCCGCCGCCCTGATGCTCGTCGGCGTCTGGATCAACTACCAGTGGCCCGGGGACGCCTTCACCTACGTCGTCTCCTTCGCCACCATCTCCGGCATGTGGGCCTGGATCATGATCCTCGTCTGCCAGATCCGCTACCGGCGCCTCGCCGACCGCGGACTGCTCCCGCGCTCGGGCTTCCGGACCCCCGGCGCCCCGCTCACCGGCTTCCTCGCGCTGGCCTTCATCGCGGTGGTCGTGGTGATGATGGGCATCGACCCGAGCACCAGGATCTCGCTGTACTGCGCCCCGCTCTGGGCCGCCCTCCTCGGCGTCTCGTACCTGGTCCTCAAGGCCCGCGACCCGCAGGGCGGGGCGTTCACGAGGACCCGGCCCAAGGCCGGCGGCACGGAGTCCGCGAAGGACGGGGAGCGGAAGACCCTCATGGGGAACTGAGGGCGTCCGGCACCCCCTCCGGTCCCGCGGAACCCGGACGCCCCAACGGTCGTGTCCACCATTCGGGCCATGGCGTACCAAACCCCGGTACGCCATGGCCCGCGGCCTATCCTGGCGCCATGCTGACCATCACCCAGGCGCTCCACGACCAGATCGTCGCGCACGCCCGCGCCGACCACCCCGACGAGGCGTGCGGCGTGGTCGCGGGGCCGGCCGGGACCGGCCGCGCCGAGCGGTTCATCCCGATGCTCAACGCCGCCCGCTCGCCCACCTTCTACGAGTTCGACTCGGCCGACCTCCTCAAGCTCTACCGCGAGATGGACGACCGCGACGAGGAGCCGGTGATCATCTACCACTCCCACACGGCGACCGAGGCGTACCCCTCGCGCACCGACGTCACCTACGCCAACGAACCCGGCGCCCACTACGTCCTCGTCTCCACGGCGGACGCCGACGACGCGGGCCCCTTCCAGTTCCGCTCGTACCGCATCGTCGACGGCGTGATCACCGAGGAGGACGTCGAGGTCGTCGAGGCGTACGAGGCCGCCTGACCGCCCCGCCCGGCCGCCGGGACGGGAGTCGCCCGGCGGCCGGGCGGACCCGGGGCGACACAGATCGTCCACCTGTCGAACATCGCCCATCCGTCATGTGAGATCACACTCGGGATTGCGGACCGGGAATCGATACGATGACCGCATGGTTCTCCATGACGTGAGCGACAGGACGCCGGGCACACTGCTCGTCGCGCGGCTGCACGTCGACCTGTGCAGGCTCTCCAGCGCGATCTGTACGAGCCGCCCGCCCGCCGCCGACCGCGAGGTCTGAGCCGGGCCGCGGCCCGAAACACCGCACGCACGCACCAACCCCCGCGCGGGGGCAGAGCCGCGCGCCCCACGCCACTTCCCCGCTTCCGACAGGAGCCCACGCCATGGCCATCGAGGTCCGCATCCCGACCATCCTCCGCACCTACACCGACGGCGCCAAGGCCGTCGAGGGCAACGGGGAGACCCTCGCCGACCTCTTCACGGACCTGGACAGCCGCCACAACGGCATCCGCGAGCGCATCGTCGACGGCGGCGAACTCCGCCGCTTCGTGAACGTCTACCTCAACGACGAGGACGTCCGCTTCCTCGACGGCATCTCCACCAAGCTGAGCGACGGCGACAACGTCACGATCCTCCCGGCCGTGGCCGGCGGAATGCGCTGATGCGGTACGACTCCCCGCTGGCGGCCGTGGGGAACACTCCCCTCGTCCGCCTCCCGCGGCTCTCCCCCTCCGACGACGTCCGCATCTGGGCCAAGCTGGAGGACCGCAACCCCACCGGCTCGATCAAGGACCGCCCCGCGCTCCACATGGTCGAACAGGCGGAGAAGGACGGCCGGTTGACCCCCGGCTGCACCATCCTGGAACCCACCAGCGGCAACACCGGCATCTCGCTCGCCATGGCGGCCAAGCTCAAGGGCTACCGCATCGTGTGCGTCATGCCGGAGAACACCTCCCAGGAACGGCGCGACCTGCTCGCCATGTGGGGCGCCGAGATCATCTCGTCCCCGGCGGCGGGCGGCTCCAACACGGCGGTGCGCGTCGCCAAGGAGCTGGCCGCCGAGCACCCGGACTGGATCATGCTCTACCAGTACGGGAACCCGGACAACGCGGGCGCCCACTACGCCACCACCGGCCCCGAGATCCTCACCGACCTCCCCTCCGTCACCCACTTCGTGGCGGGCCTCGGCACCACCGGGACGCTCATGGGAGTCGGCCGCTACCTGCGCGAACACAAGCCGGACGTCAAGATCGTCGCCGCCGAGCCGCGCTACGACGACCTCGTCTACGGCCTCCGCAACCTCGACGAGGGCTTCGTGCCCGAGCTGTACGACGCCTCCGTCCTCACCACCCGCTTCTCCGTCGGCTCGGCCGACGCCGTCACCCGCACCCGCGAACTCCTCCAGCAGGAGGGAATCTTCGCGGGCGTCTCCACGGGCGCCGCACTCCACGCCGCGATCGGCGTGGGGAACAAGGCGGTCAGGGCGGGGGAGCAGGCCGACATCGTCTTCGTCGTCGCGGACGGCGGCTGGAAGTACCTGTCGACGGGCGTCTACACGGCCCCGACCACGGAAGCCGCCATCGAAACACTCCAGGGCCAGCTCTGGGCGTGAGCCCCGACGGGCCGCCGACGGGCCGGAGCCAGGACCGTCACAGAGGAAGCGGGGGAAGACCCGCACCACATCCGTCCGCCGGGCGGGCCGAACACCCCGGCCCGCCCGGCGGACGGCATTCCGGCCGGTCCGGGCCGTCCCGCACCCGGCCTCCCCGTCCGCCCGGAGCCCGGCGCACCGCCCCGTCCGGCGGACGGCACCGCGAGCACACCCGCCCCGCGCACCCCGTGCCGCCCCCGGCTCACCCCAGCCCCCGCACCCGCTCCCACACCTTCGGGTCCACGTTCCCCACCCGCCGCCGGAACCCCCGCACGGAGACCTGCCGCAACTCGTCCGTCTCCAGATAGCTCGCCCGGTTCCGCGCGTCCCCCACCGTCCCCGCGGGCAGCGCGATCACCCCCGGCCGGCCCTCGTGGTACTTGCTGGTGATCTTCGCGACGAGCGCCGAGTCGCCCCGTACCGAGAGCACCAGGCAGGGCCGGTCCTTCGCGCCGGGCCCGTCCTCGTACGGCACCTCCGCCCACCAGATCTCACCCGGCCGGGGCCGCGCCCCCCGCTCCGGGCCGGTCCCGCGACCGGGCGCCGCCGGGGGACGGGTCCGCCCGCCCGGACGCGTACCGGGCGGCGCCCCCGCCGACCTGCCGGAACGCCCGCGGGGCCGGCCGCCGCCCCGCCCCCGGCCGTCGGCGACCGCCGCGACGAGTGCGAGCAGTACCACCAGAGCGAGCGCGAGCCACCACCAGGACATGTCCATGCCCCCGACCGTACCGGCGGTCCCACCGCTTCCATCGAACCGGTGACAGCACAGGTGAGTTCCCCCACAACGGACGGCCGTGGAGGAGCGACCGACACTTTCGCGCCTTACGCTCGACAAACCGCTCAACAGACCGTACGAACCCTCCCCGTTCCCACGTCCCGGAGGTTCACGCTCCATGAAGCTCACCGTCGTCGGCTGCTCCGGCTCGTTCCCGTCCGCGGGATCCGCATGCTCGAGCTACCTCGTAGAGGCCGACGGCTTCAGGCTGCTCCTCGACATGGGCAACGGCGCCCTCGGCGAGCTGCAGCGTCACATCGGTCTCTACGACCTCGACGCCGTCTTCCTCAGTCACCTCCATGCCGATCACTGCATCGACATGTGCGCGTACTTCGTCGTCCGCTACTACCGGCACGACGGCGGGCGCCCCGCCCCCATCCCGGTCTACGGTCCCGAGGGCACCGAGCAGCGACTGACCACCGCCCACGCCGACACCCCGTCCGAGCACGCGATGGGCGAGGTCTTCGACTTCCACACGCTGAAGCCGGGAACGTTCGAGATCGGCCCCTTCTCGGTCCGCACGGAGAAGGTCTGCCACCCCGTCGACACCTTCGCGATCCGCGTCGAGCACGGCGGCCGCTCGCTCGCGTACTCCGGGGACACGGGCATCTGCGAGGCCCTGGACGAACTTGCCGAGGGGGTCGATCTGTTCCTCTGCGAAGCATCGTTCCTCCACGGCAAGGAGGACATTCCGGACCTCCACCTCAACGGCCGCGAGGCGGGCGAGATCGCCGCCCGTGCCGGAGTGGGGCGGCTCGTCCTCACCCACATCCCGCCGTGGACCGACGCGGACCGCAACCTGGCCGATGCCCGCGCGGTCTTCCGCGGACCGGCGGACGTCGCGGTGCCCGGCGCGGTCTACGAGGTCTGAGGGCCGTTCCCCGGGGGCCGCTCGGAGCCCCTCCCCCTTGGCGCACGGTTCCCGGACGCGGCGAAGCCCCTCACCTCCCGTCCGGGGAGATCCTCCCGCCCGGGGAGATGAGGGGCTTCGCCGTGCGACGCGGGTGCGCGGCGCGGGGTGTGCGGGACCTACTTGGCCTCGGCCTTGAGGAGCTCGGCGAGCTCCTCGTCGGACTCGCGGCCCGGGGTCGGCAGGTTGAACTTCGTGATCGCGAACCGGAAGACCACGTAGTACACCGCCGCGAAGCAGAGGCCGACCAGCACCAGCATCCACGGCTTGCTCGCGATGCCCAGGTTCAGTCCGAAGTCGACGAGGCCGGCCGAGAAGCCGAAGCCGTCCTTCATCCCGAGCCCCCAGGTCAGCGCCATCGAGACACCGGTCAGCACCGCGTGGACCGCGTACAGGACCGGGGCGATGAACATGAACGTGAACTCGATCGGCTCGGTCACACCGGTGACGAACGAGGTGAGCGCGAGGGAGAACATCATGCCGCCGACGACCTTGCGGCGCTCCGGACGGGCGCAGTGCACGATCGCCAGGCAGGCCGCCGGGAGGGCGAACATCATGATCGGGAAGAAGCCGGTCATGAACTGTCCGGCCGTCGGGTCACCGGCCAGGAAGCGGTTGATGTCGCCGCTCTTGCCCTCGAACTCACCGGCCTGGAACCACGGGAACGAGTTCAGCAGGTGGTGCATGCCGACCGGGATCAGCGCACGGTTGGCGACACCGAAGATGCCCGCGCCGACCGCGCCGGAACCGACCAGCCACTCGCCGAAGTTGTGCAGCCCGGTGCCCAGGACCGGCCAGATGTAGCCGAAGACGATGCCGATGACCAGACCCGCGAAGGCGGAGAGGATCGGGACCAGGCGGCGGCCGCCGAAGAAGCCCGCCCAGGCCGGCAGCTTCGTGCGGTAGAACCGCTGGTAGAGCAGTGCGACGACGAGGCCCATCACCACACCGCCGAGGACCTTGGCGTCCACGGGGGCGTCCGCCATCACGACCTTGCCGTCGACGACCGTCGCGACCTGCGGCAGATTGCTGTCCGTGAAGGTGGCCAGCACCTTCTGGAAGACCAGGTAGCCGGTGACGGCCGCGAGCGCGGTCGAACCGTCGGACTTCTTGGCGAAACCGATCGCGATGCCGACGGCGAACAGCAGCGCCATGTTGTCGAGGATCGCGTTGCCGCCCGCGGCCATGAAGGTCGCGATCTTGGTGATGAAGCCCGGGAACGACTCCCGGCCGAGCATGTCGTTGTTGCCGAGCCGGACCAGGAGGGCCGCCGCGGGCAGCACCGCGACCGGCAGCATGAGGCTGCGGCCGATGCGCTGCATGACCGCCATCACGCCGGCGCCCTTCTTCTTGGTGACCGCGGGTGCGGTGTCTGCCGTGGACATCAACTTCCTCCATTGGACAAGGCGCCGCCCGGATCGTTGACGGGGGAGGCGGCGACTCGAAGAACGCGGCAGAGCGCCACGTGGTCTGGACCACTCAGTGGTGTAGACCAGTTGTAACACGGTGAGCGTTGTATAAGGAACCTGCGATTCCCGATTGATTCGCATGAGCAACACCACACGTTCGGCGACATGACGAAGGCCCCCGGACCGCACGGTCCGGGGGCCTTCGCCGGCCGGGTCGCCGACCCGGCCGAAGTGCTACTTCGTGAGGTCCCTCTCGATCTCCGCCTCCAGCTCGTCGGGCTCGCGCCCCGGCGTCTGGAGGTCGAACCTGGTGATCGCGAACCGGAAGATCACGTAGTACACGGCGGCGAACGCCAGCCCGATCGGAATGATCAGCCAGGGCTTGGTCGCCAGACTCCAGTTGATGACGTAGTCGATCAGCCCCGCGGAGAAGCTGAAGCCGTCCTTGACCCCCAGCGCCCAGGTCACCGCCATCGAGACACCGGTGAGCACCGCGTGGATCCCGTACAGCAGCGGCGCCACGAAGAGGAACGAGTACTCGATCGGCTCGGTGATGCCCGTCACGAACGACGTCAGGGCGACCGAGAGCATCATGCCGCCGACCGCCTTGCGGCGGTTCGGCTTGGCGCAGTGGTAGATCGCCAGCGCCGCCGCGGGCAGGGCGAACATCATGATCGGGAAGAAGCCCGAGGTGAACTGCCCGGCCGTCGGGTCGCCCGCCAGGAACCGGTTGATGTCGCCGTGCACGACCGTCCCGTCCGGCTTGGTGAAGTCGCCGAACTGGAACCAGATGAAGGTGTTCAGGAACTGGTGCAGCCCGATGACCAGCAGGGCGCGGTTGGCGACGCCGAAGATGCCCGAACCCACCCAGTCCAGGTCCACCAGCCACTTGGAGAAGCTCGTCAGGCCGTCGCCGATCGGCTGCCACAGCCAGGCGCACAGCGCCGCGAAGAGCAGACCGACGAACGCCATGATGATCGGGACGAGCCGGCGGCCGTTGAAGAAGCCCAGCCAGTCCACCAGCTTGACCCGGTGGTACCGCTGCCAGAACCAGGCGGACAGCAGCCCCATCACGATGCCGCCGAACACCCCGGGATTCTGGTACGCGGCCGCCGTGACCTTGGCGTCCTTCGTCACGCAGGTGCCGAACCAGGTGCCGCCCGAGGTGAACGTCTCACCCGGGGCGCAGTCCACCGGGAAGGCGTGCAGCACCGCGTAGTACACGAGGAAGCCGGCCACCGCGGCGAGCGCGGTCGAACCGTCCGACTTCTTGGCCATGCCGATCGCGACACCGACGCAGAACAGCAGCGGAAGGCCGAGTCCCGAATCGAGCAGCGCGCCGCCCGCCGCCGCGAACACCTTGGCGACGTTGTTCCAGCCCAGCCCCTCGTTGCCGAATACGTCCGGCTGGCCCAACCGGTTGAGAATGCCCGCCGCGGGCAGCACCGCGATCGGCAGCTGGAGGCTGCGTCCCATCTTCTGAAGGCCCTGGAAGAAGCCGTTCCACCAGGTCTTCCGCGGCACTTCGGCGCTGGTTGAGCTCATCGGCATCCTCCCGGGACGAGGCGCGTTCGGCAGTCGTTGCAGAATGGTGTAGACCAGTTGGGGTACGGTGCGTAACCCGCCTGGAAGACAGGGCGCCAGTGATCGTCATCATTGAGGACGGTCCAGTCACTCGCTCGCGAAGCTGGGCCAAACGTGCGTTACGGTGACGAAACGGACCCATGGTGGGCCGTCGCACGCATGTGAAGAACCAGGGAGAAGGCCATGGCCAGCAAGGCTGAGAAGATCGTCGCCGGGCTCGGCGGTATCGACAACATCGACGAGATCGAAGGCTGCATCACCCGCCTCCGCACCGAGGTCCACGACGCGAGCAAGGTCGACGAAGCCGCGCTCAAGGCCGCCGGCGCCCACGGCGTCGTCAAGATGGGCACCGCGATCCAGGTCGTCATCGGCACCGACGCCGACCCCATCGCCGCCGACATCGAAGACATGATGTGACCGGCCACCACACCCCCCGCTGAACCGGACGACCCGGCACCGGCGCAGGCCCCACCCACCCCGGGTCGGGGCCTGCGCCGGTGCCGGCCCCGCGTCGGCTCCGGTACTGGTTCCGCGTCGGCTCCGGTGCCGGTCACCGGTGCCGGCCGGGCCCCCGCGACCGGGCCCCGCCCCGCCCCGACCGCCCCTCGCCCTCACGACCGGCCCCCCGTCCCGCACCCGAACGGCCGCCACCCCCGCACCCGATAGGGTCGACGCCATGTCTCGTATCGACGGCCGCACCCCCGAACAGCTCCGCCCCGTCACCATCGAACGCGGATGGAGCAAGCACGCCGAGGGCTCCGTACTCATCTCCTTCGGCGACACCAAGGTCTTCTGCACCGCCTCCGTCACCGAGGGCGTCCCCCGCTGGCGCAAGGGCAGCGGCGAGGGCTGGGTCACCGCCGAGTACTCGATGCTGCCCCGCTCCACCAACACCCGCGGCGACCGCGAATCCGTACGCGGCAAGATCGGCGGCCGCACCCACGAGATCAGCCGCCTCATCGGCCGCTCCCTGCGCGCCGTCATCGACTACAAGGCGCTCGGCGAGAACACCATCGTCCTCGACTGCGACGTCCTCCAGGCCGACGGCGGCACCCGCACCGCCGCCATCACCGGCGCCTACGTCGCCCTCGCCGACGCCGTCGCCTGGGCCCAGCGCAAGAAGATCGTCAAGCACGGCCGCAAGCCGCTGACCGACACCGTCTCCGCCATCAGCGTCGGCATCGTCGACGGCACCCCCCTCCTCGACCTCTGCTACGAGGAGGACGTCCGCGCCGAGACCGACATGAACGTCGTCTGCACCGGCGACGGCCGCTTCATCGAGGTCCAGGGCACCGCCGAGGCCGCCCCCTTCGACCGCAAGGAACTGGGCGCCCTCCTCGACCTCGCCACCGCCGGCTGCGCGGACCTGACCGTCCTCCAGAACGAGGCCCTCGCCCGCACTCTCGGCGAGTGATCGAGCAACCTTCCACGCTCTGCCCAGCGTCGTCATGAACACGGGCGCACGGTTCGAACCGTGCGCCCGTCCACATATCCGCACCCGGGGAGGAACCGCACCATGGCCAAGACCGCCCGCCGCCGCGCCACCGTCACGCTGACCCTGACCGCACTCGCGCTCGGGCTCACCGCGGCGACCGGCTGCAGCGCCGTCGACAAGGCACTCGACTGCGTCCGCACCGCCGACGCCATCGCCACCAGCGTCGACAACCTCCAGCAGGCCGTCTCCAACGCGACGAGCGACCCCACCCAGGCGTCCGAAGCCCTCGACGAGATCGAGAAGGAACTCGGCAAGCTCGGCGACGAGACCGACAACGCCGACCTCGGCAAGGCCGTCGACGACCTCGAAAAAGGCGTCGGCAACGTCCGCGACTCCATCGACAAGGGCGACGCCACCCCCGACATCACCCCGGTCGTCGACGCGGCCAAGGAGATCGGCAACGTCTGCACCCCCTGACCACCCCGGGCGGCCCTCGGAGCACCCCCGATACTGGGTGACATGACCCGCCTCATCCTTGCCACCCGCAACGCCGGGAAGATCACCGAACTCCACGCGATCCTCGCCGACGCAGGCCTCACCCACGAGCTCGTCGGCGCGGACGCGTACCCCGACATCCCCGACGTCAAGGAGACCGGCGTCACCTTCGCCGAGAACGCCCTGCTCAAGGCCCACGCCCTGGCCAGGGCCACCGGCCACCCCGCGATCGCCGACGACTCCGGCCTCTGCGTGGACGTGCTCGGCGGCGCCCCCGGCATCTTCTCCGCCCGCTGGGCCGGCACCCACGGCGACGACAGGGCCAACCTGGACCTGCTCCTGGCCCAGCTCTCCGACATCGACGAGGCCCACCGCGGCGCCCACTTCGCCTGCGCCGCCGCCCTCGCCCTCCCCGACGGCACGGAACGCGTGGTCGAGGGCCGCCTCACCGGCACCCTGCGCCACGTCCCCTCCGGCACGAACGGCTTCGGCTACGACCCGATCCTCCAGCCCGAGGGCGAGACCCGCACCTGCGCGGAACTGACCCCCGCGGAGAAGAACGCGATCAGCCACCGCGGCAAGGCGTTCCGGGCACTGGTGCCGGTGGTGCGGGAGTTGGTGGGGTGAGATACGCCGACGGGCCGCCCGGTCGCGGGCGGCCCGTCGAGATGTGCGGCCGGTGGGACTCGAACCCACACAGGATTTCTCCCAGATGCCCCTAAAACACCCGCCGATACCAGTTTGGCTACGGCCGCATGGTTGCCATGCTACCGGTCGACGGCTATTTGCCTACCCCGGCCTCCGCGGCACCAGGTGTCCGTGGAAGCGTGGCAATTGGGGCAGAGCAGCCTCAGATTCGCGGGCCGGTCGTCACTCCAGTCCCCATTGATGTGGTCGACCTCCAACGTCATCGGCTTCCCGAACCATTCGGGGCCGGTACCGCACTCCGCACACTCCTCCGGCACGCCGATTTCGCGTAGCGCTCGACGCAGCAGCGTGGTCTTCGTCCGGTATTTGCCGTCATGCTTGACCAGGATGCCCTCGTGGCGCCTGGGAGGGACCAGGCCTGGCCTGCCTCGCTGATGAGCCTGTCCCAGGAAATGTGCCGTCGAGACGTTCTCGTCAGTGAGCCACTGACGCAACAGGGCGCGGTGCCTGCCGTTGTCCGGACGCCCGAGTCGGCGAAGCAGCCCGGCGATCGAGACTGATTCGGCAACTGCCGCACGCAGCTCTTCGGCGGTGGGCCGAGGGAGCCTGTCATGGGGTCGGAAATGTGAGATGTCGA
This sequence comes from Streptomyces sp. NPDC006435, assembly GCF_040612315.1. Taxonomy (NCBI): domain Bacteria; kingdom Bacillati; phylum Actinomycetota; class Actinomycetes; order Kitasatosporales; family Streptomycetaceae; genus Streptomyces; species Streptomyces sp. NPDC006435. Next base: position 153,500 of record NZ_JBEXPY010000008.1, read on the forward strand.
TGCCGAAGTGGGCGAATCGTCTCGCGAGGTACCTGCGGAGATGGTCGTAGGGCCGGGTGCCGAAGAAGGCGATGACCTCGTCGAGGCTGGAGCACTGCGCGGCGGCCTCTTCCAGCCGAACGCGGGTGTACTGCACACCGTCGCTCATGAGTCCGCACGCCCCTTGCCGCGCCCTCGGTAATTGTCCGTCGTCGAATGGCAGTTGGGGCAGAGGAACCGGAGGTTTTCGATGCGATTGTCTCGCCAGTTACCGTCGATGTGATCGACTTCCAGAGGGAGTGGGCGTCCCTGCCAGACGCTCTCCGTACCGCACATGGCGCACCGCTCCGGCACGCCCGAGGCCGTCATGGCCCACTTGATCCGGCCGCTCGGAATGCGTCGGGCTTGGGCCGGTGGTTGCTCGACGAGCAAGCCCTCCGGCGTGCGCGGACGCCGAGGCATTCCTCTCCGGGACGGCATTTTGAAGTGCGACGTGTCGATGCCGCACGCCTTGATGCGGCGGCTGATGTGGGTGTGATGGCCGCCGACCACGTCCAGCCCGAGGTGGCGCAACACCTCGCACATGTTCGTCGACGCCGAGACCGCCGCCTGGAGGATGTCCCGGGTCCACTTGACCTCCCGCTCGAAGTGGGATGTGTCCACTCCCAGCCTTTTCATCCGCCCGGATACGTACCGTCGCGTCGAACTCTTCGGATCCACCCCCAACCGCACCAAGGCCTCCGTCAGTGTCCGTGCCTCTCGGGCCGCCTCGATGAGCCGCTCTCGTGTGTACGGACTTGCCCCCATGCTTCCCCTCCGCATCCGGCCGCACGTTCGTGGCCTCGTACGGATCAACGAGCCGTTTATCGGGGCGTCACGTCCGATATCCGACAAGATGTGGAATGACCTGCGCCGTTTCGAGGAGGGTTGAAGCGGCGGTGGCCATTCCGGTGGGCGGGGGCCCGGGTCAGAACTTCGGTTCGGGGGTCCGGGATGCGACCAGTTCGGCTGCTTCCTCGTGGGTCTCCACCGACGGAGGGGAGCCGGCCAAGGGCTGCTGGGCGGTTTCCTCCATGCAGGCCACGGCGATCGCGCCGACCAGGGCCGCGGCCATCGCGTAGAAGGCCGGCATCAGGTTGCTGCCGCTCCAGCTGATCAGTGCCGTGATCACCAGCGGGGTCGTGCCGCCGAAGAGGGAGGCGGAGAGGTTGTAGCCCACGGAGAGGGAGCCGTAGCGGACCGGGGTGGGGAAGAGGGCCGGGAGGGCGGCGGACATCGTGCCGAGCATGCAGACCAGGGAGAGGCCCAGCATCAGCATGCCGGCCGTGATCGCGGGGATGCCGCCCCGGCGGATGAGGAGGAACGCGGGCAGGGAGAGGAGGAGGAAGCCGAGCATTCCGCTCATCAGGAGCGGTTTGCGGCCGAAGCGGTCGGAGAGCCTGCCGACCTGGTTGATGATCAGCATCAGGAGGACCATGACGGCGAGCAGGACGAGCAGTCCGTGGGTCTCGCTGTAGCCGAGCTCGTCGGAGAGGTAGGTCGGCATGTACGACAGCAGCATGTAGTCGGTGATGTTGTACGCGCCGACCAGGCAGACGCAGAGGATCAGTGACGGCCAGTGCTGCCGGAAGATCCTGGCGAGGTCGCCCCTGGTGGTGGTCTCGACGTGGTCGGCGGCCTCCGAGGCGTGGACGGTGCCGCCCTCCAGTTTCTGGAAGGCGGGGGTCTCGTCCAGCCGCAGCCGCAGGTAGAGGCCGACCAGGCCGAGGGGGCCCGCGACGAGGAACGGGATGCGCCAGCCCCAGGCGTCCATCCGGGCGGGGTCGAGGACCGCGGTCAGCGCGGTGACGAGCCCGGCGGCGCCGACGTAGCCGGCCAGGGTGCCGAATTCGAGGAAGCTGCCGAAGTAGCCGCGGCGCTTGTCGGGGGCGTACTCGGCGATGAAGGTGGACGCGCCGCCGTACTCGCCGCCGGTGGAGAAGCCCTGGACCAGGCGGAAGAAGATCAGCAGGACGGGGGCCCAGAGGCCGATGGCGTCGTGGGAGGGGATGACGCCGATCGCGAAGGTGCCGACCGCCATCAGGATCATGGTGAGGGCGAGGACCTTCTTGCGGCCGATCCGGTCGCCCATGGGGCCGAAGAACATTCCGCCGAGGGGGCGTACGAGGAAGGCGACGGCGAAGGTGGCGAACGAGGAGAGGAGCTGGGTGGTGTCGTTCCCGGACGGGAAGAAGACGTGGCCCAGGGTGACGGCCAGGTAGGAGTAGATCCCGAAGTCGAACCACTCCATGGCGTTGCCGAGCGAGGCCGCCTTCACCGCCCGCTTGACCGCCTGGTCGTCGGTGATGGTGATGTCCGACCTGCGCAGCCTCGGGTTCCTCCGCTGCCGGATGGCGCGGAAGAGGGTGGGGTGGCGTCTGACCGCTGCGGGGTCGGACGCCCGGTGGGGGTCGGTGGCCGCCATGGCCGGTCCTTTCCTGGAGGGCTCCTCCAGGAAAGGCTTCTGCGCGGTCATGGCGGCCGCAAACCGGGCGGCGCCCGGGTCAGATGCCGAGATCCTTGATGATCTTGGCGACGTGGCCGGTGGCCCGGACGTTGTAGAGGGCCCGTTCGACCTTGCCGTCCTCGTCGACGACGATCGTGGAGCGGATGACGCCGGTCACCGTTTTGCCGTAGAGCTTCTTCTCGCCGAAGGCGCCGTACGCCTCGAGGGTCTCCTTGGAGGGGTCGCCGACCAGCGTGACCTTCAGGTTCTCCTTCTCGCGGAACTTGGCGAGCTTCTCGGGCTTGTCGGGGGAGACACCGATGACGTCGTACCCGGCGCCGGTGAGCAGCTCCAGGTTGTCGGTGAAGTCGCACGCCTGCTTGGTGCAGCCGGGGGTGAGGGCGGCCGGGTAGAAGTAGACGATGACCTTGCGGCCCTTGTGGTCGGCGAGCGAGACCTCGTTGCCGTCGGCGTCGGGAAGCGTGAAGGCGGGGGCGGTGTCGCCGGGCTGGAGTCGCTCGCTCATGGTTCTCCTCGGGTGGCACGTCGGATGACGGGACCGAGCGTAACGACCCGGGGAGCAATAGGGGTGCCGCCGAGTGCGCGGGCGGTCGAGCTGACAGACTGTCGATGAAGATTCAGACGAAGGTTTACCGGACGACGACCACGGAGGCGGCGCAGTGTCGGATGCCAGGACCCCTGCGCAGATCGAGGCGGACATCATCAGCAGGCGTGAGCAGCTTGCGGTGGTGCTCGATGAGATCGGGGTGCGCGTGCACCCGAATACGATCATTGGGGATGTGAAGGCCAGGGCTGCCGAGGCCGTGGACCGGACGGCCGGGCGGGCGTTCGTCGCGGTGAACCGGGCGGTGTCGGACGTGAAGGCGCAGTTCGTGTCGGAGGACGGTGCTCCGCGTCTGGAGCGGGTGATCCCGGCGGCGCTGCTCGGGGTGGGGGTCGTGGGTCTGGTCGTGGCGTCGAAGCGGCGCCGGAAGCGTTGACGCGGCGGTCCGTGCACCCCGGAGGCGTGCGGAGTCGCGCCGGACAGGTAGGTTGCGGGGCGTGAGCGAGAACACCGACGACAAGCTGCCCATCCGCATGCTGCACGACCGTGTGCTGGTCCGGTCCGATACGCCCGAGGGCGAGCGGCGCTCGGGTGGCGGCATCCTGATTCCGGCGACCGCTGCGGTCGGCCGTCGGCTGGCCTGGGCCGTGGTGGTCGCGGTGGGCCAGAACGTACGGACGGTGGAGCCGGGCGACCGGGTGCTGTACGACCCCGAGGACCGTGCGGAGGTCGAGGTGCGGGGTGTGGCGTACGTGCTGATGCGCGAGCGGGACCTGCACGCGGTGGCGGCGGACCGGTTCGAGGGTTCGGTGGATTCGACCGGGCTGTATCTGTAGCTGCCGGGGCCCTGCCGGTCCGGAGCCGTGGCTGCCGCGGGCGCCGGGGATGCCGGCGTCGGTGCCGGGCCGTGTTCGTGGTCCTGCCCCGTCCTGTTCCGCCCGCTGCGGCGGCCCTGTTCATGATGGTGGGCAAAGGGCCCGGTGACCGACGTCACCGGGCCCTTTGCCTGTTCTTTGCTACGGTGGGACCACCCCGACGAGACGCGCCGTACCGGGTTTCGCAAAGACGACGCACCCGTGTTGTTCGCGTGTTCTGTCTCGTCGGAGGTGCCGTCATGGCGTGGGTCCTGCTCGTTGTCGCCGGTCTGCTGGAAGTGGCCTGGTCGATCGGGATGAAGTACACCGAGGGGTTCACCCGGCTGTGGCCGAGTGTGTTCACCGGGCTCGGGATCGTGGCGAGCATGGTGTTGCTGTCCCATGCGGCCAGGACGCTGCCGATCGGTACGGCGTACGGCGTGTGGGTGGGCATCGGCGCGGCCGGGGCGGCGGTGCTCGGCATGGTGGTGCTGAACGAGCCGGTGACCGCCGCCCGGATCTTCTTCGTCTGTCTGCTGCTGGTCGCCGTCGTGGGGCTGAAGGCGACCTCGGGTCACTGACCGGGGCCGGGGGCGGGACCGGGAGCGGCGGGGCCCGGGGCCGGGGTGCCCCGGTTGCCGGGGGCGAATCCGTAGCCGCCGGGGCCTTGGGTGTTCCCGCCCCCGTTTCCTCCGCCGTTGTCGTTGCCGCCGGTGTTGTCGCCGCCCTGGGTGCCGCCGTTGTCCCCGCCGCCGTTCTGTGCGCCGCCGTTGTCCGTCGTGCCGTCGGTGGGGGTGCCGGTGTCGGTGCCTCCGGTGGCCGGTTCGCTGTTGCCGGGGGTGGTGGGGGTGTTCGGCGAGGTGTTGCCGGGGGTGCCGGCCGGGGTGCTGGGGGTGGACTCGGAGGGGGTTCCGGTGTCCTGGGGGCCGGTCTCCTCGTCGGTGGGCGGGAGGGGTTCCTCGACTCCGCTCTCCAGATCGAGGTCGAAGTCCCGGGCCTCGGTGCCGCGCAGGGCGGCCTCGGTGTACTGGGCCCAGGTCCGGGCGGGTGGGCCGCCGCCGTTGACGCGGGCCAGGCCGAGTGCTCCGTACAGCGGTTTCTGCACCCCGGTCTCGGGGTCCTGGCCCATGACGGCGATGACGGTGGTCAGGTCGGGGGTGTAGCCGGCGAACCAGGCGGCCTTGTCCTCCTCGGCGGTGCCGGTCTTGCCGGCGGCGGGGCGGCCCGCGGCCTGGGCGGCGGTGCCGGTGCCGCCCTCGACGACGCTCCGGAGGATCGCGGTCGTGGTGTCGGCGGCCTCGCGGGGGACGGCCTGTTCGGTGGTGCCGCGGTCGGGGAGCTCGACGTCCTCGCCGTTCTTGGTGACCTTCTCGACGAGGGTGTACGTGCCGTGCCGTCCGTGGTTGGCGAGGGTGGCGTACGCCTCGGCCATGTCGAGGACGCTGGCGGTGGCGACGCCGAGCGCGTTGGACGGGTACGCGGTGAGGTCCGGGGTGTTCTCGGGGAGACCGAGGTCGATGGCGGTCCGTTTCACCTCGGCCGGTCCGACGTCCTCGGCCATCTGGGCGTAGACGGCGTTGACGGACTTGTCGGTGGCGGTGGAGACGGTGATGGGCCCGTAGCTGATGTCGTCCTCGTTGGCGGGGGCGTAGCCGGTGGGGCCGTCGGGGCCCTGGACCATGCGCTTGTTGGTGCCGTCGTAGACGGTGTCGGGGGTGATGCGGCGACCGTCCCGGGTGGTGGAGCGGTTGGCGACGGCGGAGGCGAAGACGAAGGGCTTGAAGGTGGAGCCGACCTGGTAGTCGCGGCGGGTGGCGTTGTTGACGTACTGCTTGGTGTAGTCGATGCCGCCGTACATGGCGACGACCCGGCCGGTGCCGGGGTCGACGGAGGCGCCGCCGACGCGGACGTTGCGGTCGGCCGGGCGGTCGGGGCTGGTCTGGGACATGACGTTGTCGTCGACGGCGGCGACGAGTGCGTCCTGCTTCTTCCGTTCCAGGGTGGTGGTGATCCGGTGGCCGCCGGTGGCAAGGGTGTTCTCGTCGATGATCTTGTTGCTGGTGAGGTAGTCCTCGACGGCCTGGACGATGTAGCCGCGCTGTCCGGAGAGTCCGGTGGACGGCTTGACCTTGCCGGGCACGGGGAACTGCATGGCGGCGCGGTCGGCCGGGGTGAGCCACTTCTCCTTGACCATGCCGTCGAGCACGTAGTTCCAGCGGCCGAGGGCCGCGGCCTTGTTCTGGGGGTGGACGACGACGTCGTAGGCGCTGGGGGCGTTGAGGAGGGAGGCGAGGTAGGCGCCCTCGGCGGTGGTGATCTCCTCGACGTCCTTGCCGTAGTAGGCCTGGGCGGCGGCCTGGATGCCGTAGGCGTTGCGGCCGAAGTAGCTGGTGTTGAGGTAGCCCTCGAAGATCTGGTCCTTGGACTCCTCGCGGTTGAGCTTGACCGCGATGAAGAACTCCTTGGCCTTGCGGATGACGGTCTGTTCCTGGCCCAGGTAGTAGTTCTTGACGTACTGCTGGGTGATGGTCGAGCCGCCCTGTTTGCCCTTGCCGGTGAGGGTGTTCCAGGCAGCGCGGGTCATGGCCTTGAGGTCGACGGCCCGTTCGGAGTAGAAGTCGCGGTCCTCCGCGGCGAGGACGGCGTGCCGGACGGTGAGGGGGACCTGGGCGAGCTTGACGTTCTCCCGGTTGACCTCGCCGGAGCGGGCGAGGGTGCTGCCGTCCTCGTAGAGGTAGACGTTGGACTGTGCGGTGGCGCTGGCGTTGGCGGGCGGGATGTCGACGAGTTCGTACCCGGCGATGAAGCCGCCGATCAGGAGCAGGGCGAGGAGGAGCACGGCGCCGAGGGTCATCCGCCAGGTGGGGACGGCGCGGCGCCAGCCGGTGCGCTTGGGGCGTCCGGTTCTCTTCGCACTGCCGCTTCCGGGACCGGTCCCGGGGGTTCCGGCGGCCCCGGCGGTCCCATCGGTTCCGGGGGTGTCTCTGCCGTCGGCCGCCGCCGCGGCGTCGCCGCCGTCGCCCGGGGCGTCGTGGGAGGCCGGGTCCCTGGGGGCCCAGCCCCGGGGCTCGCGTTCCCCGTTCGGCTGCTGTGGCTCGTCGCTCATTTCCGTACGGACTCCTCGGAAGCGGTCACTTCCCCCATAGTGCCCTTTTCTCCGGAACAACCACCGGATCGACCTCCGAAAAGCGGTCGCGGCGGCCGTCCCGGCTGCACTAGGGTCGTGCGCTTTGGTGTCCGAAGCCGTCGGGCACCCGATCTGATGGGTGGTGGATGCGGTGCGGCTCTACGCGGTGGTGGCGGCGGGAGGGTTCAGGCGTCACGCCACCTACCGGACCGCCACGGCGGCCGGCGTCTTCACCAACACCGTCTTCGGTTTCATCCTGGCCTACACCTACACGGCGTTGTGGGACGAGCGTCCGCAGCTCGGCGGTTACGACATGTCCGAGGCGCTGACCTACGTGTGGCTGGGCCAGGCGCTGCTGATGACCTGCGCCATGATGGGCGGCGGTTTCGAGGACGAGCTGATCGAACGCATCCGCACCGGGGACGTGGCGGTGGACCTCTACCGGCCGGTGGACCTCCAACTGTGGTGGCTCGCAGGCGACTTGGGCAGGGCGGCGTTCCATCTGCTGGGGCGTGGCATCGTGCCGCTGCTGGTGGGGGCGCTCGCCTTCGACCTGGCGCTGCCCTCCGAGCCGTTGAGCTGGCTGGCCTTCCTCGTCTCGGTGACGCTCGGCGTCGTGGTCAGTTTCGCGATCCGCTATCTGGTGGCGCTCAGCGCGTTCTGGCTGCTGGACGGGGCGGGGGCGGCGCAGATGGCGTGGCTGGCCGGGATGTTCTTCTCCGGGATGCTGCTCCCGCTGACGCTGTTCCCCGGGGTGCTGGGGGAGGTCGCGCGGGCGCTGCCCTGGTCCTCGCTGCTCCAGGTGCCGGTCGACGTGTTCCTCGGCAAGCGCACGGGGTGGGGTCTGGTGGAGGCGTACGGGTTCCAGGCCGGCTGGGCGGTGGCGTTGCTGCTCGTGGGCCGGGCGGTGCAGTCGGTGGCGACGAGGAGGGTGGTGGTCCAGGGTGGCTGATACGAGCGATGTGGTGCGGACGGCCGACGGGACCGGTGCGGCCGAAGCGACCGGCACGGCCGGCACGGCCGGTACGGCCGGGTGGGGCGTTGCGGGCGGACCCGGGGTGGTGTTCGCCGAGCGGCCGGGCCTGGTCGAGGGGCTGCGCGCGTACGGGCTGATCGTGATGATGTGGCTGCGTTCGACGATGGCGTACCGCGCCTCGTTCGCCATGACGGCGTTCGGGAACTTCGCGGCGACGGCCTTCGACTTCGTGACGATCCTGCTGATGTTCTCGCACGTGGACGCGTTGGGCGGGTACACCCTGCCCGAGGTCGCCCTGCTGTACGGGGCGTCGGGCACCGCCTTCGGCCTCGCCGACCTGCTGCTGGGGTCGATGGACCGGCTGGGGCGGCGGGTGCGCGACGGCACGCTGGACACCCTGCTGGTGCGGCCGGTGCCGGTGCTCGCGCAGGTGGCGGCGGACCGGTTCGCGCTGCGCAGGGTGGGGCGGATCGTCCAGGGGCTGCTGGTGCTGGGGTACGCGCTGGTGGCGCTGGACATCGAGTGGACGCTGCTGAAGGCGGCGATGATCCCGATGATGCTGCTGAGCGGGACGGCGATCTTCGCCGCGGTGTTCGTGACCGGGGCGGCGTTCCAGTTCCTGGCGCAGGATGCGGCCGAGGTGCAGAGCTCCTTCACGTACGGCGGGAACACCCTGCTCCAGTACCCGCCGACGATCTTCGCGAAGGACCTGGTGCGCGGGGTGACCTTCGTGGTGCCGCTGGCCTTCGTGAACTGGCTGCCCGCGCTGTACGTACTGGGCCGGGAGTACCCGGTGGGCCTGCCGGACTGGGTGGCGTTCCTGCCCCCGGTGGTGGCGGGTCTGTGCCTGCTGCCGGCGGGCGCGGCCTGGCGCATGGGCCTGCGCGCGTACCGCAGCACGGGAAGCTGATCCACGACCACGACAACGTATGACAACGCACGACGACGAGTGAGGCGGGGCGGCGGACATGGGCACGGAAATCGATACGGGAGCCGGTACGGGGACGAGTGCGGAGGCAGGTGGGGAAGCGGGCGCGGAGGGCGGGCCCGGGAGCGGTTTCATCGAGCTGGACGGGGTGGAGAAGGTCTTCGACGTGCGTCGCAGGACCGGTTTCATGCGCGGTGAGCGCCGTCAGGTGCGGGCGGTCGACTCGATCAGCTTCCGGGTCGCGCGCGGCGAGATGGTCGGTTACATCGGCCCGAACGGCGCGGGGAAGTCGACCACGATCAAGATGCTGACCGGCATCCTCACCCCGAGCGCCGGCCGGCTGCGGGTGGCGGGCATCGACCCGTCCCGGGAGCGCACGAGGCTGGCGCACCGGATCGGGGTGGTGTTCGGGCAGCGCACCACGCTCTGGTGGGACCTGCCGCTGCGCGACTCGTACCGGCTGGTGCACCGGATGTACCGGATTCCCGACGCCCGCTTCCGGGAGAACCTGGAGCGCTGCGTCGAACTCCTCGACCTGGGCGAGCTGCTGGACGTTCCGGTGCGGCAGCTCTCGCTGGGGCAGCGGATGCGCGGCGACATCGCGGCGGCGCTGCTGCACGACCCCGAGGTGCTGTACCTGGACGAGCCGACGATCGGCCTGGACGTGGTGTCCAAGGCCAAGGTGCGCCAGTTCCTGCGGGACCTGAACGCCGAACGCGGTACGACGGTGCTCCTCACGACCCACGACCTGACGGACATCGAACAGCTCTGCAAGCGCGTGATGGTGATCGACCACGGCCGGTTGATGTACGACGGCGCGCTCGCCGGTCTGCACGAGGTGGGCCGGAGCGAGCGGACGCTGGTGGTCGATCTGGAGCGCGAACTCCCGCCGATCACCCTGGAGTCGGCGCCCTCGGTCCGCAACGTGAAGGTGGAGGGGCCGCGGCAGTGGCTGGCCTTCCCGGCCTCGGATTCGGCGGCCCCGCTGGTCGCGGGGATCGCCGCGGACTACCCGTTGGTCGACCTGTCGGTGCGGGAGCCGGACATCGAGGCCGTGATCGCGAAGATGTACGAGTCGGCGGCCGACAAGTAGGGCGCGGATCCGGCGGGCGGGGCCGGGACATCGGCAGGTCGGACCGGGACGTCGGCGGGCGGGATCGGGACATCGGCAGGTTGGACCGGGACATCGGCAGGTCGGACCGGGGAACCGGCACGTGGAGCTGTGACGGGAGCACGCCCGTTCAATAGGCTGCGCGGTATGACAAGTGACCTTCCGGAAATGCGTGCCTCCGACGCCGAGCGCGAGCGCGTCGCCGAGACCCTGCGCGAGGCGATGGCCGAGGGCCGGCTGGAGATGGAGGAGTTCGAGCAGCGGCTCGAAGCGGCCTACAGGGCGCGCACGCACGGGGAGTTGGAGCCGCTGGTCCGGGACCTCCCGGCGCCGGGCGCGGCGGTGGCTCCGGTGGGTGTCCGGGGTCCTGCGCGGACGGGTTCGGCGGCGAGCTGGGCGGACCGGGTCGGCAAGCCCGCCACGTCGGGCGGCGCGTTCGCGTTCTGGGGCGGGTTCGGCCGCCGGGGGAACTGGACGGTGGCCCGCAAGTTCACCGCGTTCTCGATGTGGGGCGGCGGCGAGATCGATCTGCGCGACGCGAACTTCGAGGACCGCGAGGTGGTCATCCGCTGCTTCACGATCATGGGCGGGATGCACGTGACGGTTCCGCCGGAGCTGAACGTCGAGGTCCGGGGCATCGGCATCATGGGCGGTTTCGGGGAGTCCTCGAAGGACGAGGGCATCCCGTCGCCGGACTCCCCGCGGGTGCGGATCACCGGTTTCGCGCTGATGGGCGGCGTCGGTGTGGAGCGCAAGCGGAGCAAGGCGGAGAAGCAGCGGCTGAAGGAAGCGGAGCTGGAGCGGCTGCGGGAACCGGACCGCGGGAGCGGCCGGGGCCGCCTGGAGAAGGGCCCCGGTTCCTCGGACCGGCCCCAGGACTGACGGACCGGCCCGAGGGGACTGACGGGGGCGCGGTACGGGGCCGGTCCGAGGGCCGTACGGGACGCCCCGTACGAGGTTGGCAGGGACGCCGTACGAGGTGGCGCGGGGCGGTACGAACCGGTACGGGGGTGGCGCGGGGCGGTACGAGGGTCGCTCGTTCCCGGCCGTGTCCGGCCCTGGCCCCGTCCCCGCCCTCGCTCTCGCCCCTGCCCCTTCTCCGTCCTCCGCCCCGGCCGTTCAGAGCTCGTCGGACACGGGACGCTCGTGGACCAGGGTCGTCAGGTCCACCGTCGAGCCCAGCAGCCGGTAGCCCGCGTCGTTCAGGTGGAGGTGGTCGCCGCTGTCGTAGGCGGGCCGGAGCCGCGTCGGGCGGTGCGGGTCACGGGCCGCGGCGTCGAAGTCGACGACGGCGTCGAAGACCCCGCCCGCCCGGATCAGTCCGTTGACCCGCTGCCGTACCTCCTCGCGCTCGGGGGTCCAGGTGCGGAACCCCTCGTACGGCATCAGCGTCGCCCCCACGACCCGGAGCCCCTGTGCCTGGGCGCGCCGCGTCATGGACCGCAGGGCGTCCGCGATGCGGTTCGGGTCGGTCTCCTGCGGGGACTTCTGCACGTCGTTGATGCCGAGCGCGATGACGACGGTCCGTGCTCCGGCGACCCCCAGCGCGTCGCGGTCGAAGCGGACGCTCGCCCGTACGCCGCGGCCGTCGCGCAGGATGCGGTTGCCCGCGATGCCGGCGTTGGCCACCCCGTACCGGCCGCCCAGCCGATCGGCGAGCACGTCGGGCCAGCGGCTGTTGGTGTCGGAGGTGGAGCCGGTGCCCGCGGTGAGCGAGTCGCCGATCGCCACGACCGTTCCGGCGGCGGCCCGGGTACGCACGTCGACGGCGGTGAGGTAGCGCCAGCCATCGGTCCGCCAGGTGCCCCACGCGGTGTCCACGTACGAGGTCTGGTGGCTGCCCGGGTGCATGGTGACGGGCCCCTCGGGGGCGGAGGTGCGCAGTGCGACCACGAGATCGGCGTCGGCGGCGACCGGGACGACGACCGGGTCGCTGACGAGCTGCCCGCCCGCCGCGACGGTCGTACGGGCGGCGCCCCCGAAGGTCACGGTGCGGGCGTTCACGGTGACGCGGTCCAGGTGCAGCGGGCGGGTGCCGAAGACGTTGGAGAGGGTGACGCGGGCCGCGTCGCCGCCGATGCTGGTGTGCACGACGTTACGGATGGTGCGTCGGTTCAGGGCGCTGCCGTGGGCGGTGTCCGGAACCCCGGCGATGGGGGCCGCCGCCCAGGTGGCGGTCCAGAGCCCGGTGGAGTGCGCGGGCGCGGCGGGGCCGCGGGCCGCGGTCCGGGTGTCGGCGGCGTCGACCGGTGCGGGTCGGCCGCCGGGACCGGAGAACAGCAGGGTGCCCGTGAACGCCACGGCTGCGGCGAGCACGGCGGTGCCCGCCAGGAGGGCGATGAGCAGGGCGTACCCCTGGCGCCTGGGCATGATCGGTGGGTCTCCTCATGATCGATTGTGCTGGTCCCATGGTGGGACAGGTCGTCGGGAACTCGGCGTGCGGCCCGGGAGTAGGTCAGGTAGGCACAATGCGTACGGGGCACCGGGAGCGGGGCGTACGCGGACGGGTGGAGCGGATGGAACGGATCGATCGGACCGGACCGGAGGAACGACCCGGACCGGAAGAGAACCGCACTGGACCGGAAGAGGCCGGGACCGGACCGGAAAAGGGCCGTGTCGGGCCGGAGCAGGAACGATCCGGTCCGGAAGAGGACCGCACCGGGCCGGAGCAGGAACGGACCGGTCCGGAAGGGGCGCGGGGTGCGCGGCGGCCGGTACGGGCGGCGGGCGCGGCCCGTACCGTGCCCGGTGACCGCCCGGCCCCCCTCGCCTCGTTCGCGTACACGGCGGCCGACGAGGAGAAGCGGCGCGGCGTGCGCCGGATGAAGACCACGGCCACGGGCCTCCTCCTGCTGGTCGCGCTCGTGTACGTACTCGCCACCTGGGCGAAGAACGAGGGGGTGGGCGGCTGGCCGGGCTTCGTCGCCGCGGCCGCCGAGGCGGGCATGGTGGGCGCGCTGGCCGACTGGTTCGCCGTCACGGCGCTCTTCAAGCGCCCGCTCGGCCTGCCGATCCCGCACACTGCCATCATCCCCACCAAGAAGGACCAGCTGGGGGCCTCCCTGGGTTCCTTCGTCGGCGAGAATTTTCTCTCCGGCGACGTCGTGCGGGGCCGTATCCACGGTCTGGGCGTCGGGCGGCGGGTCGGTGCCTGGCTGGCCGAGCCGGAGCACGCGGACAGGGTCACCGCCGAACTGTCGACCGCGCTGCGCGGTGCGCTGACCGTGCTGCGGGACGCCGATGTGCAGGCCGTGGTGGGCGAGGCGATCACCCGGCGGGCGAACGCGGTGGAGATCGGCCCCGGCCTCGGGAAGATGCTGGAGAAGGTCGTCGCCGACGGCGGCCACCGCAGGGTGGTGGACCTGGTCTGCACCCGCGCCCACGACTGGCTGGTGCTGCACGGCGACTCGGTGATGGAGGCGGTGCAGGGCGGGGCGCCGGGCTGGACGCCGAGGTTCGTGGACAAGCGGATCGGGGAGCGGGTCTACAAGGAGCTGCTGCGGTTCGTCACGGAGATGCGGGACATGCCGGGGCACCCGGCGCGCGCCTCGATCGACACCTTCCTGACGGACTTCGCGTCCGACCTCCGGACGGACTCGGACACCCGGGCCCGGGTGGAGCGGCTGAAGTCGGAGATCCTGGGGCGCGGCGAGGTCCAGGACGTCATCGCCTCGGCCTGGGCGTCCGTGCGCTCGATGATCATCGCGGCGGCGGAGGACGAGCAGAGCGAGCTGCGGCTGCGCGCGCGGGCCTCACTGATGGGGCTGGGGGCGCGGCTGGCGACGGATGACCGGCTCCAGGCGAAGCTGGACGGCTGGCTGGAGGACGCGGCGGTCTACGTCGTCACGACGTACCGCACGGAGATCACGTCGCTGATCAGCGACACGGTCGCGAGCTGGGACGCGGACCAGACGTCGAAGAAGATCGAGGCCCACATCGGCCGCGACCTGCAGTTCATCCGGATCAACGGCACGGTGGTGGGCGCCCTGGCGGGCCTGCTGATCTACACGGTGTCCTGGGCGCTGGGGGCGTAGGGGAAGTAAGGAGGAAGGGAGAGGGGCGGAGGCCGACGGGCCTCCGCCCCTCTTCCGTGCCGCGCGGGGCAACGGTTCCGTGCCGCGCGGGGCAACGGGACGCCGCGTACGCGGCTCGTGGCTCCCGCCGTGTACGCGGTTCAGGCCGCCCGGCGGGTGACCGCCCACGACGCGGCGGCCATGCCGCCCGCCACGGCGAAGACGGCGGGCCAGGCGCCGACCTTCTTGGCCAGCGGGTGCGAACCGGCGAACGCGGCGACGTACGCCGTGGTCAGCCCGACTGCCGCACGCGGTCCCGCCTGCCGGTTCCACTCGTAGGCGGCGGCGGTGCCCGCGGCGGCGAGGGCCACCCCGCCCAGCGGCCGCTTCCTGGTCCACCGCGCGACGGCGTACCCGCCGACCAGACCGCTCGCCGCCACCGCCGCTGCCGGAACCTTCGCCATCGTCGCCACCTTCGCCTTCAAGTCTCGGTAGTCCGGGCCCTGGCCCGGGTCTTCGAGGCTAACCCGATGTCGGGGACAGCGGTCGCCAAGGGGGTGCACAGGCGTTTACCCTGGGGGTGAACACGCGTACACCCGGTCCGGGGCCGAGCCCCGCCCACTCCGCGTCCGGACTCGCCCACTCCGCCTCCGGACCCGCCCACCCCGCATCCGTACGGAGAGCCATGCCCGCGGACATACCCGCCACCGCAGCCCCGACCGCCGCCGACGAGGCCCCGCACCCCCGCTTCGCCGTCGGCGTGCTGGCGTTCTGCGGCGTCGTGGTCGCGGTCATGCAGACGATCGTCGTCCCGCTGCTCCCGCACATCCCGGCCCTCACGGGCGCGACCCCGGCCGCCGCGAGCTGGCTGGTCACCGTCACGCTCCTCACCGGCGCCGTCTTCACCCCCGTCCTGGGCCGGGTCGGCGACATGTACGGCAAGCGGCGGGTGCTCGTCGCCTCGCTCGTGGTGCTGGTGGTGGGCTCGGTGCTGTGCGCGATCAGCTCCCACATCGGGGTGCTGATCACCGGCCGAGCCCTCCAGGGCGCGGCGCTCGCCGTCGTACCCCTGGGCATCAGCATCCTGCGCGACGAACTCCCGCCCGCCCGGGTGCTGTCCGCCGTGGCGCTGATGAGCTCGACGCTCGGCATCGGCGCGGCGGTCGGCCTGCCGGTCGCGGCCCTCGTCGTCGAACACTTCGACTGGCACACGATGTTCTGGGTGTCCGGGGCGATCGGCGTCCTCGACATCGTGCTGGTGCTGTGCTTCGTACCGGAATCCTCGCTCCGCACCCGCGGCCGTTTCGACGCGGTCGGCGCGCTCGGCCTCTCCGGGGTCCTGGTCTGCCTGCTGCTGGCGGTCACCCAGGGCGCCGACTGGGGCTGGACGTCGGTTCGGACGGTGGGTCTGCTGGTGCTCGCCGTCGTCGTGGCGCCGATCTGGGGCCGGTACGAGCTGCGCGTCCCGACGCCCATGGTCGACCTGCGGGTGTCGGCCCGGCCGTCCGTCCTGCTCACCCACGCCGCGGCCCTCCTGATCGGCTTCGCCTTCTACGCGAACTCCCTGGTCACCGCGCAGATGGTGCAGGAGCCGAAGGAGACGGGCTACGGGCTCGGCGCCTCGCTCGTCGTCAGCGGGCTCTG
Organism: Streptomyces sp. NPDC006435; assembly: GCF_040612315.1. Classification (NCBI taxonomy): domain Bacteria; kingdom Bacillati; phylum Actinomycetota; class Actinomycetes; order Kitasatosporales; family Streptomycetaceae; genus Streptomyces; species Streptomyces sp. NPDC006435. The sequence continues at coordinate 169,182 of NZ_JBEXPY010000008.1, forward strand.
TCTGCTGCCGGGCGGCGTGATGATGGTGGCGCTCTCACCGGTCTCGGCGAGGATCTCCGCGAAGCACGGCCCGAAGGTCAGCCTGCTGCTGGCGTCCGGGGTGATCGCGGCCGGTTACGTGGTGCGTTACTTCACCAGCCACAGCCTCTGGCTGATCGTCGCCGGTGCCACGGTCGTCGCCTCGGGCACGGCCATCGCGTACTCGGCGCTGCCCGCACTGGTCATGCGCGGTGTACCGGTGAGCGAGACGGCCGCGGCCAACGGGCTCAACACACTGATGAGGTCGATCGGACAGGCGCTCTGCAGCGCGACGGTGGCCGCCGTCCTCACCGGCCTCACGTTCCGGGTGGGGGACAGGACGGCCCCGACCCTCCACGCGTACCAGCTGGTCTTCCTGGTCGCGGCGGGCGCGGCGCTCGCGGCACTGCTGGTCACCCTGTTCCTGCCGGGCCGCCGGGTCCCCGCGGCGGGTACGGTCGAAGGGAACCGCGATGTCCCGGGCGGACCGGGGAACGGGGCGCGGAAGGTACCGACCCAGGAGAGCGCATGACCAGCGGCCAGGCCACCGTACCGGCGCCGGCCCGGGCGGCCGCTCGGGCTTCCGCCACCTCGCCGGACCGGGCGCCCGGCCCGGCGTCCGCCGCCTCCCCGGACCGGGAGGCGGCCCCGCCCGCGGATCCCGGAACCGGCCGGGACGCGATCCTGCGCGCCGCCCGCCGGGCGTTCACGCAGCGCCCGTACGCCGAGGTCACCATCAGGGGGATAGCGGCCGACGCGGGGGTGAGCCCCTCCCTGGTCGTCAAGCACTTCGGCCGCAAGGACGAACTCTTCAACACCGTCGCCGACTTCGGCCCCGCCGCCGCGGAACTCTTCGACGCGCCGCTCGACACCCTGGGCCGCCACATGGTGGTGACACTGGTGAACAGCCGCCGGGAGACGCAGACCGACCCGTTGCTGCGCGTCGTCTTCTCGCTCGGCAACCGCGACGAACGCTCCCTGCTGCGCGACCGCTTCCACGAACAGGTCACCGAGGCCCTGGCCGCCCGCCTCACCGGCCCCGAACGCGCCCTGCGCGCCGAGCTGATCGCCGGCCACCTCCTCGGCCTCGGCGCCACCCTCGGCCTCCACCGCGACGGCGCGGGCGCGGGCGCCACCCCCGAACACATCGCGGACCTGTACGCGCCCGCGCTCCAGTCCCTGATCACGGGGTGACGCGGGGCCCCGGACCGGACAGGGCGACGGAGGCGGACCCCGAGGGTCCCGGCCGCACCGAGGAGCCGATCGCCCGGATCGGCACCCGCGACCGCACCGACCCCCGAGAACCACCACTGCCGCTGCACCGCTGACACTGCGCCATTGCCATTGCCATTGCCATTGCCGCTGCCACTGCCGCCCGGTCGCCGGGCGATGAGTTCTTCCGGCGGCCGGAGTCATACCTCTGTCATCACAACGGCACCCCGACCGCGGGCTGCCGACGGAGGAAGGACCACCGGCATGACCGCCATCCACACTCTTCGGGTACCCGGCGCGCACCTGCACTACGAGGTGCGCGGCTCGGGACCGCTGCTGCTGCTCATGGGGTCGCCGATGGAGGCCGCGGCCTTCGCGTCGCTGGCCGACGCGCTCGCGGGCGACCGCACCGTCGTCACCCACGACCCGAGGGGCATCTCCGGCAGCACCCTCGACGACCCCGACGAGGACACCGCGGTCGACCGGCGGGCGGACGACGTGGTGGCGATCCTGGACGCGCTCGGGGCCGATTCGGCCGATGTGTTCGGCAGCAGTGGCGGCGCGGTGACCGGGCTGGCACTCGTCGCCCGCCACCCGGACCGGGTACGTACGCTCGTCGCGCACGAGCCGCCCGTCATGGAGATCCTCCCCGACGTGGCCGAGCACCGCGCCATGACCGAGGACATCATCGAGACCTTCCGCCGGGAGGGGCAGGGCGCGGCATGGGCGAAGTTCATGACCGGCGCGGGCTTCGACGACGAGAGCTGCGAGGAGGCCCCCGCCGGCCCGCACGGCGAGCCCTCGGCGCAGGACGTCGCCAACGGCGACCGCTTCTTCGGCCACGACCTGCGGGCCACCGCCGGCTACGTGCCCGACGTCCCCGCACTGACGGCCGCACCGACCCGGGTCGTCGTCGGGGTCGGCGCCACATCGAAGGGCCTGATCACGTACCGGACGTCCGTCGCGCTGGCGGAACTGCTCGGCACGCGACCGGCCGAGTTCCCCGGCGACCACGCGGGTTTCCTGGAGGACCCGGACGGGTTCGCCGAGGCCCTGCGCAGGACACTGGAGGGCTGACAACGACCGGGCCGGGGGCGGGGCGGACGCGGGACGACCGGAACGGGCACAGGTACGGGCACGGGCACGGGCGTGGGTACGGGCGTGGGCGGAAAAAATCCGGCAACTCCCGGTAGTGTCCCGAAAGTTACGAGAGGGTGCGGGGCCGGTCGAAGGCATCCGCCGACCGTGGGGGGACCGGCTGTGGTTCTCGAGATCTGTACGTACCTGCTGAAGCCCGGCACCGGCCTGGAGTTCTCCGAGGTGATGCGCGAGGAGTCGGTGCCGCTACTGAGGAGGGTCGGCATCCGGGTCGTTGACCACGGGGCGTCCATGGCGGACGAGGACGGGCGCGAGGAGGCGTATCTGATCCGTGCGTTCTCCTCCATGGAGCAGCGCCACCGGCAGAAGAAGGAGTTCTACGACAGCGACGCCTGGCGGCAGGGTCCGCGCGAGGCCATCGTGTCCCGGATCCTCGAGTCCCACACGGTCGTTCTCGACCCCGAGGAAGGTCTCGCCCGGGCGCTCCGGACCTGGTGAAGGCCGTCGCCCGCCCCGACGTACGTACACACCGCCCCCGCGCACGTACACACCGCCCCGCGTACGAGCACACCGCCCCGGCCGTACAGGCACACCACCGCCCCGGTACGGGCGCGGGGCACGGTTCGTACCGGGGCGGTGGCGGTCACCTGGCGCGGATCGTGGCGCGGCGCGGTGGCCGGGTCAGCTGAAGACGACCGAACGCAGCTTCAGTCGGCTGGAGGCGTGGCCGCCGTCGGGCCGCAGGGTGAAGTAGTCGCCCTGGCAGCCGGGTCCGGTGAAGACCGTCGCGCTGGAGTCGGTGAGGTTCTGCGGGGTGTGGGCCGGGTACGACGAGTTGGGGTCGGCGACCTCGGGCAGCGTGATGCACACCCGGCTCGGCGGGTCGATGAGGAAGCCCACCCGCGGCGAGCCGTCGAGGCCGGTGTACGTGTACGAGAAGTCTCCGGTGGCCGCGTGGGCCGAGGCCGGCAGGGCGACGACGAGCGCGAGCGCGCCGAGGGCGGCTGCCGCGGTGGAACGAAGGCGCATGGAAAGGGCACTCCTTGGTGGGGGGATCGGAACCGGCCCAAGTCTGTGCCGCTGAGCTGCGGGCACCGTCGAAAGTCGGGCCCCGCCACTCGGATGGCAGCTGCCGAATCGATTTTTCCGACGCCAACCGGGTCATGCCCGTAACCTGCGCGGGAGTTCCGGGAAGGATCGACCGCCGCTTCTGGAGCGTTGGATTCACGCTTTAGTGTGGTCCGATGAAGACGCGCATGATCGTGCTCAACGGCGGTTCCAGTTCGGGGAAGACCGGGATCGCCCGGTGCCTGCAGTCGGTGCTGCCGGACCAATGGCTTCTGCTCGGGGTGGACACACTGATCGACGCGATGCCCGCAGCCATGCAGGCGTCGGACGAGGGAATCGACTTCGCCCCCGACGGCGGGGTGGCCGTGGGCTCCGGGTTCCGCGAGCTGGAGGCCGCGTGGATCGAGGGTGTCGCCGCGATGGCACGCGCGGGGGCCGGGATCGTCGTCGACGAGGTCTTCCTCGGCGGTGCCGAATCCCAGCGCCGCTGGCAGAAGGCGCTCGACGGGGTAGGGGTGTTGTGGGTCGGCGTCCGGTGCGATGCCGCCGTCGCCGCGGGCCGTGAGACCGCGCGGGGCGACCGGGTCTCCGGTATGGCGGCCCTGCAGGCGGACGTGGTGCACCGGGGCGTGACCTACGACCTGGAGGTGGACACGACGCGGCAGGAATCCATGGAGTGCGCGCGGATCATCGCCGCCCATGTGGCGTGAGGTCGCACGGTACGGGCCCGCACCGCACGACCACGCACCGCACGATCGCACGGCCTCGCACCACACGGCCGCACGACCACACACCGCCCGGCCTCGTACCGCATGGCCTCGCACTGCACGGCCGCACGGCCGACGCCGGGGAACATCGTCCCAATGATCATTTCCGGCCACGGCAACACCCGGGGAACGGGCGGCACCCGCGGACGGGTCCGCCCGTCCTCACCCGCACACTCACCCACCATGGAGCGGCCGGGTCGTCCCGGCCGCTCCGGCCGTCCGACTACGCGTCGCCGAGCTCCAGTTCACCCACGACCTGGTCCCCGCTCATCTCCCCGGTCAGCTCGAACCCGAGTCCGAGATAGAACCCCTCGGGCCCGTGCGCGCCGGGAACCCAGGTCACGGTCACACGGTTCTGTCCCCGCCGCCGGATCTCCTCGCACACCGCCTCCACGGCGAAACGGCCGTATCCCCGGCCCTGCTGATCGGCGGCGATGTTCAGCCGCCACAGCCCGGAACGGAGCCGGTCCCCGGGGTTGTCCGGGTCGAACCGGACGTCGAAGAAGGCCATCACGAAACCGACGAGCCGTTCACCGTCGAAGACCAGTCGGGGCCAGGCGATGTCGGGGGTCGCGTAGGCCTGGGCCAGCGACCAGGCGACCGGCTTCACCAGTCCCTCCTGGTCGGGCCGTACTTCCAGTGCACAGGCGGCCTCGACGTTGTCCGAGGTGATCTTTTCGAGGCGGAGCGATGAGGTCATGGCCGCAACCTACAGATCGGTGTCCTGCCCCGTGCAGCAGGTTCGCCGGGTGCCGGTGCCGGTGCCGGTGCCGGGTGCCGGGGCCGCCGGATCAGCGGCACCGGCACCCGGTGGATTCCCTTGTCGCGTGCGTCAGTTGGCGGGTGCCTGGTAGAGGCCCCGGCCGGCGCGGTGGGCGCGGGAGGTGGCGACGAGCCGGTCGAGGGTGCTGCGCACGGTGTTGATGCCGTTGGGGGTGAGCTCGCGCCCCAGGGCCTCCGTGACGTCACGGGCGCGGACGGCGGCGTCGCCGGACGCGGCCAGCACCTTCATGACCAGCTCGGTGAGGCTGCCGCTGTCGTCACCGGCCGGTGCGGCAGCCGCCTTCTTCGTGGCCGCGGTCGTGGCCCTGGCCTTCGTGGACCGGGTGGTCCTGGCGGCCTTGGCGGCCTTCTTGGCCGGTGCGGCGGCGGACTTCGCGCTCCGGGCCGCCTTGGTCGCCTTGGCGGGCGCGTCGGAGTCCGCGGCCTCGGCACCCTTGTCGGCCTCGGCGGACGCGGGCTTGTCGGCGGCGGCCTTCTTGGCGGCCTGGCCGCGCTCGGCCTTCGGCTTGGCCGCGGCCCGCTTGCGGCCCTTGGGCGCGGCAGGCGCCTTGCGCGCACGGCGACGCGCGGGGGCGGGCTCGGCCTCCGCCGACTCCTGTGCGGCTTCAGCCGGTTCCTGCGCGGCCTCCACCGGCGCCTGTGCGGCCTCCTCCTGAACGGCGGAGTCGGCGGAGTCCTGCGCCTGCTGCGGAATCCTGGCGGCGGGAACGCTCGCCGGCTCGGCCTCGACGGCCTCGGCGCCGTCCGCTTCCACCGCGGCCTTCGGCTCCGCCTCGGCACCGCCGTCCGCCACGGGAACCGGGCTCGGGGCGGACGACAGCGCACGCAGCGCCGTCAGTGCGGTCCGCACCGACTCCAACCGTCCGGTGACGGCGGAGAGTTCCTTCTCCAGGGTCTGCTGGTGCTGCTCGAGGCGCGGAAGTTCCGCCTCCAGCAAGGCAGTTGTCGCATCGATGGTGACCAGTGTGCTGGTCTCTGAGGTCATGTTGTCGCCCTTCTGTCCCGGCCGACCGTTGGTGATCGATGTATCGCAGGGTAAGGGGTGTTGTGTTGTGGCCGGAAATTGCCCCTCTGATGCGAACTGTTCGATCGACACCGTCAGCACTGACCGACAGTCTCCCGAAACCCCGGGCGCCGCGCCCCGAAGTCGGCGAATGACCCACTCGTTCGGCCGCATGCCCCGCCACCGGCGAGGCGGTTTCGACAGCGCCTCCCCGGCCCGCCCCAACCGTCAGTCGTCGCCGCCCGCATCACCACCACCGCGTGAGGCGGCCTCCGCCATGCGCGTTGTGGTGCTGGAACCGTCCAGTGCCTCCCGGACGATGTCCGCGTGCCCGCTGTGATGGGCGATCTCCCGGAAGACGTGCAACAACACGTGCCGCACGGTCCACGTGACCGGCTCCGACGGCGACCAGGGGTACTGCGGAAGCGTCACGAGGCGCCCCAGATCGGGTTCCTGCCGCACGGTGCGATCGAACTCGGCCGCCGCCGCGCGGAACGCGTCCACCAGCCCCGCCAGGGTCTCGCCCTCGGTCATCCGGTTCCCGTCGGGATCGAGGTCGGTCCACTCGACCTTCGCCGGCGCCGTGCCGTCGACCACTGCGAGCCAGGTCCGCTGCACCTCGCCGAGATGCTTGACCAGCCCGCCCAGGGTCAGTTCGCTGACCGTCGTGGCGCGGCCGGCCTGCTCGTCGGTGACGTCGGCGACGGTGTAGAGGAAGTTGGTGCGCTGATCGGCCACGATCGCGAGCAGGTCCTCCCGCTCCCCGGCCTGCGGGGCGCCGGTGTTCGTCGTTCCCATGGGCGTTCCTCCTGATCGACTGCGGGTGCGCCCACACTAGGGGTGACTACGGGCGTCCGCCCGGTTTCACAACAACCCGCCCCGTGCCCCGCCCGTGCCCGTGCCCGTGCCCGTGCCCGTGCCCGTGCCCGTGCCCGTGCCCACGATCGCGGGCCGGCCCCAGCCGCAGAGCCGTGGCGGCCAGCGCGGCCAATGCGAACCCGATTCCGGCGAGGGGGAGTTGACGGGTTCCCCAGTCGGTCATGACCCAGCCGCCGACCGCGGTGCCCACGGTGATGCCCAGGTTCGAGAAGGAGATGAAGAGGCTGTTGCCGAACTCGGGCGCGTCGCCCGCGTCCCGCCCCAGCCAGCTCTGGCTCACGACGAGTCCGCCCGAGTGCACGGCGCCCCAGAGCAGCACAGCCGGAACCATCGGTGCGAGCAGCGGGCCGACGGCGTACAGCAGTGCGTACACCAGCAGGCACAGCACCGGGTAGGCGACGACGGTACGGACGAGACCGCGTCGCAGCAGGCCGCCGAAGGCGAAGTTCCCGAGGACCATCACGATGCCGAACGCCATCAGCATGGCGCTGACCCAGCTGCCGTCCATGTGTGTGACCTGGCCCAGGAACTCGGCGAAGTAGCCGTAGACCGAGAACATCGCGGCGAAGACGAGAACGACGGAGATGATGGTCAGCCATATGTGGGGCCGCTTCAGAATGCCCAACTGGTTTCGGTGGGAGAGCCGTTGGCCGCGCTCGACGGGCATGGCCGGGACGAAGCGCAGGATGCCCAGGAAGGCGACCAGGTTGACGAGCGCGCCGAACCAGAACGCCGACGCCAGCGAAAGGTGCTCGGCGAGGTACGAGGTCAGCGGCACACCGAACGCGAAACCGACGGTGACCCCGGCGAACACGGTCGTCGTGGCCCGCACCGCGTTCTCGGCGGGCACCGTCCGGGCCGCGGTCGCGAGCGCGACGGCGAAGAACACGGGGTGGAAGAGCGCGGGAACGACACGGAAGGCGAGCATCACCTCGTACTGCGTGGTGAGCGCGTAGGCGGCGTTGGAAACGGCGAACACCGCGATCGCCGCGGCGAGCACCTTCTTGCGGTCGATGCCGGAGGCGAGCAGCGTGGTGAACGGCCCGGAGACCGCGATGACCAGGGCGAAGACCCCGACGAGCCAGCCGGCGGCGGACGGGCTGACGCCGAGTTCGGCCGAGACCCGGGGGAGCACGCCGACCATGCCCATCTCGGTGGTGATGATCCCGAACACGCCCAGGGCGAGCACGGGGACGGTGAGGGAGGTCCTTCGCATCGGAACGAACGAAACCTTTCTTCAAATCCAGAAAAGTAGATATGTAGGGACAGGGGTCGGGCCGGGGCATGGGCGATCGCCCTCGGGGGGAGCTACAGCTCGTCGCGGACGTGCGCCGCGAACTCGGCGATCGCCGGCTCGTCGCGCCGGTAGTACGTCCACTTGCCGATGCGCTCCGAGGTGAGCAGTCCGGCGTCCTTCAGGGTCTGGAGGTAGCCGGAGACCACCGACTGGGCCAGCCCGGCGCGCTTCTGGATGTCGCCGACGCAGACGCCGATGTGGAAACCGAGCCCCTGCTGCCGGTAGGACTCCTCGTCGAAGTACTTCTCCGGCTCCTTCAGCCACTGCATGAACTGCAGGCGGGCGGGGTTGGCGAGCGCCTTGTGCACGGCCAGGGGGTCCATGGTCGCCTCTCCTTCGCTCCCGGGGTTCGTATCCAGCTTTCGCGATATGTAGTGCCAAGTCAAATCGCGGGACCGGCCCCCGTGGGCCGGCGAGTGACGGGCGATGGGCGGCGGGTGACGGGCGGGGCCTTGTTCCGGCGTCTCCGGGCTCCCCGACCTCAATCGTTATGCCGGGCCAGTACGACAAATCGCAGATTGAGTGACATAGGTGTATCGATGCGCCTTGACGGACCCATGAGGCCGAAGGAGGCTGAAGCGCCCCCCACGGAAGCCCATCTCCCACCTGTTGGAATTGTCTATGCGCTCACTCGCTTCCGCAGGCACGTTCGCAGCAGCCGTCGCCGCGACGATGCTGCTGGCTCCTGCCGCCCATGCCACCCCTCCCGGCGACAACGGCACCGTGAAGATTCACGACGCCAAGACCGGTGAGGAGCTCCGTAAGAACGAGCCCCACGTGTGCACCTTCTACCTCGACGCCTTCGGGTTCGACGGTGGTCAGAACGTCGACTGGCGCATCGAGGCGTGGGCCCCGACCGCCGGCGTCAAGGGCGAGGTCGTGAAGACCGGCTCGCTGAAGCTCGACGCCGAGGGGCACGGCCGTACGCCGGACCAGTCCCTGCCGGACGGCCACTACAAGCTGTTCTGGAACTTCGACGGCGAGCACGGCCGTGCCAAGCACAAGGTCTTCTGGACCGACTGCGACGGGGAGAAGCCCGGCGGCGGCAAGCCGACGCCCTCCACCGGCGAGTCGACCCCCGGCACCCCGTCCTCCGCGCCCTCCTCCCCGTCGGCCCCGTCCTCCGGCCCGGCGAAGCCGAGCGGAGAACCCACGCCGTCCACCCCCGGAGGCACGGTCCCCACCCCGCAGTCCTCCATCTCCTCGCCGCCCGCGTCGGCAACACCGTCGCCGACGTCGTCCGAGCCCACGAAGGGCGACCTCGCCGAAACCGGCACGGGCGCCCCCGTCGGCCTGCTGTCCGCAGCAGCCGCCGCCCTCGTGGCAGCAGGCGCCTACCTGGCCCTCCGCCGCCGCAAGGCCCAGCAGCAGCACTGACGGCCCCACCGCTCCACCGGCCATGAGGCCCCGCTGCCCCCGCACTCCTTCGTGGCGTGCGGGGGCAGCGTTGTGCGCGGCCGGCGAAGCGGAACGGGCTCCCGTTTCTGTTTCAGAACAGCCCTGCCTGGCGCATTCGGGAGACCGGGCGGCTGGCGCGGAGGTCAGCCGGATTCCCGGACCGCTGCGGACAGCAGGAACTTGACGTCTTCGTGCCGGCCGGCGTTGTTGAGGGCGGCCGTGATGTTCAAGACGGCTTGCCTGTCCGAGCGTTCAGCAGCGTTGAGAAGTATGGTCTCGGCGGCGTCCAGCAGACCGGCTGAGTGGCACGAGGTGACGGCCCTGACGATTTCTTCGGCCGAGTACGAAACCCCTGCCCGCCAGAGCAGGAGGTCCGCGTCGCGGCTCTGGCCCTCAGCAAGGTACCGGGCCACCAGTCGGGTCTCGCTCCAGGTGAGTTCGGCGACTTCTGAGGGGTGCCGGTCCCCCTCCGCATGGGGGACCGGCACCCGCGTCTGTTCCTGTGGCACGGAAAACTTGCGCCGACGGGACATGCGGCGAAGACGCAGCGCCCGCCTCATTGGTGGTTTCTGAACGATCCGGGAAGCCGGCCGCTCCGCGTCGGCCGGGCCGACAGCGGATGGATATCCGATGCTGCAGCAGTCGCAGTGCCGTTTCTGCGCGTGGATGCGGAGATCCAGCAAGGCGTCCAGCGTGTGCGGCAGTGGGCCGGTGGCGTCCTTCCTGATGACCTTGTAGAAGGCCCTGAGCGGGGACTCATCGGGGATACGGCCACCGTTGAGGTGGTTCGAGAGGGTTGTGGCCGCTTGGTGTGCTTCAGCCGCGATCTTCGCTTGGGTCCTTGGGCTGCACTCCCGGACTTCGCGCATCGCCGTCACCAGGGCGCGGTGAGCCGCACTGATGTCGCTCGGCAGCTCTTTCCATCTCTTCGGTCTGGACGTCACCTGCGGTTTCCGTTCGTCTGATGGCCCGACGATGAATGACCAATTGTGTAGGACGCGGCTAGTTCTCGGGCCGCGCGAATATTTTCCATCTCCCCTCGAAACTCTGTGAAGCCTGGCGTGATGAGGCGTCATGCGAGAAGACTGGCAATGCCCGCAAGGGGGTGCCAGCGGTTTCTTCATGGCTCTCGTTCGGGCTGCCATATGCCTACATAAGGGGAATGTGAATGACTCTGCCGTCGTGGCAGGACGGGAAGTACGGCACCATGAAGCGCGCCGCGCTGTGGCTGGTTACGGTCATCGGGGAGGGCAACGTCTTCACCAAGGAAGACGTTAAGAGCGCTTTCCCGGGAATCAGCCAGGCCGATCGCCGGGTACGTGACCTGCGCGACTACGGGTGGAAGATCGACACGCACAGGGAAGACGCACTGCTGGGGCAGCATGAGCAGCGGTTCGTTGCCCAGGGACAGCCGGTCTGGGAGCCCGGCAAGGCGACCAAGGCCAGCTCAGCCATCACGGAGACCCAGCGGCGGAAGATTCTGACCATGGACGGCAACCACTGCCGGTCGTGCGGGATCACTCCCGGACAGGTCTACGCCGGCTCATTCGAGTCAGCGCAGATCGACATCGCCCGGCGGAAGGTGAAGCAGCCTGACGGCAGCATCGCGGTCCAGCCCGTGGCGGAGTGCAACCGCTGCCGCGTGGGCGGCCGTGGTTTGGAGGCAGACTTGGGTGCCGTGATCGAAGGCATCTCGAAGCTTGGCAGTCTGCAGCGTCAGATGCTTACGGACTGGGTGGTCGCGGACGAGCGGGAGTTCGGTGCCGTGGAGCTGCTCTGGGCCGACTTCCGTACGCTGCCGGCGGAGTCCAGGGACAAGGTCCGTGAGGCTCTGGGGCTGCCCCCCGCCTGAGCCGTTCCCCGCGATCTCGTGGTGGGGGCCACCTCCAGCGGCGGCCCCCACCACGAACAGAACTCGATCTTTTGTTAGCCAGAGGAGAACGTACTGTGAGCAAGAACGTCGGAGAGTTTGGGCTCCCTCCGCACGCGGCCAGGAACAAGGACGTTGTGGAACAGCGCCTTAAGGACGTGGCCTCGGGCTCGGGGCTTCAGGAAACCCTGACGATCGAGTGGCGCACGAAGCCGGTGGTAGTAGAGGTCATCGACATGCCCGTGGAGTTGCTTTACTACAACCCGGGCACCCACCGGATCCGGGCGCAGCGCAGTTTCGACCCTCAGCAGGATCGCCGGCTGGACGATGATCCGTGGAGCGATGAGAGCCAGGATTACCTTCAGTACCTGCTTCAGGCAGAGCCTTCCGACCCTTCGAAGAGGGACAAGGACTTTGATGAGCTGAAGCAGAGTCTCAAGGACTTCCGGCAGAACGAACCTGGTCTGATCACCCGCGAGGGCATCCTGGTCAACGGCAACACCCGTGCGGCAGCACTGCGGGAGCTTGGCGTCCCTGACATCCGGGTGGCCGTACTCCCCGACTCCTGCACCTGGGCGGACATCAACAAGGTTGAGCTCTCGCTCCAGCTGCGGCATGACACCCGCAGGCCGTACTCGTACATCAACAGACTGCTCACCATCGACGAGCAGGTTGAAGCAGGCCGGCCTCTCAGGGAGGTCGCGCGTGACTTCCGCATTAGGGAGTCGACGGCGGAGCAGGATCTCTGGGTGCTCGCCTGCCTCCGGGACCTGAGGGACAGGTCCACGACCGGAGATGTGCAGCTTCGGCTGCTGGACTTCGAGGACGCCCAGGAGAAGCTTCGTGAGGTGCATCGCGCCTACGGCAAGGAAGCCAAAGCCGATCTTAAGAAGGCGGAGCTGCTCAAGGAGAACCGCCTGGCCGCGATCGTGATGGACTTCTCCAAGACCGATGTCCGTCTCATCGAGTCCAACTTCAGGGAAAGATACTTGGAGCACCGGCTGCCGGACGAGCTGAAGGCCGAGCCCGCCGTGGCAACCGCGCGAGTCATTCCCGGGATCAACCGGACGGTGAAGGCCGAGGTGCCGCAGGTGGCCACCGCTCGCGCGTTCACTGACTCGGTTCTGCGGGCGAAGGCCGTGATCCGCGCAGGGGACAAGGTTCCCCTGGCACAGTCCCAGCAGGCTGCCTCGGTGTTCAAGGAAGCGCACAAGGCGGTCGAGGACGCCCTTGAGCCGGCAGGTAAGGACGCCCGTGTACGCAAGCGGAAGCAGGCAGCGCCTGACAGGCTCAACGACGCCTGTCAGGACATCGAACAGTGCATCACGGACATGGTGCTGGCGAGCGGGTCCCGGAGCCTGGATGAGGAAGCTCTCGACGAGGCTGTTCTCAAGCTGAAGGCCACTTTGAAGAAGCTGGCCCTGGCCACCGCCCAGAGCATTGAAGTGCCCGGTGAGGGCGTTGAGTGGCTGCGCGAAGCCGTCCGGCAGGAGCAGCGGTGACCGTGACTGTCGAGGAATCGTCCCTGCAGATCGGCTTCGACGTAACGCGGACCAGGGCTGTTCTGCGCACCACTGAGCTGTGCCGCAGCGACCTGAACCGGCTGGCAGCCCGCTTTCCCGGGGGCGGGCTGCGCGGTCGGCTCACCCTGGAGCTGTCTCTGGACGACTTTCTGGTGGGCATTGACGCCCTGGCCGACTGGCCGTACCCAGAGTCAGTCGCCTGGACGGATGAGCTCGGTGAACTGGTTGGCGAAGTACTTGATGACGCTGACCAGGCTGAACAGAGGCTCCAGGCACCCGGCCAGGACCGGATGGGGGATGACGATGCAGTGGAGGCAATGCTGGGCTCCGCCTGGCATGCCGACCTGACGGGATTCCAGCGGCGTGACATCGCCCGGCTGCTGTCGTTGCAGCACGGTGCCAACTTCAGTGTTCCCGGGGCCGGTAAGACCCGTGTGGGACTGGCTGTGTACGCGGCCATGAGGGAGCGCGGTGAAGCCCGGCGTCTGCTGGTCGTGAGTCCCAAGTCCGCGTACGAGGCATGGCTTTCTGAGAGCGAGCTCTGCTTCAAGCAGCCTCCGGTCACCATGGTCATGGGGAAGATTCCTGACCCTAGGGCCGAGATCCTGGTGGTCAACTACGAACGCCTCGACAAGTCGCTCGCGGCACTGGCCTCTTGGCTGCGTGGCGCTCCCTCGATGATCGTCCTTGACGAAGCGCATCGCATGAAGCTGGGAGCACAGGGGACGTACGGCAGCGCGTGCATGGCACTTGGGCCGCTCAGCCGGCGGCGGCTCATCCTGACTGGTACACCGGCTCCCAACGGGGCACGGGACCTGGAGAACCTGCTGTCCTTCGTCTGGCCGGGCCACGGACGCCGGGTAGTGACGCAGGCCGTCGCGGGAGGCGACCTCGCGTACGCCAGTTCAGTGCTCCGCCCGCTCTTCACCCGTACCACGAAGAACGAGCTGGGTCTGCCTCCGTTCGAGACACGAATCCGGCGTCTGAAGATGCCTGAGCTCCACCGTGAGGTGTACGACGCGCTGGTCGGACGCTTCACCGCCAGGGCTGAGGCGTCCCGGGCCGACTTTGACGCCCTGGGTAAAGCGATGTTGCGTTTGCTCATGGCCGCCACCAGCCCCGCGCTGCTCGTCGAGGGCGAGAGCCGGCACGAACCGCTGACTTACCAGGTGCCGCCGTTGGAGATCCCGCAGCACGAGTCGCTGTACTCGCTGATGCGGAACCTGCCACAGCATGAGCTTTCTCCGAAGTACAAGGAAGCACTGAAAATCGTCGCGACCAACGCCGCGATGGGACGGAAGACTCTGGTCTGGACGACGTTCGTGCGCAGTATCACCACGATGGAGCGTCTGTTCGCGGGGTACGGGCCTGCTGTGGTGCACGGCGGTACCCCCGACCGTGAAGAGCAGATCAGGCGGTTCCGTGAGGACCCGGACTGCCATGTCCTCCTTTCCAACCCGGCCACGCTTGGCGAAGGCATCAGCCTGCACCACGTCTGCCATGACGCTGTCTACGTGGACCGCGATTTCATGGCCGGACGGTTCCTGCAGAGCCTGGACCGGATTCACCGTCTCGGTCTCGCTCCCGGTACCGAGACACGAGTCACCGTGCTCGCGGTTGAAGGCACCATCGATGAGGTGGTGGCCATGAGGCTTGAAGAGAAGCTTGAGTTCATGGGGAGGATCTTGGACGACCCCTCCGTGCAGCAGCTGGCAGATCTTGAGGACGAGCCGTCTGGCGCCGCAGGCATGGACATGGCTGATGTCCGGGCGTTGCTGAGGCATGTCGATGCTGTCGCCGCCCAGTGACGCCACGCGGCGAGCAGCGCTTCGCTGGCTGGCCGAGCTGCGTGGAGCCGGGGTGCCTAGAGTCCGCATGCTCTTCGCCAACCATCCGGCCTACGCGGACCTCACGCCGGCGCAATACGCCGAAGGCCTTGCCTGGCTCAGACTGACAGGAATGGTGACGGCAACGGGGCATCCCACCGTGGAGATCAGCGACAGCGAGCTGAGGGACACAGAGGCGGCGTCGGCGATTACCCAAGTCCGGTGGAGCCGTGCCGCCGAAGAAGCCAGACGGGCTGTCGGGGAGTCGGGCGAGCAGGCGCTGCTCCGGCTGCTCATAAAGGGAGGTGTGCCGCAGGTCAGGCACGTGGCTGCGGAGTCGGACGCTTATGGGTACGACATAGCCGCAGGAGCTTCCACGGAACGTGCGCACCTGGAGGTCAAGTCAACGACCAACCCCACCCGTCTTGTGATTCACCTGACGCGGCACGAGTACGAGGTCATGGCCACGGATCCTGTCTGGTACCTGGTCGCTGTTCTCGTTGGCAGGGACGGTGACGCGGTGAACGTGGCCACGGTAAGTCGTGCGTGGCTTCACTCAGCCGTCCCGGCGGACCGGGACAGGGCCGGCCGCTGGGAGTCAGTGAGGCTTGAGGTTCCTGCCCGCGCCATAACCCCAGGACTCGCTACGAAGGCGTGGAGGCTTGTGGAGAACTGGCCGACATCCGGCCGGTCGGTCTGGGCGTTCCAGCCCCCGGCACCACTGCCCGTATGAGCGTGAGCGGCGGAATCCAGAGAGGGACGCTCCGGCAGTAGCGGGACGCCGGGAGCGCGACCCGGCCAAGTTTTTGTGGCTGAGGTCACAGGCTGCGTACTTGTTCCCCGCTGCCGGCTGCTGGAGCGGATGCCCGGGCAGAAGGTGCGCGAAAGGAACCAGCGGAGCAGGTCTGGTGTGTACCGACAGCTTTCAGCCGGGCCGAGGGGCGGGATGACCAGCCCGGCCTCGTTTGGCGGGAGGTGAGAAGGCGCCGAGAACCGGATGCTTAGATGCGACACTTGCATGTCTGTATCAGCCATGCCAGGAGGAGTCCCATGGGGTCCCGGTCCCGTCAGCCACACCAGGAGCAGCTGGTGGGCCCGAACGATCACACGTTGACCTCGATCGAGATCTGCGCAGGTGCTGGTGGGCAGGCCATCGGGCTTCACCAGGCCGGTTTCAAGCACCTGGCTCTTGTCGAGATCGATCCACATGCCGCGGCCACGCTTGAGGCGAATATTAAGCGGTTGGAAGAGTGGAGTTGGGAGCAGAGCTACTGCGACGTATTTTCTGGGGATGTTAATAAATTTGTTCCGATCCCCACCGAAGAGGTTCCTGATTCCGGCTTGAGGAAGCCGGTTGGTTTTTTGGGCGGTCCGCTTCGCAGAGGTGATCTTGACCTTCTTGCCGGTGGCGTCCCCTGCCCGCCCTTCTCGCATGCCGGTAAGCAGCTGGGGAAGGATGATGAGCGAGACCTCTTCCCGCGCATGCTGGACCTTGTTGACAAGCTGCACCCCAGGGCAGTGATGATCGAGAACGTTCGCGGGATCAAGGACGCGAAGTTCGAAGATTATCGAACCTATATTGAAGCGCGCCTTCAGGGCGGGCGAGCTAAGCACCCTGAGACGGGGATTGAAGAAGATTTCGCTGGATTCGGCTACGAAGTATGCGAGTGGGAGGTGCTTGAGGCCAGCGATTTCGGTGTACCTCAGCTGCGCCCGCGAGCCGTTCTTGTGGCTATCAGGAAAGACGTGCTCGGTGATCTGAAATTTGTTTGGCCGACCGTCATGGGTGAGCCGAAGAGTGTTTTCGATGCCCTCTCTGAATCTATGGAGAACCGCTACCGCCCTTACTTGGAAAAGGGGGGAGAATTCGCAGGGGTGGCGAGGAAATGCCTGGATGGCTGGAAGCAGAAGGCGTCCAGGGCTGCCGTAGAGAAGAAGGACGGTGGCGTCGCTCCCACTTTGGTTGGAGGGTCGAAGAAGCATGGCGGCGCTGACCTCGGACCGAGCCGGGCGAAGGCGGCGTGGAAGCAGCTCGGCGTTTCTGGTATGGGCGTAGCAAATGGCTACGAAGAAGGGGAGAAGAAGCGGAGCCAGGGTCGTGATCTTTTTGGTCCGGACGGCCCCATGCTGACGGTTGAGCAGGCCGCGATCATCCAGGGATTCCCGGACGACTGGGAATTCACTGGCGGAAAGACCGCTCGGTACCGGCAGGTAGGTAATGCCTTCCCTCCGCCTGTTGCCAGGGTGGTAGGAGAAGCGATCGCGGACGTGCTGCGCGCTGCGCGTGAACGCGACGAGCAGGCCGAGAAGTAGTCACTGAACCCTTACCGGGGGAGGTTGCGCCGACGGTCGAGGACCGTGCTGATGATCGATGCGGCGCAAGCGTCCGAATCCTGGTGTTCCCAGAACCGCAGGACCATCCAGCCTGCTTCGGTAAGGCGCTGGTTGGTGTCACGGTCACGGGCCATGTTTCGCGCGACTTTTTCTGACCAGTAGCCAGAGTTGGTCTTCGGCGGAATGTAGTGCTCCGGGCATCCATGCCAGTAGCAGCCATCGATGAATACCGCGACCTTCGCCGGACGGAAGACCAGGTCTGCCGTCCGGCGAAGGTCTGGAAGAGGTCTGGCCGCGACGCGATAACGCAGACCTTGGGCGTGGACGAGCTTGCGGATCAGCTGTTCTGGCTTCGTGTCGCGACTACGGATGGCTTGCATGTTCCGGCGTCGCGCGGCCGAAGATGCCCAGGACCCCTCTGGCGGTACCCAGTCGTCGCTCATTCTTCCCCAGGTCTGTGCGCGGGGTAAGTGCTAGGTATTTACACGCCCCTCCTGGGATTCTCGCGCCAATCCGGCTCGGTTGCAATCCTGGATGAAGGATTGGAAGTGTTTATTCCTTTTGGTGGTCGGGGGTGGTGCTCACTTATCGGAATGGGTGCCGATGATTGGCGAGTCTGCCTGTCCGGAGTTGATTACGCGGAAATGGAGGCAGGGGGTTGACCTGGCTAGAGGGTTCGCGGCTGGGATGAAGGCCATAGCCATGATGACCTTGGCCGGATCGATGCTGCCGCGTGTCACGTGACCAGCGAGAGGGCCAAGATCAGGGTCAACCACTGGGTAGAGGAGAACGGCTCCACGCCGTGGCTGATGAAGCTGGGAGGCGAAGGGGTCGTCCTCGCACAGCGGACGGATGCCGGCGATGCGTTCGGCGGACTGCCGGTGGGACACGCCGGAGATGCGGTTGAAGACGCCGTGGGCATTTCGCTTGCGCTGCACGAGAGTGAGCGGCTCCGCTCCAAGGATCCCAGCTGAGACGCTCGTGCGGCCAGAGGTCTGGGGAAGGACCAGGGCCCAGTCGTCAGTGGCGCAGCCAGCGCCGCTGGAGTCCTTGAGGTAAGCCAGGTGGGGAGCGAAAAGGTCGGGGCGTCCCCAAGCGAGACCACCCATGACGCTGAGCAGCTGATCATGGCTGAGGACCGTGGTCCTGGCCGGGTACCGGATGTAGTTTCCACGGTCGTCTTCGGACAAGGTGACGAACACGGAGATGTCCTGGTCTAACGTCTCAAGAGCGGGCAGCCACGTCTCCGTGTTGTGCCGCAGGTCCGCCGGGTCCGTGGGGTATGCCGTCGGCTCGACCCACTGGCCCGGTGAACGGATCTCCACCAGCTCCGCGTTGAACATCTTGTTGCGGCCGCTCGGCCTGATCCACGGCAGGTGCTGGGATACCAGCGGGGGGATCTGGGCGGGGGTCACCTGGGGTCTGCCGTCCACCGGTTTCGCGTAGCGCGAGAGCTGGGAGCGGAAGGTCTCCTCGTCGCGGCAGATCGCCTCGAACGCCTCGTACAGGTCGACCGTCCGCGTCTTCGTCAGTGGTTCCTCGCGGCCGATGTAGAGGCGGACCAGGTCGCGGTAGCCGGGGCGGAAGCCGAACCAGCGGCCCATCTGCATCAGGGTGTCCGCCTGGCGGGTGGTGCGGCGGTAGTAGGTGACGGTGAGGCCCTCGACCGTGAAGCCGCGGGAGAGCTTCGTGCCGCCGACCAGGATCTTCCAGACGTTCGGTGTCCGGTCGAAGTCCAGGTCCACCTGGGAGAAGTAGCGGTCCGTGTCGCCGTTGACGACCACGACCGGGTTGCCGCCCGCGTTGATGAGCTGGCGGGCGCGGGAGACGTACGGGCGCAGCTCGGCGTAGTCGGACGGGGTCGGGAGGCCGTCGTCCGCGTGGCGGGCGAAGTCGTCGGCGAGCAGTGCCTCCAGGCGGGCGTGGCCCTCGTGGGAGGTGTAACCCGCCCGGTGCCACTGGGTGTTGATGCGCAGCGCCAGGTCCGCGTGGTCGTCCATCCTCACCGATTCGTGCACCAGCATCGTGTGGTGGCGGAACGGGCCCTCGGGGACTCCGCGATCGATGCGGTACAGCTTCAGCGCACCGGTGAGGACGAACGCGTCCATCGCCTCCTGGAGACGGTCGCCCGTGTCGTCGCGGATGCCGCGTACGTGCGTCTCCTCGGCCGTTCCCCCGCCGTCCAGGTCGTGGAAGTCCTGCACGCCCATGTAACCGGTGGGGCGGGGAAGGGAGATGAGGAAGTCGCGCGGGAAGATGTCCTCGCCGTCGCTCGGGTCGATGAAGACGTTCGCGAACGGGGTGGCGGTGTAGCCGACGTACTGGGCGCGCGGGAGCAGGCCCAGGAGCTGGGAGATCAGACCGTTGATCGCCGTGCGCCGCGTCCGGCCCGATTCCCACTTCTTCGGGTCGGACGTGTTCACGGACGCCTGGTCGGACTCGTCGTCGATGATCAGGGTGGGGATCTCCCGGAGGATCGGGCCGATCTTCCGGAGGTCCTTCACCAGGTTCGTCAGGACGGACTTGTTCTTCTTGACGACCATGACGCGGGCGGCCGCGCGGTGCAGGTTGTCGGGGACGTACAGCGGCAGGTGCTTCTCGCGCTTCTCGATCTCCAGGGCCCCGATGCCCTGCAGGAGGCTGCGGTAGTCGTTGTCCCGGGTGGTGAGGCGTTCGATGTTGAACGGGCGGTGGCCGTGGCTGACGAACTTCGCCGGCCAGTCCTCGTCGTCCTGGTAGTCCACGCCGACCAGCGAGTCCGGGTCGGACGGGTCGGCGCCGCGCAGGATGTTCTCCTGCCCGATCAGCTCCATGTCCAGGCGGCGCTGGGTCTGGCCGCGCAGGAGGTTCAGCGTGCCGCCGAGGACGATGACCAGGCGGTAGCCCGCGTCGACGGCCTTCGCCGCGACACCGGTGAAGTTGGCCGTCTTGCCGGACTGGACGTAGCCCACGACCAGTCCGCGGGCGCCGTACGCCTCGGTGCGGGTGGGGTCGGAGAGGCGTTCCACCACGGCGTGGCTCGCCTCGTCCAGGCCGGCGACCGCGGCGTCCGACCAGCCCTTGCGGCGCAGCAGCCGCTCGTAGGAGTTCCAGTAGAAGGAGCGGGCGGCGGCGAGGTCCCGCGAGTACCAGGAGACGAATTCCTCGCTGATGACGGTGGGACCGGGCTCCTTGAAGACCGGGACCGCGGAGTCGAGCGCCTTGCGCAGGTCGGCGCCGAGGCCGAGACGGTCGTACGTGTCCGTGCGGCGGGCGTCGGTGCGGGGCGGGGCGGTGGACCAACCGGCCTGTTCCGCCAGGTCCCAGCCGGTCAGGGTGCGGTGCCAGAGCGCGGCGAGCGCGTCGCCGGGACCGGCGGCGGCGATCCGGTCCCGGAAGTGGCCCAGCTCCGTGTCGGCGGGTTCGTCGGCCTCGGAGAGGACGAAGGCCAGCTTCGCGAAGTGCTTCGGGCCGCGCCGCATCGCGGCCAGGACGTCGCCGTGCAGGTTGAACAGGTGGTCGGTCATGGGGAGCGGCTTCCTCGGGATACGGGCGGGGGACGCGGGCCGGTCGGTGGTCAGCGTGCGAGTTCGCAGCGCGCCGCCGTCACCAGGACGCTGTTCCACAACGCGACGTTGTCGGTGTGGACGGCCCGGACCCGTTCCTTCTGGAAGATCTCGTTGACCATGAGGTAGAGCATGCTCTTGACCACCGGCGCGTCGTTGAGGCCACCGCGCCGGCCGCCGTTGAACACCTGCCGGTACTCCTTGTTGAGCCGCACTTCCCGTTCCTCGCGGTCGAGTTCGAAGAACACGTCCGGCGGGAGCGTGTCCCAGCGGAAGGAGATCGGGTCCTCGCCCTCCAGCTCCGGCAGTTCGTCGCGCAGGGTGCGCCGGAGCTTGGGATCGATGCCCTTGCCCGCGGGGAGGACGGCCCTGCGCTGCGGTTCGGTGGCGCGCCGGGAGGCCTCCCGGTAGGTCGCCTCGGCCTCCTGGAGGTACGCGCCGAAGGCGTGGCCGGTCCCGTCGACGGCCTGCTCAAGGCCGCGTGCGAACGCGGGGGTGACGGTCACGCCGTCCTTCTTCACCGTGAGGCCGAAGACGTCGTTCGGCTCGCCGGGCAGGTCGACGGCGATCCGGGCGAGGGCGAGGTGGCCCTCCGCGCTGCGGGTCCCGTTCCAGCCGCCCGCCTGGACGAGCCGGTCGTTGCGGTAGACGTAGAAGCCCTGCCGTTCGGCCAGCGGTCCGATGCCGCGGAAGCTGACCAGGGGCGACTTCGGCGGCCAGACGTGGGCGGTCAGTGCCACGTCGCCGACACCCTCGACCGGCGCGGTGTACGTACGGGGGTAGCCGGCCCGGCCGGGCACGCGGTAACCGAAGGGGTCGATGGGTTCGACGCCTCGGTGGTCCAGCTCGTCCCTGGTCCGCACGTCCTCCACGACGATGTCCATGTGGAAGCCCTCGCGGGCGAGGAAGCGGTGCAGGTGGAGTCCGAGATGGGTCTCCAGCTTCTCGATCGCGTCGTTGAGGAAACGGTCGGCCTGCCCGGCGACGACGGTCTCGAAGGCGCGGACCCGGTCCCAGCGGACGATCGTGCCGTGCCACTGGATCAGCCCGTCGTAGCGGTCGACCAGGTCCTGGCAGTAACCCGGGTCGACGATGTCGCACGTGAAGTCGTCCTGGGCGCGTGCGGTCAGCCAACGGCGGCCGGTCGACGGGCTCTTCCTGGTCCGGCTGATGACGGTGAGCGAGTCGGCGTGGGAGAGCGACGCGGCCTTGAGGCCGGCGCCGAAGTGGCCGAGCGCCGTCTCGGAGTAGTTCTCACGGCCGCCGACCGTCATCGCCGTGTCCAGGGCCTCGTCGTTCATGCCGTGCCCGTCGTCGATGACGAGGAGACCGACGAGCCGCTCCTCGTCCCGGAGGAAACTCACCACGACGTTGTGGGCGCCCGCGTCGATGGAGTTGTCGACGAGGTCCGCGACGGCCGCCTCGAAGCCGTAGCCCTGGTGCGTCAGCGATTCGACGTAGCGGGCGGCCGGTGGGAGCCGCTTGCTTCCCGAGGTCGGGATCTCGAACTGCCAGTCGGAGGAGGGCTGATAGGGAGGCATGAACACTTCCTCGCGCACACAGAGCTGAGACCTGCGTGTGGAGGTGTGGCCCTGAGATCGAACGGTGAGGATGTGATGATATTGCAAAGGTGGGACAGAGGGGAATCCTGTTGACAAAGCCTCCGACTGTCACCCCGATCCGCTGTCCGGATCCACCGGCCCGCCCGTCGCGGCCACCGGCCGCGTCGGCGGTCCGCGTCAGTTCCTGCGTGCGATGTCCAGGGCGTAACGGAGCCCCGGGCGGTCGCTCAGCCAGACCTCTTCTCCCGTGGGGACGAAGCCCGTGCGGGTCAGGACCGTGCGGGAGGCCGTGTTGTCGAGGGCGGCCGACGCGTGGAGGGCGGTGAGGCCGTATTCCGTGGCGGCCAGTGTGCACAGGTGGCGGACGGTGGTGGTGGCCAGGCCCCGCTTGGTGGCCTTCTCGGCCATGCGGAAGCCCAGGTCCGCGGAGCCGTCCGCGACGTCGACCAGGTTGAACCGGCCGAGCACCTCGCCCTCGGGGTCCACGAGGAGGTGGAAGTGGCAGATGCCCTCGGCCTGTTCGGCGAGCCGCTCGGCGTGCAGGGCGTCGAAGTGGGTGAAGTAGTCGTCGCCGCGGTCCGGTACCGACGCCGCGAAGTACGCACGGTTCTCCCGCTCGAACGCGAGCAGGGCGGGGGCGTGGTCGGGGCGGAGGCGTTGGAGTTCCGGCATGGGAGAACCATACGGATCGCGGGCGCGGGGTGCCCGTGCTTTGCCGGGCGGCCCGGCCCCCGCCCGCCGGAGCGGTCGGGCGGGGGACCGGGGCCGTACGGCCGGGGCTCACTCGCCTCCGTGGCACTCCCGGTAGGGCCGGTCCGAGCCGCACCAGCAGGGGGCGTTGCGGGCCGGGGGCCAGGGGATCGCGCGGCCGCGGGCGGCGAGGGTGGTGGCGTACTGGGGGAGGAGTTCGGGGGCGGTGGGGGAGGCGGCCTCGGAGGCGGCGAACGCCTCGTACGACGGGACCGTGCCGGTCACGATGCCGAGGTTGGGGGTGCCGGCCCGGTGGAGGTCCCGCAGGGCGGCCTCCAGGCGGGCCAGGTGCTCGGGGTGGGAGGGGTACTCGTCGCGCAGCTGCGGGTACGCGGCGAGGAGTTCGTCGAGTTCGGCGGCCGGCCAGTGCAGCAGTGCGACCGGGAACGGGCGGGACAACTCCGTGCGGTACGCGCCCAGTTCGGCGCGCAGACGGGTGATCTCGGCGCGGAGCTCGCCCGGGTCCGAGGAGCCCAGCGACCACAGGCGCTTGGGGTCGTGGAGTTCGTCCAGCGGGACGGCGGCCGTGTGGACGGTGTCGGCCAGCGTGTCCCACGCGTCGTGGTCGGCGCCCATCAGCCGGCGCACCCGGTGCCGGCCGAACAGCAGTGACCGGGTGGCGTACGGGACCTCCTCGCCGGGTGTGAGGAGCAGCGTCAGCGCGGTCGAGAAGCAGTCGTGGGCCGCTTCGAGCTCGTCGTGGTTCTCCAGGGTCCCGGCCGCGACCTCCCAGGCGGCGGGGTCGAGCGGGGCCGCGGCGCGGATGCCCTCGATGATCGCGCGGGCCTCCGCCTCGTGGCCGTACTCCCACAGGTTGGCCGCGTTCAGGGCCTTGACCAGGTGGGGGTGGTCGAGGTCGGGGGAGCCGAGCAGCTCGCCGTAGAGGGTGGTGGCGCGGGCGCGGTCGCCGGCGAGTTCCAGATGGGCCGCGGCGCGCAGGAGCAGCGGCTCGCGGTCCTCGGGATACCGCGCCGCGGTGCGCAGCAGGCGCTCGGCTTCGGTGGTGTGGTCGGCAGGCGTGTCGGGGCGCATGAATCACACCGTACTGCCGTACGGCTCCTGGGCGGAGGGACGTTCGGGCCCTGGAGAGTTACGGACGATGGGCCTATCGTGCGGGCCGTGCGGGAGCGGATACCGGTTGTGGTGCAGCGGAACCCGTGGGGGCGGAGGGCCGTCGCGCGCGGGCTCTGGACGGCTGCCGAGGTGGTGGTGACCCTCGGTGTCGTCCTGTTGCTGCTCGTCGTCCATCAGCTGTGGTGGACGAACCGGCAGGCCGGTGCCGGGGCCCGGGACGAGGTGCGGGCCCTCCAGAGGCAGTGGGCGCAGGACGGGGGGACCGGTGAGGGGGCGGGGGACGGGCGGGGCGAACGGGACGAGCAGGGGGAACGGGGGGAGCAGGGGGAGAAGGCGGCGGCGGAGGGGGGCGGGGAGCGTGGGGGAAGCGGTGGGGGCGGGCCCCGGGAGGACCGGGCGTACGCCGTCATCCGCATCCCCCGGATCGGGCTCGCCGCCCCCGTCGCCCAGGGGGTCGGCAAGCGCGGCGTCCTCGACAAGGGGTACGTCGGGCACTACCCGGGCACCGCGCAGCCCGGACGGCCCGGGAACTTCGCGCTCGCCGGGCACCGCAACACCCACGGCGAGCCCTTCCGGTACATCAACCGGCTGCGGCGCGGGGACCGCATCGGCATCGAGACCCGGGACGCCGTCTACACGTACACCGTCGACCGGACGCTCGCCCGGACCGGCGCCCACGACAGCGGGGTCATCGCGGCGGTACCGCGCAGCGTCGTGAAGCCGTCCGCCGGGTACGACACGGCCGGCAGCTATGTGACGCTCACCACCTGCACGCCCGAATTCACCTCCCGGTACCGGCTCGTCGTGTGGGGAAGGCTCACCGATGTCCGGATGCGGTAGCCGGGCGCCCGACGCGGTGGCCGGATGCCCGGACGCGGCGGCCGGGTCGCACTAAGGTTCCCTGACGTGCTCAGACGACGTCCGCAGTTGTTGTGGTTGCTGGTCCCCTACGTGCTCTACCTGGGGGCGCTGCCGTTCGTGAACCGGGTCCGTCCGGTGGTTCTCGGGCTGCCGTTCCTCTTCGTGTGGCTGCTCGGGGCGACCCTGCTGACCCCCGTCGCCGTATGGCTGACCCGGCGGGGGGACCGCCGGTGAACGCCACGGTCGCGACCTCCGTCTTCGGGGTCTTCATGGTCGTCACCGTCGCCCTCGGCCTGCTCGCGACGCGCGGCCGGCGGAAGGGGAACGGGAGCGGGGAGGGCGGTGGCCTCGCCGAGTGGTCCGTGGGCGGGCGCAGCCTGGGGACCGTCTTCATCTGGGTGCTGATGGCCGGCGAGGGCTACACCAGCTTCAGCTACCTGGGCGCCGCGGGATGGGGCTACAACTACGGGGCGCCGGTCCTGTACGTGGTGGCGTACATGTCGTGCGGGTACGCCGTCGGCTACGTCGTCGGACCGATGCTGTGGGCGTACGCGCGCAGACACGGGCTCGTCGGGATCACCGACATGGTGGCGCACCGCTTCGGCCGGCCCTGGCTCGGCGCGCTCGTCGCGGTGCTCGCGACCGTCTTCCTGCTGCCGTACATCCAGCTCCAGATCACCGGCATGGGCGTGGTCGTCTCGACCATCTCCTACGGCGCCATCGGCCTGAACCAGGCGTACTTCATCGCCTTCGCCGTCACCACCGGCTTCGTCGTGGTGAGCGGGCTGCGCGGCAGCGCGTGGGTGTCGGTGCTCAAGGACGTCCTCGTGATCGCCACGCTCGGCTTCCTCGCCGTCTACGTGCCGATGCACTACTTCGACGGGTACGGGCCCTTCCTCGACCGGCTCGTCGCGGAGAAGAGCGAGTGGCTGACCTTCCCCGGGCACGGGGACAGCGGGCTCGGGCAGGCGTGGTTCGTCACCACCTCGTTCCTCAACTCCCTCACCGTGGTGATCTTCCCGACGACCGTCGCCGGTTACCTCGGCGCGAAGAACGCCGACGTGCTGCGCCGGAACGCGATGCTGCTGCCCGCCTACAACGTGCTGCTCTTCGTGCCGATGCTGCTCGGCATGGCGGCCCTCTTCGTCGTGCCGGGGCTGGTCGGGGCCGAGTCCAACCTGGCGCTCTTCAAGCTGGTCGTGGACTCGCTGCCGGCCTGGACCGTCGGGCTCGTCGGGGTGGCGGCGGCGCTCTCCTCGATCGTGCCGATGGCGGTCTTCATGCTGGTCATCGGCACGATGTGGGGCCGCAGCGTGCTCTCGCTCGTACCCCGGTGGGAACGGCGGCAGAAGGGCGCCGCGCAGGTGGTGGTCGTGGTCGCGGGGAGCCTGGCGCTGCTGCTCACGTACACCGCGCCGAACACTCTGGTGCGGCTCTCCCTCATCTCGTACGAGGGGATGGCGCAACTGCTTCCCATGGTGCTGCTGGGGTTGGTGTGGCGGCGGCTGACCCTGCTCGGGGCGATGAGCGGGCTGGTCGTCGGGGTGGGGACGGTGTGCGGGTTCGTGTTCACGGAGAACGATCCGGTGTGGGGGGTGAACGCGGGCATCGTGGCGCTCGGCGCCAACCTCGCCGTCGCGCTCGTTGTGACGTACGCGGGGCCGCGCGAACGCGACGACCGGCCGGACGACGAGGTGCTGGCCCGGGACGAGATCGGGCTCGTGGCGCGGGACGCGGAGTCCGGCGAAGGAGGCGACGGCAGCGATGGCGGCAGCGGTCGTGGCGGCGGTGTCCGGACGAGCACGGGTACGGGTATGGGGACGGGCACGGGCACGGGCACAGGTACGGGCACGGGGGGCTGACGCGTCCGGGGCGGGAGACGGTACCGGAGGCGGATGGCGCTGTCGGACCCATCGTGTATAACGGCTGGAGAGCCGAACGCACGCACACGCGCGGGCACACACATGTGTGAACGGGGAGAAGAGGGGAGGGACCGATGACCAAGGACGCGAACCGTCTGCGCGATGGTCTCGCCCGGCTGCTCCGTCCCGCCGGGCTGCTGCTCTTCCTCGTCACCGAGATCCTGCTCGCCGAGGGCGGCAGCCTCTCCGCCGCGGTCGCGCTCGCCGCCACCGCCGCGGCCGGTTCCGCGCTCGCCGTCGCCTCGCTCATCAGCGCCCGCTGTGCCGCCCCGGTGCCCCGCACCCGGGTCCGTACCGCCATCCGGGACCGGGAGAGACGCACCGCGTTCCTGCCGCAACGGGACCCGGACGCCAAGGGGCGCAGACGCCCCCGAGCCCCCGGCCGTGTTCTTCCGACGGCCGCGTAGGGGTTCGTTCTCGCCGGTGGGTGCCGAAGCAGGCGCCCGTCCCCGCCCGTAGAAGCCCCTGCGGTCCGTCATGCCGATCACGCATTTCCTCCCGGCACGACGAGACCCTCGGAGGGCTCACCCATGTCCGTCTTCATGTCCGCATTCGCCGCCCTGGTCGGAGCGCTGGCCGACGCGCTGGAACCGCTGTTCCAGACCGCGTCCGCGGCCGCCGCCATCGTGCTGTTCACCGCCCTCGTACGGCTCGCCGTGCACCCCCTGTCGCGGGCCGCGGCGCGTGGGCAGAAGGCCCGCACCAGGCTCCAGCCGCAGATCGCCGAGCTGCGCAAGAAGCACGGCAAGAACCCCGAGCGCATGCAGCGGGCGCTCATGGAACTGCACAAGAAGGAGAAGGTCTCGCCGCTCTCCGGCTGCCTGCCCAGCCTGTTGCAGATGCCCGCCTTCTTCCTCCTCTACCACCTCTTCTCCAGCGGGACGATCGGCGACGAGCCCAACGAACTGCTCGGCCACCAGCTCCTCGGCGCCCCGCTCGGCGAGCGCTGGCACGACGCGCTCTCGCAGGGCGGGCCGTTCGGCGAACAGGGGCTGGTCTACCTCGGCCTGTTCGCGATCGTCGTCGCCGTGGCCACGTTCAACTACCGGCGTACGAAGCAGCAGATGGCCGCCAACCCCGTCACCCCGGCCACCGGCCCCGACGGGCAGCCGGTTCCGGGCATGGGCGCGATGACGAAGCTGATGCCGCTGATGTCCTTCGCCACGCTCTTCACCGTGGCCGTCGTACCGCTCGCCGCCGCGCTGTACGTCGTCACGAGCACCACCTGGACCGCGGTCGAGCGGGCCTTCCTGTACCGGGACATGCCGGCCGCCGGGGCCGCCGCGGCCACCACCGGGTGAGCGGGGCGGGGACGGGGCAGGGTGGGGTGCCGATGCCGGACACCCCGATGGAGGGCCTGGGCCGGACACCTTGATGGAGGGCCGGGACAGGCACCCGGTGGAGGGCCGGACAGGCGTCCGGCGGAGATACGGGGACGGGCACCCGGTGAAGGTGCGGGACGGGTGCCCCGGTCCAGGTTGTGAACAGGGTCTTGCAGAGTGATCGGATGTCTTGGACGATCGGACAAGCCTGCGATGGCCGCCACCCATCCGACGGGCCCGATCTCGACCAAGGGGAGAAAGACCGTTGAAGCTGCTTCGTGTGGGTACGCCGGGTGCGGAACGACCTGCGCTGCTGGACGAGGACGGAACCCTGCGCGACCTGTCGGGAGTCGTCACCGACATCGACGGCGCGCTGCTCGCCGACGCCTCCGCGCTCGCCCGGGTGCGGGCCGCCGCGGCCGCGCCCGGTGAGCTGCCCGAGCTGGACGCCGACGGGCTGCGGGTCGGGCCGCCGCTCGCCCGGATCGGCAAGATCGTGTGCATCGGGCTGAACTACCACGACCACGCCACCGAGACCGGCGCGGAGATCCCGGCCGAGCCGATCCTGTTCTTCAAGGCGCCGGACACCGTCGTCGGACCCGACGACACGGTCCTGGTGCCGCGCGGCAGCGTCAAGACCGACTGGGAGGTGGAGCTCGCGGTCGTCATCGGGCGCACCGCCCGCTACCTGGAGTCCGCCGAGGAGGGGCTCGCGCACGTCGCCGGGTACGCGACGGCGCACGACGTCTCCGAGCGCGAGTTCCAGATCGAACGCGGCGGCACCTGGGACAAGGGCAAGAACTGCGAGACGTTCAACCCGCTGGGGCCGTGGCTGGTGACTGCGGACGAGGTCGCCGACCCGCAGGCGCTGTCGCTGCGGCTCTGGGTCAACGGCGAGCTGAAGCAGGACGGCACGACGGCCGACCAGATCTTCCCGGTGGGCGAGGTGGTCCGCTACCTGAGCCACTTCATGACGCTTTACCCGGGCGACGTGATCAACACCGGCACCCCGGCCGGGGTCGCCCTGGGACGGCCCGAGCCCAAGCCGTACCTGCGCGCCGGGGACGTCGTGGAGCTGGAGATCGAGGGGCTGGGGCGGCAGCGCCAGGAACTCAAGGACGCCTAGCCGCAGGGGCGGGCGGTCCTCCGGGGTGCGGGGCGAGGAGGTCCTTCGGAGGCCGTGAAGGCGTAAAGGTCGGAGGGGTGGGGTGCCGTGGGAGCGGTGCCCCACCCCTCCGCCGCGTTCAGGCGGCGAGCGTCGCCGCGAACCGCTCCAGCGCCTCGACCACCAGGGCGTGGTCCTCCGCCTGGGGCAGGCCCGAGACCGTCACCGAACCGATGACGCCCGCGCCCTCGACGGCGATGGGGAACGAGCCGCCGTGCGCGGCGTAGACGCGCGGGTCCAGGCGCGAGGAGTCCTCGAAGGTCGTCCCCTTCGCCCGGAACCGCGTTCCGACCAGGTACGAGCTCTCGCCGTACCGTTCCACGACCTTGCGCTTGCGGTCGATCCAGGCGTCGTTGTCCGCGCTCGATCCCGGCAGCGCGGCGTGGAACAGCTGCTGCGCGCCGCGGCGGATGTCGATCGCTACCGGCGCGTGCCGTTGCCGGGCCATCGAGACCAGCAGGTCGCCGAGCGCGTACGCGTCGTCGTGGCCGAAGTGCGGCAGCGTCAGCCGGCGCTCCTGGGCGATGAGCTCGGAGATGGTCGGAGCGGTGGGGGTCATACGGGCTGCACCTCGGGGTCGGCGGAAGCGGATGCGGGGGAGCGGGGAGGGGAGGGGTGCGGGGACGGGGGTGCGGTGCGGTGTGGGGAGAAGCGGGGGAGGGGAGCGGTCAGGCGGGCAGGGACACGGTCACGCCCTCGCGGGCCGAGCGGCGGGCCGCCTCCAGGACATCAAGGGCCGCCGCGGCCTGGAAGGCGGTCACCGGATTGTCACCCTTTCCGCGCAGCGCGTCGGCGACCGCCGCGTAGTACGCCGGGTAGTCGCCCGGCAGGCTGCGGACCGGGGTGCCGCCGCCCGTCGGCGGGGACTCGCCCGAGCCGATCCGGCCCCACAGCTCCTCGGGCTCCTCGCCCCACGGCCGGTCGGCCGCCCCCGGACGGGCGCCCGCCCGCAGGTCGGCCTCCTGCGGGTCCAGGCCGTACTTCACATAGCCGGCGGACCGGCCCAGCACCCGGAAGCGTGGGCCGAGCTGAGCCGCCGTGGCACTGACGTACAGATGCGAGCGGACCCCGTCCGCATGGGTGATCGCGATGAACGTGTCGTCGTCCGCGGCGGCGCCGGGGCGGCGCACGTCGGACTCCGCGTACACCCGTACCGCGGGCCCGAACAGCACGAGTGCCTGATCGACGACGTGGCTCCCCAGGTCGTACAGCAGCCCGCCGATCTCCTGCGGGTCGCCCGACTCGCGCCAGCCGCCCTTCGGCCGCGGGCGCCACCGCTCGAAGCGGGACTCGAAGCGCTGCACCTCGCCCAGCTCGCCGTCCGCGATCAGCCGGGAGAGGGTGAGGAAGTCGTTGTCCCAGCGACGGTTCTGGAAGACCGAGAGCAGCAGCCCGCGCTCCTCGGCCAGGGTCGCGAGCCCGCGCGCCCCGGCCGCCGTGCCGGCGATCGGCTTGTCCACGACGACCGGCAGGCCGGCTTCGAGCGCGGCGGTCGCGATCGGGACGTGGGTCCTGTTCGGCGAGGCGATCACGACCAGGTCGAGGTCGTCCGCGCGGTCCCACAGCTCCTGCGGCGACGCGGCGAACGCCACGTCGGGGAACTCGGCGCGGGCCAGGTCCCGCCGCTCCTCGTTCGCGGTGACGACGGTGTCGAGGACGAGCCCGTCGGTCGCGGCGATCAGCGGGGCGTGGAAGACGGAACCCGCAAGGCCGTAGCCGACGAGTCCGACGCGCAGGGGGGTCCCGGACGGCTCGGAGGTCCGGTGAGTCGCGGTGCCAGTCATGCCGACCACTTAAGCAACGCTGTTGCCGAAGTGCAAGCGACGGCGACAATGGGACCGTGAACAGGAGCAACGGGGAACAGGGTGAGCGGTGAACAGGATCAGCGGCGGCGTGAACCTGCCGATGCTGCGCGGCCACAATGCCGCGCTCGTGCTGGATCTGCTGCGGTCGGCGGGCGGGGACGGCATCAGCCGGATCGAACTCGCCGAGCGCACGGGGCTCACGCCGCAGGCCGTCAGCAAGATCACCGCCCGGCTGCGGGCCGAGGGGCTGGCGACCGGGGCGGGCCGGCGGGCGTCCACCGGGGGCAAGCCGCGCACCGTGCTGCGCCTGGTGCCGGACGCCGGACACGCGGTCGGCCTGCATCTGGACCGGGACGGGCTGACGGCGGTGCTCGTCGACCTGTCCGGCGCGGTCGTCGCGAGCCGTGCCGCCCCGCTGGACCTCGGCGCCCCGGCGGACGAGGTGCTCACGGCCGCGGCGGACGCGGTCGCGGCGATACGGGGCGCAGGGCCGGAGGCGGGGACGGGAACGGGAACGGGGGGCGGTACGGGTTCGTGGGGAGGCGAGGGGCCGGAGGGCCGGGCGGTGCTCGGGGTCGGGGTGGCGGTGCCGGGGCCGCTGGACCACCGGGGCGGCGTGCTGCACCGGGTCACCGGGTTCCCGCAGTGGGATGGGTATCCGTTGCGGGACGAGCTCGCCGCACGGACCGGGCTGCCCGTCGTCGTGGACAAGGACACCAACGCCGCGGCCCTCGGGCTCGCCCTGCGGACGGCGTGCGGCGACGGGGCGACGGACGGCGGCGACTTCGCGTACCTGCACCTCGGGACCGGGCTCGGCGCCGGGCTGTTCCTCGGCGGGGAGCTGCACCGCGGGGCCCGTACCGGGGCCGGTGAGTTCGGGCACCAGACGGTCCGGCTGGACGGGCCGGAGTGCGGCTGCGGGGGGCACGGCTGCATCGAGGCGCTCTGCCTCGCCGCCGTCGCCCGCGGCGATGTCGCCGAGGCGGCCCGGGTGCTGGGGACCGGCGCCGCCAACCTCGTCGGGCTGCTCGACATCGACCGGGTGGTGCTCGGCGGCCGTACCGTCGCGGCCGATCCCGACGCGTACGTACGGGGCGTCCGTGCCGTGATCGACGAGCGCACCCGGCGGGGCGGCATCGCGCCGGTGCCGGTCGCCGCCGTCGAGGGAGGCGACCGGCCGGTCGCGGAGGGGGCCGCCCAGCTGATCCTGGCCCCGCTGTTCGGCCGGACGGGCGGCACGAACGGAACGAACGGTGCGGATGGGTCCGCGGGGCGCGAGAGGTGAGCCGGGCCGAGCGGGGCGAGTGCGAACCATGAGGCTCAAGGGGCGGGTGAGTCGGAGGGGGAACGGCACCAGTACGCCGGAGGCTGGGCCGATCGGGCGGATTCGGGCGGCCGACCGGGCGGCACTGCGGCATGTCTGCGGGCGACGTCTCGCGCGTGCGTGGCAGCGTCGCGGTTCCAGAACCGGTGAACTCCGGCCGTACGGGCCTTGTGGGTGTCCGCGATGTCCTGCGCCGTCCGCGGGGCCCGGTCCGTGGCGCCCGACACGCCTGCCCGCGGTGTCGCCGGAATGCCCGAGCGGCTCTCCCCGCAAGGCCCTGAAGCGAAGGGCGGGGGACTTCCCGCCGGGGCATCCCGGCGCTCTTCGCCCGGGTGCGCCGGATGCCCGGGGCCCCGCCCCCGGGCGAACGGCGACACGCCGCGGACGCCGCAGAAGCCGCGGCCGACCGCACAGCGAGCAGCGAAGGTGATCCCCAGATGTCCCCTGCACCACCCCCGCCCGGCACGCCCTCCGGAGCCACTTCCACCTCCAGGGCCACCTCCGTCCCCGGGGCCCCTTCCGCCCCCAGGACCACCCCCGCCTCGGTCCCCACGGTGAGCCCGTCCCCCACGACGAGCCCGTCCCCCACGGTGAGCCCGGCACCCGCCTCGGTCCCCACGACGAGCCCCACCTCCGTCCCCGTGACCTCCGCCGCGTCCATCTCCGTGTTCGGCGCCCCGGCACGTCCTCCCTCGCCACCCCCGTCCCCCGGACGCACCCGGCACGGGCTCGCGCTCGGGCTGGCCGCGGCGAGTGTCGTTCCCGCCGTCGTTCTCGGCGGCACGTCCGTCGCGTCCGCCTCCGTCGCCCCCTCGGCCACCCCGGTCTCGGCGCCGGGCACCGCCGCCGACCAGCAGCCCGCCTGCGGCGATCCCGCGGCGAGCGAGTTCCCGATCCGTACCCGTATCCACGGCGGCCCGGACACCTACGCGTCCGGCGGCGGTTACGGGACCTGGTTCCTGGACCTGACCAACACCACCACCGAGCCGTGCCGGGCCATCCACCCCGTGCTCGTCCTCATCGACGAGGACCGGAGGCTGACCTCCGACCAGATCCAGCTGAAGTTCTCCGAGCAGGCCCGGCCCGGTACGGAGCACCGCGTCACCTGGGAGACCACCGACCGGGACGAGCACATCGGGGTCTTCGGGGGCGACGACGGCGACGACTTCGACGGGTTCACGGTCCCCGCCGGTCACACCGTCACCGTCCAGGTCCGGATGGCCTTCACCTCCGACACCCTCCCCGGGCGGATCACCGCCAACGCCGCGATCGTCCAGCGGCAGCGCGCGGGCGGCGACGGTGCGACCGGCGACGGCGCGACCGGCAAGCCGGGCGGGGACGACGGGGCGTGGGTGGGCGAGTCCGACGACTACCCCTTCACCGTCGTCGACGACAGCCACACCGGTGACCTCGACGACCTCGACGACCTCGACGACACCGGCGGGACGGACGAGTCCTGGCCCGACGACCCCTCTCGTCCGGTCGAGCCCGGCCGGCCCCCGGCCGGGGACGATCCGCCGGAACTCGCCGAGACCGGACCCGGACCCGGACCCGCCCCGCTGACCGGCCTCGCCGGCGCCACGCTCCTGATCGGTGCCGGGGCCGTGGTGATCCGGACCGCCCGCTCGTGCCGCACCCGCCCCTGACCGGCCCGCCCCTGACCGGCAGCTCCCGTGTGCCCGGGCAACTCCCGTACCCCGGAAGCTCACCGTCCCGCTCCTGGGCGTTCATCCCCGTTCATGTCCGTCTGCCACCATCGGGCCGTGGACTACCCGCACGACCAGGCACCTGGCGCACCCATCCGTTCCGGCATCCCGGAGCACGGCCGCATCCCCAAGTACTACGCGGTGAAGGCCCGTGTATCCACGCTCGTCGAGGAGTTGGGCGAGGGCGGGATGCTGCCCACCGAACGAGACCTCGCCGAGCGGTACGAGGTCTCGCGCGAGACGGTGCGTCAGGCGCTGCGCGAACTCCTGCTGGAGGGGCGGCTCGCCCGCCAGGGGCGCGGCACGGTCGTCGCGGGGCCCAAGCTGGAGCAGCCGCTCTCGCTGGCGAGTTACACGGAGGGCGTGCGCCGCCAGGGCCGTACGCCGGGGCGCCACCTGATCGGACTGGAGCGGTTCCCCTGCCCCGGGGCGCTCGCCGTCGACATAGGGGTGGCGCGCGGGGAGCCGGTCTGGCACCTGGAGCGGGTGCTGCTCGCCGACGACGACCGGGTCGGGCTGGAGAGCACGTACGTCTCCGTCGCCCGAGTGCCCGACCTGGACCGGGACTTCGACCCCGACTCGTCCTTCTACGCCTATCTCCGCGACCGGCTCGGGATTCCCTTCGGCGACGCCGACGAGCGGATCGAGACCGTGCTCGCCACACCGCGCGAGGCGCTGCTCATCGGCACCCCGCCCGCGCTGCCCATGCTGCTGATGCACCGCATCTCGCGCGACACGGAAGGCGATCCGCTGGAACGCGTGCGGACCCTCTTCCGGGGCGACAGGTTCTCCTTCACCGCGCACCTGGGCGCGCAGGACGGTCACTGAACACCTCCCCACCCGTTGCGGCGAGCGGCGGAGGCGGCGATTCCACCCGCCCGAACACCCCATTCCGATAACGGGAATGTAACGGGTCTAGGCCAACTTTGGGGTCCAGTTCACCATCCCGTTGCCGTACGGATCAGTCCGGGTCACCGGTCCCGAGGAGCGTGGCCGCCGTGAGAGTCATCGTCGTAGGAGCCGGCGTGGTGGGAACCATGCACGCCTGGCACGCAGTGAACCGCGGCCACGAGGTCGTACAGATCGAGCGCGAGAGCGAGGCGCGCGGGGCATCGCTCCGCAATTTCGGACAGATATGGGTCAGCGGCCGGGCCGGTGGCGAGGAGCTGGAGACCGCGCTGCGCGCCCGTGAGCTGTGGGAGGGCATCGGGGCACGGGTCCCGGAGCTGGGCTTCCGGGCCTGCGGCTCGCTCACCCCGCTCCGTACCGAGCTGGAGATCGCGGTCGCCGACGCGGCCGTCGCCCGGCCCGACGCGGTGGCGCGCGGCTACAAGCTGCTCACCGCCGACGAGGCCCGCGCGATCAACCCCGCGCTGCGCGGTGACTTCACCGCGGCCCTGTGGTGCGAGCGGGACGCGGCGGTCGAGCCGCGCACCGCCCAACTGGCCCTGAAGAAGGAGCTGCTGAAGTCGGGCCGGTACACGTTCCTCGGCGGGCGCGAGGTCCGCGAGGTGGTGGGCACCGCCTCCGTCCGTGACGACCACGGCGACGTGCACACCGGCGACGCCGTGATCCTGGCCACCGGTGCCTGGCTCGGCGGCCTCGTCCGCGAACTGGCCGGCCCCGACCTCCCGGTGCGCCGCGTCCGGCTCCAGATGATGCAGACCGACCCGCTCGGCGAACCGCTCACCACCTCCGTCGCCGACGCGGACAGCTTCCGCTACTACCCGGCGTACCGGAGCGAGGCGCTCGACACCCTCAACGCCGAGCAGGCACAGGCCCCCACGGCGGCGGCGCACAGGATGCAGCTGCTGATGGTGCAGCGCCGCGACGGCGGACTGACCATCGGCGACACCCACGAGTACGAGCACCCCTTCGCCTTCGACACCGTCGAGGAGCCGTACGAACACCTCATCGGGGTCGTCGAGTCCTTCCTCGGCCGCCCGCTGCCGAGGATCCGCCACCGCTGGGCCGGGGTCTACGCCCAGTGCACCGACACCAGCCGGGTCGTCCACCGCCAGCAGGTGCGCGACGGCGTCTGGCTGGTGACCGGACCGGGCGGCAGGGGCATGACCTGCTCGCCCGCGATCGCCGAAACGACCGCCGACGAACTGGGCTGGTGAAGAAGTTGAGCAACACCGAGAACCCGAGCACCGGGAACCCGAGCAACACCGAGAAGCCGGACGCCGGGAAGCTGAACCTGGTCGTCCTCGACATGGCCGGCACCACCGTCGCCGACGGTGGCCTCGTCGAGCAGGCGTTCTCCGCCGCGGCCGAACGCCTCGGCGTGGAGCCCGGCTCCGCCGACCACGCCGAGAAGCTCGACTACGTGCGCGCCACCATGGGCGAGTCCAAGATCTCGGTCTTCCGCCACCTCTTCGGCGACGAGGACCTGGCCCGGCAGGCCAACACCGCCTTCGAGGAGGCGTACGGCGAACTCGTCGACGGCGGCCGCATCGCACCGCTCCCCGGCGCCCGCGAGGCCATCGAGCGACTCCGGTCCGAGGGCCGGACCGTGGTCCTGACCACCGGTTTCGCCCGCGTCACCCAGGACGCCATCCTGGCCGCGCTCGGCTGGCAGGACCTGGTGCCCCTGACCCTCTGCCCGGCCGACGCGGGCGGCCGCGGACGCCCCTACCCGGACATGGTCCTCGCCGCGTTCCTGCGCACCGGCGCCGTGGACGACGTCCGGCGGATCGCGGTCGCGGGCGACACCTCGTACGACATGCTCAGCGGCGTGCGCTCCGGGGCCGGGATCGTGGCCGGGGTCCTCACCGGCGCCCACGACAGGGACCAGCTGGCCCGGCACGGCGCCACGCACGTCCTCGGTTCCGTCGCCGAGCTCCCGGACCTGATCGCGCGGGCCGAGGCATGACCGGCGGAGAGCGGTCCGTCCGCAGCGGCATCAGGTTCGACCAGGTCAGCGTCGTGTACGGCGGGAACACCGTGCTCGACCGGCTCGACCTGACCGTCGAGCCCGGCGAGGTCATGGCCCTGCTCGGCCCCTCCGGGTCCGGGAAGACCACCGC
Organism: Streptomyces sp. NPDC006435; assembly: GCF_040612315.1. NCBI lineage: Bacteria > Bacillati > Actinomycetota > Actinomycetes > Kitasatosporales > Streptomycetaceae > Streptomyces > Streptomyces sp. NPDC006435. Next base: position 206,323 of record NZ_JBEXPY010000008.1, read on the forward strand.
CCTGCGGGCCGTCGCCGGATTCGTCCGGCCGGCCTCGGGCCGGGTGTACCTGGGCGACCGCGACGTGACCGGGCTGCCGCCGCACAAGCGCGGCATCGGCATGGTCGTCCAGCAGTACGCCCTCTTCCCGCACATGCGGGTCCGGGACAACGTCGCCTTCGGGCTCAAGTCCCACAAGGTCGCGAAGGCCGAGATCCCCGCACGGGTCGCCGAGGCGCTCGAACTCGTCGGCATGGCCGCCTACGCCGAGCGCTACCCGCGCGAACTCTCCGGCGGCCAGCAGCAGCGCGTCGCCATCGCCCGCGCGCTCGCCATCCGGCCCGGCGTCCTGCTGCTCGACGAACCGCTCTCCGCGCTCGACGCCCAGCTCCGCTCCGGAATGCTCGCCGAACTGGCGCGACTGCACCGCGAGTTGCCCGACGTCTCCATCCTGTACGTCACCCACGACCAGGTCGAGGCGCTCACCCTCGCCGACCGGATCGCGGTCATGGACAAGGCACGTCTCCAGGACTGCGGCACCCCGCAGGACCTGTACCGCCGCCCGCGCACGGAGTTCACCGCCTCGTTCGTCGGCAATGCCAACCTGCTGCCGGTGACCGTCGCCGACGGCACCGACACCGTCGACTTCGCCGGGCACGCGCTGGACGTACCGACCGGCGAGGCGGCCCGCGGGGCCACCGCCATCCTGTGCGTCCGGCCCCACCTGGTCGGGCTCGGCGACGGACCCAACGCCCTGAGCGGCACCATCGCCGAGGTCCAGTGGCGCGGCTCCACCCACCGGCTGTACGTCGACGTGGAAGGCCACCAGGTCAAGGCCGACCTGCGGGAACTGCGCGAGACCCCGGCGCTCGGCGACCGGGTCACCGTGCACTTCGCGGCCGAGGACGCGGTACTGCTGCCCGCGGGCACGGCGTCCGGAGCCGAAGCCGAAGCCGTTGCCGGAGCCGGAGCCGGAGCCGGAGCCGAAGCGGCAGTCGGAGTCGGAGCCGGGGGAGGAACCGATGGCTAGCGCCGCCCACCCCGCCGCGTCCGGCGTCACCGTGACGAAGGCGCCGCGCCCACGCACCGGCGGCGACGGGACCGGCCCGGCCGGGGCGACGCCCCCGGCCCCGTCCGGTCCGGCCGCCCCGGCCCGCGAGGCCCGCCGCGTGCCCCGCTTCGTCTGGGCGCTGCCGCCCGTCGCCGTCCTCGCCCTGGTCTTCCTCTACCCGCTGGCCCTCGTGGTCCAGCAGTCCGTCACCCCGGACGAGGGCGGCACCTCGTTCGCCCCGTACGGCGAGGTGTTCGCCTCCGAGGCGTTCCGCTCGGCCCTGACGACCACCGTCTGGCTGGCGGCCGGCTCCACGGCCGGCTGTCTCGTGCTGGGCTTCGTCCTGGCCATGATCATCGCCTTCGTGCCGTTCCCCGGCTGCCGGGCGGTCGCCAGGTTCATCGACGTCTTCCTCTCCTTCCCGTCGTTCCTGATCACGCTCGCCCTGCTGTTCATCTACGGCAATGTCGGCATGGCCAACGGCGTCTGGACGGACCTCACCGGGGCGTCGAGCGGACCCTTCGACTTCCTCACCACCCCGTGGGGCGTCCTGCTCGCCGAGATCACCTACTTCACCCCGTTCGTGATGCGCCCGCTGCTCGCCGCGTTCTCGCAGCTCGACAGCGCGCAACTGGAGGTGGCGTCCTCGCTGGGCGCGAAGCCGGCCCGGATCGTGCGGCAGGTGATCCTCCCCGAGGCCCTCCCCGCGCTCGCCGCGGGCGGCAGCCTCGTCCTGGTGATGTGCCTCAACGAGTTCGGCATCGTGCTGTTCACCGGAGCGAAGGGGGTCACGACCCTGCCGATGCTCGTCTACGGCAAGGCGATCCTGGAGTCCGACTACCCGACGGCCTGCGTCGTCGCCGTCGTCAACATCGTGATCTCCGTCGGCCTCTACAGCCTGTATCGGATGGTGAGCCGCCGTGTTGGTGCATAGCCGTACGGGGAAGTGGGCCACCTGGGCCGTGTTCTTCGTGCTCTTCGTCCCGCTGTTCGCGGTGCCGCTGCTGGTCGTCGTCGCCGCGTCGTTCGCGACCAACTGGTCCGGGGCCTTCCCCTCCGGACCGACCGCGAAGCACTACGCGGCCGCGACCGGCGGGGACTCCCTCCAGGCCCTGACCACCAGCCTGGTCACCGCCGTCGCCGCCAGCCTGCTCGCCCTCACCATCGGTTCCTGGGCCGCGCTCGCCGCCGCCTCGATGCGCAGGCGCGGCAAGCGGTTCCTCGACGCGCTGTTCATGCTGCCGGTCGCCGTGCCGTCCGTCGTGGTGGGCCTCGCCGTGCTGGTCGCGTTCAGCCAGCCGCCGATGCTGCTCAACGGGACGCGCTGGATCGTGATCCTGGCGCACACCATTCTTGTCACCGCGTTCGCCTATTCGTCGGTTTCGGCGGCGACGATGCGTCTCGACCCGATGTACGAGCAGGCGGCGGCCAGTCTCGGCGCGAGCCCCGGCCGGGTGCTGTGGCGGGTCAGGCTGCCGCTCCTGCTGCCGTCCCTCACCGCGGCGGCGGGGCTCTGCTTCGCGCTGTCCATGGGCGAGTTGAGCGCCACGATGATGCTCTACCCGCCGGACTGGACACCGCTCCCGGTGCAGATCTTCGCGGCCACCGACCGCGGTTCGCTCTTCACCGGCGCGGCCGTCGCCGTGGTCCTGATGGGAACGACGCTGCTCGTGCTGCTCGGCGTCTCCCGCATCCGCACCAGGGCCTCCTACCGCTGACACCCGGGGCCGGGCGGCCCGCAGGCCCCCGGCCCCACCCCCTCCGTCGGCCCGCCCACACCCCTCGTCGATCCGCTGCCACCCCCGTACCGACTCCGGTGCCACCCCCGTACCGACTCCGGCCGGCTTCCGGCCGACATCCAGGAGATACGACTGCCATGCGCAAGAACCACCTCAAGCCCGTAGCCGCCGTCACCGGCTGCCTCGCCCTCGCCGCCACGCTCTCCGCCTGCGGCGGCTCGTCGGCCGCGTCCGACGAGAAGGTCGTCACCGTCTACAGCGCCGACGGCCTCAAGGGCGAGAACGGCGACGGCTGGTACGACAAGGTGTTCAAGGACTTCGAGAAGAAGACCGGCATCGAGGTCAAGTACGTCGAGGGCGGCTCCGGCGAGATGGTGCAGCGCGCCGTCCGCGAGAAGTCCAACACCCAGGCCGACGTACTGGTCACCCTGCCGCCGTTCATCCAGCAGGCCGACAGCAAGGGCCTGCTGGCGACGTACGAGCCGGCCGGCTCCGACAAGGTCGACGGCGCCGACAAGGCGTACAACTCCAAGTGGACCTCGGTCGTCAACAACTACTTCGGCTTCATCTACAACAAGAAGGAGATGAAGTCGGCGCCCGCCACCTGGGAGGAGCTGCTCGACGGGAAGTTCAAGAACAAGATCCAGTACTCCACCCCCGGGGTCGCCGGTGACGGCACGGCCGTGCTCATCAAGGCCATGAACGACTTCGGCGGCAAGGAGCCGGCGATGGAGTACCTGAAGAAGCTCCAGGACAACAACGTCGGCCCGTCCGCCTCCACGGGCAAACTGGCCCCCAAGGTGGACAAGGGCGAACTGCTCGTCGCCAACGGCGACGTCCAGATGAACTTCGCCCAGTCCAAGGACATGCCGAACCTCGGCATCTGGTTCCCCGCGAAGCAGGGCGGCAAGGCCACCACCTTCGCGCTGCCGTACGCGGCCGGCCTGGTGGAGAAGGCCCCGCACACCGAGAACGGCAAGAAGCTGCTCGACTTCATGCTCTCCGAGCAGGCCCAGAAGGACGTCAGCGCGGTCGGCGGCGGCTTCTCCGCCCGCAAGGACGTCGAGGCCACCGACACCAACGCCATCGCGCTCGCCGAGCTGATGGACGGCGTGGAGGTCTTCGAGCCGAACTGGTCGGACATCGGCACCAACCTGGACGTGTACGTGGACGCCTGGAAGTCGGCCACCGGCAGCTGACCCCACCGCACCGGACGGGGCCCGCCGGACGGGCCCCGCCGCACGGCCCCGGGGGCGGCTCCTCCGACGGCCCCCCGGGCGGCTCCCGGAACGGCTTCCCCGACGGCTCCCGGGACGGCCGGAACCGTCACGTCCGGGGCGGCCTAAAATCGGGGGCGTCGGCGCTGCACAGCGCGGTGCCGCCGGCGTCCCCGCACACGACGTACGGCAGGAGTCCCACGCATGGCAGAGCGCAAGCCGATCTCGTCCTGGCTCACCGACATGGACGGAGTCCTGATCCACGAGGGCACGCCGATCCCCGGCGCGGACGCCTTCATCAAGCGGTTGCGTGACTCGGGCCTGCCCTTCCTGGTCCTCACCAACAACTCCATCTACACCGCCCGCGACCTGCACGCCCGGCTGAACCGCATGGGCCTGGACGTGCCCGTGGAGAACATCTGGACCTCCGCCCTGGCCACCGCCCAGTTCCTGGACGACCAGCGGCCCGGCGGCACGGCGTACGTCATCGGCGAGGCCGGGCTCACCACCGCACTGCACGACATCGGCTACGTCCTCACCGACCACGACCCGGACTACGTGGTCCTCGGCGAGACCCGCACCTACAGCTTCGAGGCGCTCACCAAGGCGATCCGGCTGATCAACAACGGTGCCCGCTTCATCTGCACCAACCCCGACGAGACCGGCCCGTCCGCCGAGGGCCCGCTGCCCGCCACCGGCTCCGTCGCCGCCCTCATCACCAAGGCCACCGGCAAGGCCCCGTACTTCGCGGGCAAGCCCAACCCGCTGATGATGCGCACCGGGCTCAACGCGATCGGTGCCCACTCCGAGTCCAGCGCCATGATCGGCGACCGGATGGACACCGACGTGCTGGCCGGTCTGGAGGCGGGGATGCAGACCTTCCTGGTCCTCACCGGCCTCACCACGGTCGCGGACATCGACAAGTACCCCTTCCGGCCGTCCACGGTCGTCGACTCGATCGCCGACCTGGTCGCCCTCGTCGACGAGGGCTGAGCCACCGGGGCGGGGACGGCGCGGGGAGGGGCACGGGCGGGGGCGCTGCGGATGCGGAAAGCCTCCGCAGGCGCGAACCTGCACTGAGGAGGTTCACCATGCGTTCCCTGCCCCTCACGTTCTGTGCCGTCGCGATCGTCGCGGCGACCCTGGCACCGGTCCCCGCCGCACTGGCCGACTCCGCGGCCGGGGCCGACCGGGAGGAGGGCGGGGGCCCGCGCGCCTCCCTCACGGTGACCCCGTCCACCGTCGGGCCCGGCGGCGAGGTGGACCTGCGGCTGGAGGGCTGCGGGGGCCGGAAGGCCGAGGGGACGGCCGACGCCCTCGTCTCCCCGGCGCGCTTCTCGCCCGCCGCGGACGGGGGACTGTTCGCCGAGACCCGGATCGGCTCGGACACCTCCCCGGGCGACCACGACATCCGCGTCGTCTGCGAGGACGGCAGGGGCACCGAGGCCGTCGGCACGGTCACCGTCACCGACCGGGGGCGGGCCACCCCGGTGGCCCCGGTGAGCGCGGGCGGCGGCGGCACCTCCCCGTCCGGGGCGTACGCGGGCGGGGGTGCCTCCCTGGCCGAGTGGGAGGCCCGGCAGGAGGGCCCCGGCACCACGCACACCGTGACCGGGCTGGTCCTGGCCGCCGTCGCGGCCGTCGCCGTCGCGCTGCGCAGCGTGCGCCGTCGCCGCCCGGCCGCGGAGTGACCGGGTCCGCCCCGGACCGCCCCGCCGGGCACGGCCGACTGCTCGCCGGAGCGGTCTGGGCCGTCCTGCTGCTGGGCCTGTGGCTCTGGGGGCGCGGCATCACCGACGGCCCCGGTGCCGGTTCCGCCCCGACGACCGGTGACGTCGCCGCGGTGGGGCGCCCCCTCGGCGTGGCGCTGCCCCCGCCGCACGACCCGATCGGGGGCGCGGTCCCGCGGCGCGTCGAGATCCCGTCGATCGGCGTCGACGCGCCCGTGGTCGTCCGCGGCCTGGACGGGGACGGCGCGGTCGAACCGCCCCCGTTCGACCGCCCCCAGACCGTCGGCTGGTACGGCGACGGCACCCGGCCCGGCGCGAACGGCCCGGCCCTCCTCGTGGGCCACGTCGACACCGAGACCAAACCGGCCGTCTTCTACGGGCTGAGCGCCACCCGCCCCGGCGCCGAGGTCGAGGTCACCCGCGCGGACGGCACCGTCGCCGAGTTCACCGTCGACGACGTCAGGGTCCTCACCCGGGCACGCTTCGACGCCGCCGAGGCGTACGGCCCGCGCAAGGACGGCCGGGCGGAACTCCGGCTGATCACCTGCGGCGGCACCTACGACCGGGCATCGCACTCCTACGACGCCAACGTGATCGTCTCGGCCTACCTCACCGGCGAGAGGCCCGGGGAGAAGCGGGGCGGGAAGCCGGACGGGAACGACGACGGGAAGCCGGTCGGGAACGACGGCGGCTGAGGGGAGCGGCCGGCGGACCCGCCGACGACGTCCCCAACTCCCGGACCGCGCGGACCAGTACGCGGCCCGGTCGGGAGCTCCCGGCAGGGCCGTCGGCGACCCGCCCCGCGCCGTCGGCGACCGGAACACCCCCGCGGCCCCCAACTGCCCGGCGCACCAGCGCGCGTCAGCGGGCATCGCCCCCGCCCACAGGGGCGAAAAGCCGGGTTCCCAGTTGTATGTGCGATTTGCGGAATCTTCGCGAAGGGGGCGTGCGCGGGGGTCCGCGAGGGCAGCCTTCCTATCGCTGGGTGACGGGCCGGTCACTGTGCGGCATCTGTGAGTTGGCTGTGCGTCGGTCGCGGAAGGTGGTGGGAACGAAGAAACCCCCTCACGCGTGGTGAGGGGGTTTCGACTGTGCGTGCGCCGCCAGGGACTCGAACCCCGGACCCGCTGATTAAGAGTCAGCTGCTCTAACCAACTGAGCTAGCGGCGCCTGCTGACCTGCGTAACTCTACCCGAAGTCGAGGGGTGCTCCCGACCATTTCCCGTCCGTCCCGGCCTGTCGGATGGTCGTTTTTTCTCTTCTGTCCGTCAAAATGCGTTATGTCAGGAGAGTTGAGACACTGGCGCCCGTGCCGACGGGCCAAAAGATCTTGACGAGTGCGGAGGGGAACCACATGACTGTGCCGTCCTTCGAGGAGTACGTACCCGCCGTCGACTGCGTCTGCGCGGGATGCGCCGCGCAGCGACGGGCCGCCGGCGCGTTGTCCGTGCGGGACGGCGGCCACCCGGCCGCCCACGGCGCACGCCGCGCGATGGTGCTGGTCACCGCGGCCGGTGTGGTGCTGAGCAGCGGAGTGGCGGAGGCGGCCGGGACCGATGCGGCGGGCGCGCCGGCCGTGACGGACACGGGTGCGGCGGGAGCGCCGGCCGTGACGGACGCGGTCGGAATGCCGGCCGCGGCGGCGCCCGCGGATCCGGCCGACGCGCCCGCCCCCGGAGACCCGACGGTGTCGGCGGCGTCGGCGGACGTCCCGGTCGACCCGGACCCGGACAGTCCGCAGGGCGGTCCCGGACCGCTGCGCGGCGGCGGGGCCTCGGGGCCGCCCTCGTCCACGACGACCACGCCCAAGCTGCGCCCCACCAGTCGGGCCGACATCATCAACCGGGCGAAGAAGTGGGTGTCCGCGCAGGTCCCGTACAGCATGGTGAAGTACTGGCCGGACGGCTACCGGCAGGACTGCTCCGGCTTCGTGTCCATGGCCTGGAACCTGCCGGGCAACGAGTGGACCGGCAGCCTCGCCGCGTTCGGGACGCGGATCGCGCGGGAGGAGCTCCAGCCCGGCGACATCCTGCTCTTCCACAACCCGGCCGACCCCTCCAAGGGCTCGCACGTCACGATCTTCGGCGGCTGGACCGACTACACGCACACCCATTACACGGCGTACGAGCAGACGAAGCCGCACACCCGCAGGCGGACGACACCCATGGCGTACTGGACCCACTCGGGCAACTACGTCGCGTACCGCTACAAGGGCCTCACCGGCGGGAGCAGCGGCGGCAGCGCCGCGACGACGACGAGGTTCCCCGGCACGGGGATGTTCGGCCCGGGCAGCAGCAACAAGTACGTCACCCAGCTCGGCCGGATGCTGGTGAAGCGCGGCGGCAAGCGTTTCTACGGGGTCGGCCCCGGCCCCGGCTGGGGCGACGCGGACCGGCGCGCCACCCAGGCGTTTCAGAAGGCCCAGGGCTGGAAGGGCAAGGAGGCGGACGGCATCCCCGGCCCCGACACCTGGCGGCTCCTGGTCGCCGGGACCGGGCGCGACATCCCCGGGACCGGAAGCGGTACGGGGGGCGGCACGGGGGCCGGGCAGAACGGCTCGAACCCGGATTCGAAGTTCCCCGGCCGGGGCTATTTCAGGCCCGGTCAGTCCAACGGCCATGTCGAGAGGCTCGGCAGGCAGTTGGTGAAGAAGGGGTACGGCAAGCACTACGCGTCGGGCCCCGGACCCCGGTGGACCGAGGCGGACCGGCGCAATGTCGAGGCCTTCCAGCGGGCGCAGGGCTGGCGGGGCGGAGCGGCCGACGGCCACCCCGGTCCGGAGACCTGGCGGCGGCTCTTCGCGTGACAGCACGGACATGACGGAGGTGGGAATGCGATCCACGGTGTCGGACAGTTCCGGGAACCCGGAGGACGGAACGGGACGGGAGGGGCGGCGGGAGCGGCGGGAGCCGGTCCGTGCGTGGGGCTCCGACCGGACGGTGCCGCGCGAGGACGCGGACTCCCCGGCGTCCGGGCCGGGCGCCGGGGGCGCGGACCCGGGCGAGGTGCCGGACGCCGGGCCGGACTCCGTGGTCGATCTCGTGCTGGACCTGGTGCCGGGCGAGAGCGCGGACGCCGCGTTCGGCGCGACCTCGGCGGCGGTCTCGGTCCCGGCCGGGGCGGGCGGACCCGTCCCCGTACCCGCCCCCGGGGCGTCCCGGCGCCGCACCGCGCCCGACACCGTCTTCGACTCCCTGCCCGTCTCCGGCGGCGACGGGGCCGTGCAGTCCGGCGACGCGCCGTGGGGGGCCGGGCGGCACCACGCGGTCATCGCCAACGAGCGGACCGCGACCATCCCCGTGCACCTGCTCTTCCGCGAGGACGCCGCACGGGTCGACGCCGCCGCGCTCCCCGAGGGGGTGGTGCGGCGGGGGAGCGGCGACGACCGGCCGGTGGCCGGGGTGCGCCGGCCGCCCGTGCCGAGGGGCCCGCAGGTGCGGCCCCCGACGCGGCCGG